>NZ_NFIQ01000003.1 GCF_002159455.1 Flavonifractor sp. An306
GGGTTGGGGTAGGGGTAGGCGTAGGCGTGGGAATGACCTCCCACAGGCCAAGTTCCACCGCTGCGTAGCCGGTGGCTCCGTAGACGGGCAGCTCCAGCCCGTTGGAGGTAAGCTTGGGCAGCGCCCGGTCCAGGGTGTGGTCCTCGTCAAAGACGGGAGGCGTAGGTTCCGGGGTAGGCGTGGGCTCCGCCGAGGGGGAGCCGGTGGGCGCGGGGGAGAGGGTCGCGGCGGGGGTTGGCTCCGGCGAAGCGGAGCCGGTGGGCTGGGGCTCCTGCGTGGTGCAGGCGGACAGGCTGAGGGCCAGCGCCAGTGTGCACAGCAGAGAAAGGCCTCGGCGCATGAGGGGCGTCACTCCTTCCTGTAGGCGTTAAGGGGTCAGGCGGTCAGGTCCAGGAGCCGGTTGACCATGGCGGCGGCCTGGGCGCGGGAGGCGGAGGCGTTGGGCATCAGCTTGCCGTTGTTCCCCTGGATCAGCCCGGCGGCAGTGGTGCGGGCGGCGGACTCCAGAGCCCAGAAGGCGATCTGGCCGTCGTCGGAGAAACCCAGGCCGTTCTCATCGGGCAGGTCCATGCAGCGGTCGATGAGCACCATCATCTCCTGCCGGGTGATGGCCTGGTCGGGGGAGAAGGTGTCCGAGCCGGTGCCCGAGATCAGGCCGAACTGGATGGCTTCCTCAATATAGGTCTGGGCCCAGTGGCCTTGGATGTCGGTAAAGGCAGGTGCCTCCGGCTCCGGCGTGGGGGTGGGCTCCGGGGTGGAAGCGGCGTCCGGGTCGGGCTCCGTGGTGTTTTCCGGGGGGAGGCTCTGTTCGCTGTCCTCCTCGGCAGGCAGGGCGGATTCCGTCGGCTCCGGGGGCTGGGTAGTCTCCTCCGGCAGCTCCGGCAGGGCGCCGGACTGGGCCAGCGCGGTGTAGAGCATGGCGGTGAATTCCGCACGGGTCACGTTGGCGTCAGGCCGGAAGGACTCCCCGTCGGGGTGGAGCTCCACCCCCAGGTCCTTCAGAGCCGCCACGTCCTCCCGGCCCCAGTGATAGGCCATGTCGGTATAGGGGGCCTGATACTCCAGCATGGCGAAGCCGTAATCCAGCAGGGCGGTGGTGTCGGTGTGGCGGGTCTTGTCGTCGTCGGCGTGCATGACCACGCTGATGATCCGGCGGCCGTTCTTCACGGCGGTGGCGCTGAGGCAGTAGCCCGCGGCGCTGATGGTGCCGGTCTTGAAGCCGTCCACCCCGTCATAGGCGTAGTCCAGGCCGGGCAGCAGTTTGTTGGTATTGGGATAGTACTTGCCGTTGAAGGTCACTCCGGTCATGGAGGTGTACTCCAGCACCTGGGGGAAACGGCTGATAAACTCCCGTACCAGGATGGCCTGGGACCGGGCGGTGAGGTAGTGAACGTGGGCCCCGTGGCTGTTCTCGTATTCAGCGGTCATGCCCAGCCGCTTGGCGGTCTCGTTCATCCGCTGAACAAAGGCAGCCTCGCTGCCGGAAATGTAGTCCGCCATGACAATGCAGCTGGCGCTGGCGGAGGGGATGAGGATCAGCTTGAGCAGGGTGTCCACCGACTGGGATTTCCCGTAGGGCAGCGGCACCATGGCGGGGTAGCTGGAGCTGCGGGAGCGGTCGGCGTTGGTGTTGCTGACGGGCACCATGGTGTCCAGCGTCAGGTTGCCGGCCTCCAGCTCCTCAAAAATGATGTAGGCGGTCATCACCTTGGTCATGGAGGCGGGCACCCGCATGGTGTCGGCGTCCTTTTCATAGAGTACCTCGCCGGTGTCGTAGTCCACGACAATGGCGCTGTCCGCGGTGATGTTGGGGGGCGTGGGAGGCGTGGCTGCCACAACGGTGGATGTGAGCAGCAGGGCAAACAGCAGGGTCAATGCGGTGATTCGTGTGAACAGAGAGGCTTTGCGTTGATACATCGTTTTCATCTCCAATCCAATCCCTGCGGGCGTACACCCGCTTTTCTGAAATTTAGTATGGCATAGATGGCCGGGTTTGTCAAACGCGGAAGGATCTGCCTTTTGCTTTTGGGCAAGCTATGATATAATAAGCCATTCTGTATGGAAAGGGGCGCTGGTATGCTGAAGCTGCTGCTGGGGCGGTCGGGAACCGGAAAGACGGAGGCGCTTTTGCAAACAATTGCCCGGGAAGCCAGGCTGCGGCCCCAGATCCTGGTGGTGCCGGAGCAGCACTCCCACGATATGGAGCGGACCCTGTGCCGCCTGGGGGGGAACGCTGTCTCCCCGGGGGCGGAGGTGCTCTCCTTTACCCGCCTGGCCAGCCGGGTGTTTTCCGTGTACGGCGGCCTGGCGGCCCCCGCCCTGGATGCTGGCGGGCGGCTGCTTCTGCTCCACATGGCCCTGGGATCGGTGGCCGGCCAGCTGAAGGTCTATCAGCGGCCCTCCCGCAAGTCCGCCTTTCTCAGCGGCCTGCTGGCCACGGTGGACGAGCTCAAGACCTGCCGGGTCACCCCGGAGCAGCTGTGGACCGCCGGCACCGAGACCGGGGGGGAGGAGGGGGACAAGCTGGCTGACCTGTCCCTGATCTACGGCGCCTATGAGGCCATGACCGCCCGGCAGGGGGCGGATCCCCGGGACAAGCTCACCCGGCTGGCGGAGGTCCTCCGGCGGGAGGACTGGGCCAGGGGCAAGGACTTCTACCTGGACGGCTTTACCGACCTGACGCCCCAGGAGCGGCAGGTGGTGGACGTGCTGCTGGGCAAGTGCGGCAGTCTTACCGTGGCCCTCACCTGCGACAAGCTGGAGGAGGACCAGGGGGGCGCTGGGATCTTTTCCCCCGCCCGCCGCACCGCCCGGCAGCTGCTCCGCCTGGCGAAGGACAGAGGAGTACCCGCCCAGGTGGCGGTGCGGGAGGAGACCCAGGGAGTACGGACGCCCCCTCTGGCCCATCTGGAGCGGGAGCTGTTTTCCCCCCAGCCCCGGCCTTTTTTGGAGGAGGCGGAGGGGCTGGGCCTGTTTACCGCCTGCTCCCCCTACTCCGAGGTGGAGTGGGTCGCCGCGGAAATGTTGCGGCTGGTGCGGGAGGAGGGCTACCGGTTCCGGGATATCGCCGTGTGTGCCCGGAGCATGGAGGGCTACGGCAGTCTGATTGAGACGGTCTTTGCCCGGTACGGGGTGCCGGTGTTTTTGAGCCGCATGAGCGATATCCTGGAAAAGCCCATCCTGGCCCTGATCACCGCCGCCCTGGACACGGCGGCGGGGGGCTACCGCTATGACGACGTGTTCCGCTACCTGAAAACCGGCCTCACCGACCTGAGCCAGGAGGATGTGGACCTGCTGGAAAACTACGCCCTCACCTGGAACCTGGAGGGGAGCGCCTGGACAGGGAGCAAGCCCTGGACCAACCACCCCAAGGGGTACGGCCGAACCTTCACGCCGGAGGACAAGGCGCTGGTGGAGCGGCTGGATGGCCTGCGGCGGCAGGTGGCGGGCCCGCTGGAGACCCTGCGGAAGAACCGGGACAGGACAGGGGCGGGGCAGGCGAAGGCCCTTTACAAGCTGCTGGAGGACATCGGAGTGCCCCAGCGGCTGGCCGAGCGGGCCCAGGCCCTGCGGGCGGACGGCCAGGAGGCCCTGGCGGAGGAGTACGCCCAGCTGTGGGACATCCTGTGCGGGGGTCTGGAGCAGTGCGCTCAGATTCTGGGGGAGAGCCCCATGGAGCTGGAGGAATTTGCCCGGCTGTTCGCCCTGGTGCTCTCCCAGTACGACGTGGGCTCCATCCCGGTGTCCCTGGACCAGGTGACCTGCGGAGAGATGCCCCGGCTGGCCCACAAGCAGTATCGGGCGGTCTTTCTGCTGGGGGCGGACGACGGGGCCATTCCGGCGGCGGCCCCCTCTCCCGGCCTGCTCAACGACGACGACCGGAGCCTGCTGGCCTCCTACGGCCTGGAGCTGGCCCCCCAGCTGGGGGACAAGCTGTATCGGGAGATGACCATTGTATATGAGTGCTGTTCCATGGCCCGGGAGCGTTTCTCCGTAAGCTGGGCCGCCGCCGGGCCGGACGGGGCGGAGCGCCGGCCCTCCTTTCTGGCGGAGAAGCTGCGCCTGCTGTTCCCCAGGCTGATCCGGACGGAGGAGAGCCGGCTGGACGGCTCCTTCCGGCTGGCCGCACCCCGGCCCGCCCTGGAGCTGGCGGGCCGCTGGCGGTGGGTGGGGGAGGCCCTGGAGCGGCTGCCCCGCTACGCCCCCCTGGTGGAGCGGATGGAGCGGGCGGCCTCCCTGGACCGGGGACGGCTCCACCGGCAGGCGGTGGACGCCCTCTACGGCAGCCGGGTGCCCATGTCCGCCTCCCGGATGGACAAGTACAAGGCCTGCCACTTCTCCTACTTCATGCAGTACGGCCTGAAGGCGGAGCCCCGCCGGGCCGCCGGGTTCCAGGCTCCGGAGTACGGCACCTTCCTCCACTATGTGCTGGAGCATGTGCTCCGCCAATGCAAGGAGCTGGGCGGTGTGAAGGAGGTCCCCGCCGGGGAGCTCCATGCTCTGTGTGATCAGGCGGTGGAGCGCTACGTGGCGGAGGAGCTGGGGGGCCTGGAGCATGAGACCGCCCGGTTCCGCTACCTGTTCCGGCGGTTGCGCAAGTCAGTATACGCCGTGGTGGACAACGTGGCGGAGGAGCTGCGTTCTTCCCAGTTCCAGCCCATCTCCTTCGAGTTGGGCTTTGGCCGGGGCCAGGACCTTCCTCCGGTGGAGCTGAGTGTGGACGGCATGACGGTGAGCATTTCCGGCTTTGTGGACCGGGTGGACGGCTGGGTCCACGACGGGCGGCTCTACCTGCGGGTGGTGGACTACAAGACCGGCCGGAAATCCTTCGACCTCACCGAGATCTGGAACGGCATGGGCCTGCAGATGCTCCTCTACCTCTTTACCCTGGAGGAGCAGGGAAAGGAACTGTATCACATGGACGTCACCGGGGCGGGGGTGCTCTACCTGCCCGCCCGGGACGCGGTGGCGGCGGGGAGCCGGGCCATGAGCGACCAGCAGCGCCAGAAACTGGTGGATACCCAGCTGCGGCGGCGGGGCATTGTGCTGGACGACCCGGAGGTGCTCTCGGCCATGGAGGACCCGGAGGCGGGCATCCGCTTCCTGCCTGTCCGGGTGACCAAGACCGGCAAGCTCAGCGGGGAGGCCCTGGTGTCCGCCCAGCGGCTGGGCAAGCTGGCCCAGCACACCCGGAAGATCATGCAGGAGATCGGCCAGGAGCTGGCCGCCGGCAACATCAACGCCGACCCCTTCTGGCGGGGGCCGGAGCACAACGCCTGCCAGTGGTGCGAATATGCCGCCGCCTGCCACTTTGAGGAGGGCCGGGGGAACGACCGGCGGCGCTGGCTGCCTGCCGTCAAGGGGGAGGACTTCTGGACGGCGGTGAGCAAAGAAACCGAGGATAGAAAGGAATCGTAACTCTATGACCGCTTTCGGAACCTTGCTGGGGGAGCTCAGCAACTTTCTGTACACCTATATTCTGATTATTCTGCTTATTGTGGCGGGATTGTATTTCACCCTCCGCACCGGCGGGGTGCAGTTCCGGCTGTTTCCCGAGGCCCTGCGGGTGCTGGGGGAGAAGAAAAAGGACGGCAAGGACATCTCCTCCTTCCAGGCCCTGATGATCTCCACCGCCTCCCGGGTGGGCACCGGCAACATCGCCGGGGTGGCCAACGCCATTATCGCCGCCACCCTCATCGGCGGCTACGGGGCGGTGTTCTGGATGTGGCTGCTGGCGATCATCGGCGCCGCCTCCGCCTTTGTGGAGAGTACCCTGGCCCAGTGTTATAAGGAAAAGCACGGGGAGAACTGGGTGGGCGGCCCAGCCTACTATATCCAGAAGGCCCTGGGCAGCCGGGCCTTCGGTGTGGTGTTCGCCGTGCTGCTCATCGCCTGCTTTGCCTACGGCTTCAACGCCCTCCAGGCCTATAACGCCGGCTCCGCCCTGCAATACTATCTGCCCGGCTACTCCTCCAGCGTGTGGCCCGCCGTGGTGGGGGCGGTGCTGGCCGCCCTCACCGGGCTGTGCATCTTTGGCGGGGTGCGGCGCATCAGCGCCATCACCTCCGGCATTGTGCCGGTGATGGCCGCCATCTATATCGCTCTGGGTCTGTTCATCACCATCCGGAACATCGGCCAGGTGCCCCATATGCTCTCCCTTATTTTCTCCCAGGCCTTTGATCCGAAGGCCATGTTCGCCGGGGTGGGGGCCTCCTGCGTCATGCAGGGCATCAAGCGGGGGCTGTACTCCAACGAGGCGGGCATGGGCTCGGCCCCCAACGCCGCCGCCGCTGCCGACGTGTCCCATCCGGTGAAGCAGGGACTGGTGCAGATGCTCTCCGTGTTCATCGACACCATTCTCATCTGCTCCACCACCGCCTTCATGCTGCTGCTCTCCGGGGTGCCCATCGACGCCTATGCCGAGGGCATGAACTTCGTCCAGGCGGCGGTCCATGCCCAGGTGGGGGCTTTCGGGCCGCTGTTCATCACCGTGTCCATCTTCCTGTTCGCCTTCAGCTCCCTGGTGGGCAACTACTACTATACCGAGTCCAACCTGAAGTTCATCAAGGACTCCAGACCACTGCTGCTGGTGTTCCGCATCACCTGTGTCGCCGCCATCTTCATCGGCGCCCAGATGGATTTCTCTATGGTGTGGGACCTGGCCGACGTGCTCATGGGCCTGATGGCCCTGGTGAATCTGGTGGCCATTCTGCTGCTGGGAGGCAAGGCCATTAAGGTATTGAAGGACTATATCCGCCAGAAGAAGGCGGGGAAGAACCCGGTGTACCGCTGGGACGAGGTACAGATCGGGGACCGGACGGTGTGGGACGAGGCCCACGCCCGCAAATGGGAGGAGGGGTGAGCGATGGCCTTTTCCCTGACAGGGGAACAGCAGGCCGCGGTCGATAACCGGGGCGGCGGGCTGCTGGTGTCGGCCGCCGCCGGCTCCGGCAAGACCCGGGTGCTGGTGGAGCGGCTGCTGGCCCGGGTGGAGGAGGGGGCGGACATCGACCGCTTCCTGGTGATTACCTACACCAAGGCCG
Organism: Flavonifractor sp. An306; assembly: GCF_002159455.1. Lineage (GTDB taxonomy): Bacteria > Bacillota > Clostridia > Oscillospirales > Oscillospiraceae > Flavonifractor. The sequence goes on from NZ_NFIQ01000003.1 coordinate 7,044, forward strand.
CCGCCGCCGAGCTGCGGGGGCGGATCGTGGAGGAGCTGTCCGCCCGGCTGGCCGGGCGGCCTACCGACGGCCACCTGCGGCGGCAGGCCACCCTGGTGTACAAGACCCAGATCTCCACCATCCACGCCTTCTGCGCCCAGCTGCTGCGGGAGCGGGGCCAGGAGGCGGATGTGGACCCCGACTTCCGGCTGTGCGACGAGGGGGAGGCGGGCATTTTGATGCTCCGGGCCCTCAACGACGTGCTGGACGCCCGGTATGAGGACATTACGGAGGGCAGCGATTTTGCCCAGCTGGTGGATACCATGTCCGCCGGGCGGGATGACGCCCGGCTGGTGCAGATCGTGCTGGATATCCGGGGCCGGGTCCAGGCCCACCCCAACCCGGGGGCCTGGCTGGACCAGCAGGAGCGGGCCTTCGCTCTGGAGGGGATCACCGACCCGGCCCAGACCCCCTGGGGGGAGCTGCTGCTGGCCGATGCCGCCGGGCAGGCGGCTTATTGGCGGCGGCGGATGGAGGAGGCACTGGAGCTGTGCCAGCGGGACGAAAACCTGGAGGCCAATTACGCCCCCAGCATCCAGGACACCATCGCCGCTCTGGACGGCTTTCTGGCGGGGGCGAAAGCCGGCTGGGATCAGGCGGCCGCCGCCCTGCCCATCCCCTTTCCCACGGTGGGGCGGAAGAAGATCGTGGACGACCCGGCCGCCGCTGAGCGGGTGAAGGCCATCCGCAATACCTGCAAGAAGCGGCTGGAAAAGCTGGAGGACTGGTTCAGCGAGGACGGGGCCGGGCTGCTGGAGGGCCTGCGGGCGGTGTATCCGGCGGTGCGGGGCCTGTTCGCCCTGGTGAAGGACTTTGAGGCGGCCTACACCGCCGAGAAGAAGTGGCGGAGCCTGCTGGACTTCTCCGACCTGGAGCATCTGGCGGTGGCCCTGCTGGTGGGGGAGGACGGAACCCCCACCTCTCTGGCCCGGCAGTGGGGCAGCCGGTACGACGAGATCATGGTGGACGAGTACCAGGACACCAACCAGGTGCAGAACGCCATTTTCACCGCCCTGTCCAAAGACGGTACCAACCTGTTTCTGGTGGGGGACGTGAAGCAGTCCATCTACCGGTTCCGGCTGGCCGACCCCACCATTTTTCTGGACAAGTACCAGCGCTTTACCCCCTATGACCAGGCCGGGGATGGGGAGGAGCGGCGGGTGATCCTGTCTAAAAACTTCCGCTCCCGGCCCGAGGTGCTGGAGGGGTGCAACTTCCTGTTCCGCAACATTATGTCGGTGCCCTTTGGGGAGATGGACTACACCGACGACCAGGCCCTCTATCCCGGCGCCCCCTACGAGCCCGACCCTACCTACCAGGTGGAGCTGGATGCCCTGGACGCCTCGGTGACTGGGGAGGAGGAGGGGGAGAAGGTGGCCCGGGACCTGCTGGAGGCCCGCTTCGCCGCCCGGCGGGTCCGGGAACTGCTGGACAATTCCTTCCCGGTATCCGACGGGGAGGGGGGGACACGGCCCGTCCGCCCATCCGACATTGTGATTCTCCTCCGTTCCCCCAACACGGTGCTGCGGCACTACGCCCTGGCCCTGGGGGAGCAGGATATCCCCTGGGAGGCGGAGGGGGGAAGCGACTTCTTCTCCGCCACCGAAGTCAACGTGGCCCTGTCCCTGCTGCAGATCATCGACAACCCCCGGCAGGACGTGCCCCTGGTGTCGGTGCTCCGCTCCCCGGTGTACGGCTTTACCGCCGACCGGCTGGCCCAGCTCCGGGCGGCCTCTCCCAACACCGATCTGTACGCCGCTTTGGAGGCCGACGGCGGCGACGACTGCAGGGCCTTTCTGGAGGAGCTGGCAAAGCTGCGGCTGGGGGCGGGGGACCAGAGCAGCCATGAGCTGCTCTGGCACCTCTACGACCGCACCAATCTGCTGGGCATTTTCGGCGCCATGGGGGAGGGAGAGACCCGGCAGGGCAACCTGCTGGCCCTGGCGGAGCTGGCCCGGCAGTACGAGGGGGCGGGCCACAAGGGCCTGTTCCGGTTCCTGACCTACCTGACCCGGCTGCGGGAGAACGGCTCCAAGCTGGCCCTCCCCGGGGTGGGCCGCAGCGGCGGCGGGGTGCGGATCATGAGTATCCACAAATCCAAGGGCCTGGAGTTTCCCGTGGTGCTGCTGTGCGGCCTGGCCCGGCAGCTCAACCGGGAGGACACCCGGCGGCCCATCCTGTTCCACCCCCAGCTGGGGGTGGGGCCCAAGGGGCTGGACCTGGAGCGGGGGGTGGAGTACCCCACCCTGGCCCGCACCGCCGTGGCCCGGCAGCTGGAAAAGGAGATGATGGCGGAGGAGCTGCGGCTGCTCTACGTGGCTATGACCCGGGCCAAGGAGAAGCTGATTTTGTCGGTGGCCCTCACCGGCGGCGGCAAGGATCTGGCCAAGCTGGCGGGGGACGGGGACTGCCCGGTGGACCCCCAGGTGCTGCTGGCCTGCCAGAGCGTGGGCCAGTGGGTGCTGCTGGCGGCCCTGTGCCGCCCCGACGCCGGAGCCCTCCGCCGGGCGGCGGAAACCGATGTGCCCATCCCCCGGACAGACTTCGGCCCGGCCTGGGACGTGCGTTTTGTGGACGGCACCCCCTTTTTGGAGGGCCCGGAGCGGTTCCGATTTGCCCCAACCCAGGCCCAGGAGGCGGCGGAGCCGGAGCATGACCCGGCGGAGCTGGCGGAGCGGCTGGCCTGGCGCTACCCCCACGCCGCCAGCGTGGAGCTGCCCTCCAAGCTCACCGCCACCCAGCTGAAGGGCCGGGGGCTGGACGAGGAGGCGGCGGAGCAGGCCCCCAAGGCCCCCCGCACCCTCACCTTCGGCCGGCCCCGGTTCGCCGCCGAGGAGTGGGGTCTCACCCCCGCCCAGAAGGGCACTGCCCTTCATCTGGTGATGCAGTACATCGACTTTGAGAAGGCGGGCACCCCGGAGGGGGCGGCGGCTGAGATCAGCCGACTGGTGGAGGGCCAGTTCCTCACCCCCCAGCAGGGGGAGGCCGCCGATCCCGCCCGCATCGCCGCCTTCTTCCAGTCCCGGCTGGGCCGGGAGCTGATGGATTCCGTGTCCCTCCGCCGGGAGTTCAAGTTCTCCATCCTGGCGCCCGCCGGGCGGTACTACAAGGCCGCCGGGGAGGGGGAGCAGGTCCTCCTCCAGGGGGTGGTGGACTGCTACTTTGAGACCCTGGAGGGCATCACGGTGGTGGACTTCAAGACCGACCGGGTGACGGCCAGAACCGTGCATGAGCGGGCGGAGAACTACCGGCCCCAGCTGGAGGCATACAGCCAGGCCCTGGCCGAGATCACAGGAAGGCCGGTGGTCCGCCGGGCGCTGTGGTTCTTCGCCCTGGACCAGGCGGTGGAGGTATAAAAAAATTTTTGAAAAAACCCTTGCAATGCCCAAGTTGTTGTGCTATTATGTTCTAGCGTTTATAAGGCGTGGAGGTTTGCTGCGCCGCTTCATCCGGAACGAGAAAGAGGTGAACACAACATGAAGGAAGGCATCCATCCCAACTACGAGCAGACTACGATCAAGTGCGCCTGCGGCAACGTGATCGAGACCGGCTCCACCAAGAAGGACATCCGCGTCGAAGTCTGCTCCAAGTGTCACCCCTTCTTTACTGGCAAGCAGAAGATGGTGGATACTGGCGGACGTGTCAGCCGCTTCAACAAGAAGTTCGGCCTGGACAAGAAGTAAGCTGGTCAAGAGAGCCCGTACCGGAGCCGGTACGGGCTCTTTTTCATCCGGCACGCATACAATAAGCCTGACAGGAGGGTAACGCCATGTTTGAACGAATCGACCCCAAGAGTCTGGACCAGAATGTGTTTTCCCTGATCGGAGACCAGTGGATGCTGCTTACCGCCGGAACCGGGGAGAAGTGCAACACCATGACCGCCAGCTGGGGCGGCTTGGGAGTGCTGTGGGGCAAGCCGGTGGCCACGGTATATATCCGCCCCCAGCGGTATACCCTGGAATTTGTGGAGCGGGAGGAGAAATTCACCCTGGCCTTTTTCGGGGAGGAATACCGGAAGGCCCTGGCCCTGTGCGGCTCCAAGAGCGGCCGGGACATCGACAAGGTGAAGGAGTGCGGCTTTACCGTGGAGACGGCGGACGGCGCACCCTATTTTGCTCAGGCCGACCTGGTGCTGGTGTGCAGGAAAGCTTACTGGCAGGACATGGACCCCACCCACTTCCTGGACGGGGAGATCGACGGCAAGTGGTATCCGGAGAAGGACTACCACCGGATCTTCATCGGCGAAATTGAGACGGTACTGAAAAAGAAATGACGCCGGGGCGGCACACCCGGCGCGGAGGAACCAATGACAGAGAACCAAGAGAAAAAAGCAATCAACCGGGCGGTGCTGGTGGGCCTGAACGCCCACTGCCTGCCTGAGGCGGAAAACGCCGACGACTCCTCCATGGAGGAGCTGGCCGACCTGCTGGAGACCGCCGGGGGTATGTGCGTGGGCACCGTGTTCCAGAACAAGGACGCCCCCGACCCCCGCACCTTCATTGGCGAGGGCAAGGTGGCCGAGGTGAAGGAGCTGGTGGACGCCATGGGGGCGGATATGGTGATCGTGGACAATCCCCTGTCTCCCTCCCAGCAGCGGGCCCTGTCGGAGGATTTGAAGGTGCAGGTGCTGGACCGGGCGGCCCTGATCCTGGACATCTTCGCCCAGCGGGCCCGCACCAAGGAGGGCCGGCTCCAGGTGGAGCTGGCCCAGTACCAGTATCTGCTGCCCCGGCTGCTGGGCATGTGGACCCACCTGGAGCGGCAGGAGGGCGCCATTGGTACCCGTGGCCCCGGCGAGACCCAGCTGGAGACCGACCGGCGGCACATCCGCCGAAAGATCCAGAAGCTGCGGGAGGAGCTGGAGCAGGTGCGCCGGGTGCGCTCCACCCAGCGCGCCCGCCGGGAGAAAAACGAGGTGCCGGTGGTGGCCATCGTGGGCTACACCAACGCGGGCAAGTCCACCCTGCTCAACAAGCTCACCGGGTCGGATATCCCCGCCAACAACCGGCTGTTCGACACCCTGGATACCACCACCCGCACCTTGGAGATTTCCGATACCTGCACGGTGCTCCTCAGCGACACCGTGGGCTTTATCCGCAAGCTGCCCCACCATCTGGTGGAGGCCTTCAAGGCCACCCTGGAGGAGCTGAGCTATGCCGACCTGCTCCTCCACGTCATCGACACCTCCAACCCGGAGTGGCGGGCCCAGGCCGATGTGGTGGACCGGCTGATTGTGGAGCTGGGGGCGGAGCAGACCCCCCGGCTGGAGGTATTCAACAAAATCGACCGCTGCCCAGGGGAGATCCTGCCCCACGGGGAAGATATCGTGTCCGTATCCGCCAGGACCGGCCAGGGCCTGGACGAGCTGCTGCAAAAGATCGGGGACCGGCTGGACACCGGGGCCCAGAAGGTGGTGCTCCGCATCCCCTATGACAAGGGGGGCATCGTGGACCTGCTTCACCGGGAGGCCAAGGTGGAGCGGGTGGACTACGGCGACGCCATCGAGGTGGAGGCGGTGTGTACCCCGGTGCAGCTGGGACGGCTGAAGGAGTATATCGTCTCCGGCTGGACGCCCCCCAAGGAGTTCTGGGAGGACTAAAGAAAGGAGCCGCATGATGTATCTGGAAACGGAACGCCTGATCCTGCGTCCCTTTACCGAGGAGGACGCCGACGGACTGTACGCCTATGCCAGCCACCCGGAGGTGGGGCCCCCGGCGGGGTGGAAGCCCCACGACAGCGCGGAGGAGAGTTTGCGGGTGATCCGGGAGATTTTCCAGCCCGCCGACTCCCTGGCGGTGGTCCGCAAGTCCGACGGGCGGCTTATCGGCTCGGCGGGCTTTGTGGACCGGCACCGCACTGAGCTGGGCACCCCCAGCGAGGAGATCGGCTACTCCCTGGCCCGGGAGTGCTGGGGGCAGGGCCTGATCCCAGAGGCGGTGGCCGCCATCATCCGCCACGCCTTTACACAGATGGACTATCAGGCCCTGTGGGCGGCCTACTATGACGGAAACCGGAAGTCCAAGCGGGTGATGCAGAAGTGCGGCATGACCTACCGCCTGTCCCGGGTGGAGCCGGTGGCCCAGCTGGGGGAGACCCGGCTGGCCCATTACTTTGCCATCACCAGGAGGGAGTGGGAGCGGACATGACGGAATATTTCATCCCCACCGCCGCCGCCGAGGCTGAGCTGGTGGAGAAGCGCTCCCGGTTCATCGGCCACGTCTGGCCGGTGGACAGCGAGGAGGAGGCCCGGGGCTGGATCGAGGCCATGAAGAAGAAATACTACGACGCCCGGCACAACTGCTGGTGCTACCGCATCAAAGAGGGGGGCGTGGAGCGCTACTCCGATGACGGGGAGCCCCAGGGCACCGCCGGCCAGCCCATGCTCAACGTGTTCCAGCGGGAGGAGGTCACCAACGTGTGCTGCGTGGTGACCCGGTACTTTGGCGGGGTACTGCTGGGTGCGGGAGGACTGGTGCGGGCCTATACCCAGAGCGCCAAGGACGCCCTGGACGCCGCCGGGATCTCGGTGGTCCGCCGGTGGGTGGAGGTGCTCGTCCCCTGTCCCTACTCTTTCCTGGAGCGGGTCCGCCAGGAGGTGGAGGCCCAGGACGGTGTGGTGGGGGACGTGGAGTACGCCGCTGAGGTCACCGTTCACGCCCTGCTTCCGGAGGGCAAGGTGGATGACTTTACATCCCGCCTCACCGAACTTACTGCCGGGGGCCTGGCTCCCATTGTGGCAGGGGAGCAGTTCCAGGGCGTGCCCAGAAAAAATTATGAATAAATCGTAAACCTTTTGGAAGAAGGAAGGGTTTTTCCGGAGAAGGGAGTATATAAACGGATAGACGAACGCGAAAAAAGGGAAGGCGGTGACCCTTTTTGACATTGAGAGAGCGCACCGAGCAGCGGGAGCGGGAGACTCTGTCCCCCTACGCCTGCCTGTCCGCCCGATCCAGGGGGCGGCAGCGGCCTATGGAGGACTGCCCCGTCCGCACCTGCTTTCAGCGGGATATTGACCGTATCGTCCACTCCAAGGCCTTCCGGCGTCTCAAGCACAAGACCCAGGTTTTTCTGGAGCCGGAGGGGGACCACTACCGTACCCGGATGACCCACACTATTGAGGTCAGCCGCATTGCCCGCACCATCGCCCGGGGTCTGAGCCTTAACGAGGACCTGGCGGAGGCGGCGGCTTATGGCCATGACCTGGGCCACACCCCATTCGGCCACGCCGGGGAGCGGGTGCTCAACGAGATCATGCCCGGCGGCTTTGCCCACAACGAGCAGTCCCTGCGGGTGGTGGACCGGCTGGAGAAGGACGGGGAGGGGCTCAACCTGACCTATGAAGTCCGGCGGGGCATCCTGTGCCACACCGGCCCCAACCGGGCGGAGACGCTGGAGGGTCAGCTGCTCCGTCTGGCGGACAAGATCGCCTACATCAATCACGACATTGACGACGCCATCCGGGGGAAGATCATCTATCCCATGGACCTTCCCCTGTCGGTATCCCAGGTGCTGGGCTTCACCCACTCGGAGCGGATCAACACCCTGACGGTGGATATCATCACCCAGTCCCAGGGAAAGGACCAGATTCTCCAGTCCCCCGCCTGCCGGGATGCCATGCACCAGCTGCGGGAATTCATGTTTGAGTACGTCTACCGCAGCCCGGTGGCCAAGGGGGAGGAGGGCAAGGCCCAGGATATGCTCCGCCGCCTGTTTGAGGCCTATGTGCGGGATCCGGACAAGCTGCCGCCGGAGTACCAGGCCATCCGGGTGGAGGAGGGCGTGGAACGGGCGGTGTGCGACTACCTCTCCGGCATGACCGACAAATATGCCGTGGAGCAGTTCGGAGAGCTGTTTATCCCCCATTCCTGGAGCGTCAAATAGCCCAAAACCGCCTTTTGGTATGAAGGTGGTATCTTTTGGAAAAGATAGTCGGAAGGAGGGTATGGCTTGGCCATCCCGGAACAATTCATTGACGAGCTGGTGGCCCGCAGCGACATTGCCGACGTGGTATCCTCCTATGTGCATCTCACCAAGAAGGGGAGCAACCTGTGGGGGCTGTGTCCCTTCCACAGCGAAAAGACCCCCTCCTTTTCCGTCTCGCCGGAGAAGCAGATCTATCACTGCTTCGGCTGCGGCAAGGGGGGCGGGGTGATCTCCTTTGTGATGGAGATGGAAAACCTGCCCTTTCCCGACGCGGTGCGGCTGCTGGCCCAGCGGGCGGGGCTGGAGGTGCCGGACACCGGCACCGACGAGGCGGTCCGGAAAAAGCGGGCCAGAGCGCTGGAGGCCAACAGGCAGGCGGCCCGGTTTTACTACGACTATCTCAACAGCCCCGGGGGTCAGCGGGTGCGGGACTATATCGCCCAGCGGCAGATTACCCACCGCTTTGCCGTCCGCTTCGGACTGGGGGCGGCCCCGGACAGCTGGGATGAGTTGACCCGGGCCCTCACCGCTCAGGGGTTCAGCAAGATGGAGCTTATCGACGCTGGTCTGGCGGTGGCCGGAAAAAACGGCGGCGTGTACGATAAATTCCGCTCCCGCCTCATGCTCCCCGTCATCGACGTGCGGGGGGAGGTGGTGGGCTTTACCAGCCGGATCCTGCCGGGGGAGGAGGGGGCCAAGTACCTGAATACCCCGGAGACCATCGTGTTCCACAAGGGCCGACTGATCTACGCCCTCAACCTGGCCAAGAATACCAAGCGGCCCAATCTGGTGCTGGTGGAGGGCAACATCGATGTCATCACCCTGCACCAGGCGGGCTTTGACAATGTGGTGGCCACCATGGGCACCGCCCTCACCGAGGAGCACGCCCGGATCCTGGCCCGGTATACCAAGGAGCTGGTGCTGTGCTACGACAACGACGCGGCGGGGAAGCAGTCCACCCAGCGGGTGCTGAACATCCTGAAAAATGCCCAGCTCAACGTGCGGGTGCTCCAGCTGCCCAACGCCTATGACAGCGAGGGCAAGCCCCTGAAGCAGGACCCGGACGACTTTATCAAGCGGTTTGGTCCGGCGGCCTTTGAGAAGTGCCTCAATGACAGCGCGGGACAGAACGACTACCGGCTGGGGGATCTGATGAGCCGCCACGACCTGAGCCAGGAGGAGGGCCGTCTGGCCTATCTGAAAGAGGCGGTAGGGATCGTGGCCGCCCTCCAGAGCCCCATTGAGCGGGAGATCTATGGCAACAAGGCCGCCGCCGCGGCGGGGATCTCCGGCCAGGCCTTTGCCCAGGAGGTGGAGCGGTTCCGCAAAAACCGGACCTGGCAGGCCAAGAAGCGGCAGGAGCGCCGGGACCTGACCCCCGCGGTCCGGGTCCAGCCCAGAGAGCGGGAGCTGCGGTACGACAACGTGCGCTCCGCCCGGGCGGAGGAGGGGGTGCTGCGGCTGCTGCTGCTGGAGCCGGCCCTGTTCCCGTCGGTGGAGCGGCTGGAGCCGGAGCAGTTTTCCGCCCCGGCCCTGGCGAAGATCTACGGCCTGCTGCGCCAACGCCACCGGGAGGGGCGCAGCGTTCAGCTGGCCTCTCTGGCGGGGGAGCTGACGCCGGAGGAAATGAGCCGTCTGGTGGAAATTATGGAACAGCCCGAGCGCCTGTCCAACAGCGGGCAGGCCCTGGGGGACTACATAGAGATCATAGAAACAGAAGCGCTGAAGCGGGGCGGGTCGGCAGAAGACCCTCTGCTGGCCGCGCGGGAGAAATTCAGAGAGAAAAAAGCGTATGATGGAGGATAGCCGCATGAGTGAGAAAAAGACCACCGGCAAGAAGGTACACACCCTGACGCTGGAGGATCAGAGCAAGCTGGCCCGGGAAAATGCCAGGAAGATGGAGCAGGGCAAGATCGAGGTCATGAAGGTGGTAGAGGGGGTCCAGGGGTCCGAGAAGCTGGCGGAGCTCATTGAGCGGGGCAAGAAGAACGGCAAGCTGTCGGCCAGCGAGCTGATGGACGTGCTGGAGAATCTGGACCTGGAAAGCGAGCAGATGGACAAGATCTACGATACCCTGGAGAACCTGGGTATCGACACGGTGGGCGACGACTATCTGCCCGAGCTGGCCGACGACGTAATGCCTCCTCTGGAGGAGCTCAACGAGATTGAGGAGCTGCCCGAGGAGGAGATGGTGGACCCCAACACCCTGGTGGACTCCTTCAGCATCGACGACCCGGTGCGCATGTACCTGAAGGAGATCGGCAAGGTCAATCTGCTCACTCCCGACGAGGAGGTGCAGCTGGCCCAGGACATGGGGGCCGGCGACGCCGCCAAGGAGCAGCTGGCCGAGCTGGAGGAGGATGACAGCATCACCCTCTCCGACGAGGAGCTGAAGGAGCTCCGCCGCCTGGTGAAGCGGGGCGAGGCCGCCAAGCAGCGCTTGGCGGAGGCCAACCTCCGTCTGGTGGTGTCCATTGCCAAGCGGTATGTGGGCCGTGGCATGCTGTTCCTGGACCTGATCCAGGAGGGCAACCTGGGCCTCATCAAGGCGGTGGAGAAGTTCGACTACACCAAGGGCTACAAGTTCTCCACCTACGCCACCTGGTGGATCCGGCAGGCCATTACCCGTGCCATCGCCGACCAGGCCCGCACCATCCGCATCCCGGTCCATATGGTGGAGACCATCAACAAGGTCATCCGGGTCTCCCGTCAGCTGCTCCAGGAGCTGGGCCACGACCCCACGCCGGAGGAGATCGCCGAGGAGATGAGCATGCCGGTGGACAAGGTGCGGGAGATTTTGAAGATCGCCCAGGAGCCGGTCTCTCTGGAGACCCCCATCGGTGAGGAGGAGGACTCCCACCTGGGAGACTTCATCCCCGACGAGGACGCCTCCGAGCCCTCTGAGGCCGCCTCCTTCACCCTGCTGAAGGAGCAGCTGGTGGATGTGCTGGGCACCCTGACCCCCAGGGAGGAGAAGGTGCTCAAGCTCCGCTTCGGTATTGAGGACGGCCGCACCCGCACCCTGGAGGAAGTGGGCAAGGAATTCAACGTCACCCGGGAGCGCATCCGTCAGATCGAGGCAAAGGCCCTGCGGAAGCTGCGCCACCCCTCCCGCTCCAAGAAGCTGAAGGACTTTTTGAACTGAGTACAGCAACGGCCCCGGCGGAAAAATCCGCCGGGGCCGTTTTTTTCTGAAACGATGGGCCATCCTCAGACGAATATAGGATAAGAAGGGCGGTGAGGCAGTGGAGGAGGAGCAAAAATGGATTCGGGAGATCCAGCGCCGGGGCTCCCGGCAGGCCGCCGACAGGCTGGTCCAGGCCTACTACGACGAGATCTACCGCTTTGCCTACCGGCAGACGGGGCATAAGGAGGACGCCATGGACCTGACCCAGACCATCTTCCTGGCGGTACTCCGGGCTCTGCCCAGCTTTGACAGCCAGAAAGCCTCCTTCCGCACCTGGCTGTACCGCATCGCCGCCCATAAGGCGGTGGACGGCCGGCGGAAGGTCCGGGGGGACATTGTGCCCCTGGAGGACGGGGAAACGCCGGATACTGCCGACTTTGCCGCCCAGATCCAGGACCGGGACCTGCTGGACCGGCTGGAGGAGTATGTCTCCCGCCTGGACCCGGATACCCAGGCGGTGTACCGCCTGCGGCTCTACGGAGAGCGCACCTTTCCCGAAATCGCCGCCGCCCTGGGCCAGCCGGAGGCGGCGGTAAAAACCCGATACTACCGGCTGATGGCCCGGCTGAGAAAGGAGTTTGGCTGATATGAGAGACTGGAAGGAAGAAATGCCCGCCCGATGGGAGCGGGAGGCGGCCATCTCCGCCATTTTGGACCGGGGCCTGGTCCCCAGGCCGGGGCTGGCGGAGATCCTTCGCTCCGCCCTGGACGCCCGGGTGCTCTTTTTCGGGGTGGTTGACTGCATTTTTCTGAGCATCCTGGCGGCGGCGCTGCTGCTGATCCCGCTGCTGGCCGCCGCCCTTCAGCTGCTGTCCCCGGCTCCCGCCCTCTTTCTGGCCTCCCCGGCGCTGTACGCCCTGCTGCTGGGCCTCACCGCCTGGAAGGAGGCCCAGTCCGGCCTGCTGGACTGGAAGCGGAGCTGCCGGCTGTCCCTCCAGGTGGTGGCCGCCCTGCGGATGGTGGTGTTCGGCGGCGGCTCGGTGCTGGTGTGTGTGCCGGTGAATCTGTGGCTGTGGAGGGCCAGAGGGGGCGAGCTGCCCCTGAGCTGGATGCTGGGGGTGTCCCTGTCCAGCCTGTTCCTCTACGGCCTGCTGTCCCTGCTTTGCCTGGAACGACGGGGACGGGGGCGGCTGATTGCACCGCCGGCCATCTGGGCGGCCCTGGGGGGGCTGCTGCTGATATGGGACGGGGCCTCGGATTGGCTGGCCGCCCTGCCGGGGGCGGTGTTCCTGGCCCTGGCCGGAGCCGCCCTGGCGCTGTACCTGTTGGAATTGAGACGGTTCTGCCTGGGGCAGAGGAGAGGAGAAGGCTATGCTTTCAGTTGAACATGTGACCAAGCGCTATGGGACGTTTACCGCTCTGGAGGACGTGAATCTGGCCTTTGAGCCGGGGGTGTACGGCCTGCTGGCCCCCAACGGGGCGGGCAAGACCACCCTCATCAAGCTGCTGGCCACCCTGCTCTTTCCCACGGAGGGGCGGATCCTGTGGGACGGGGAGGACATCCATACCCTGGGGGCGGAGTACCGGGGCTTGCTGGGCTATCTGCCCCAGGATTTCGGCTTTTACCCCTCCTACACCGCCCGGCAGTTCCTCCGCTACGCCGCCGCCCTCCAGTGCCTGCCCAAAGGGGAGGCGGAGGGGCGCATTACGAAACTGCTGGACACTGTGGGCCTGGCCGACGCGGCGGATAAGAAGCTGAAAACCTTCTCCGGCGGCATGCGCCAGCGTGTGGGTATCGCCGTTGCCATGCTCATAGACCCCAGACTGCTGCTGCTGGACGAGCCCACCGCCGGGCTGGATCCCCGGGAGCGGGTGCGGTTCCGCAACCTGATCCACGCCCTGGCCGCCGACCGCATCGTGATTCTGTCTACCCACATCGTCTCGGACATCGAGACCATCGCCGGGCAGATTGTCCTGTTCAAAGACCACAGGCTCTACTGCTGCGACAGCCCCGCCCGCATCTGCGCCCAGTGGAAGGGCAAGGTGTGGCAGGTGCCGGCGGGAACCGCCCTGGGGCCGGATCAGCTGGTTCTCAGTGAGGGCCAGAGCGAGGCGGGGCCGGTGCTGCGGGTGCTGAGCGACACGCCCCCGGCGGGGGCCATCCCCGTGACGCCCGGCCTGGAGGACGCCTTCCTGGCCATCTACCGGGAGGAGGGGCGGGCATGAGGCTGGCGGTGTGGGAGTGGCGGAAGCAGTTCCGCCTGCCCGCCCTGTGGGTGTTCGTGGGGCTGTGCCTGGTGTTCAACGGCCTGCTGCTGGCCGGTCCCTCCGCCCAGGATCGGGCCTTCTTCAACGACACCTCGGCGGACGCCTCCCTCCTGGGCCAGCGGGTGGACGTGGAGTTCCTGGCGGGTCTGGACACCCTTCCGGACACCGAGAACCGGGCGCTTCTGCGCCTTTCTGTAACAGGGCTGGAGAACACTCTGGAGGGCTACGACACCGGGGAGCTGACCGACTTTTACCAGAATCTGATGGAGGGGGACCCCCTGGCTCAGAGCTGGATGGCCTGGAAGTACGATCTGCTCCAGGCCCGGGTGGATCACCTGGCCCAGACCGGCGCGGCCCTGGACCTGTACGCGGGCCCCATCACCTATAACAGCCATCAGTATCTCTACGACACCCTGTTCCGGGCCGTTGTGGCCGAGAGCATCTTATTGGGCCTGCTGTGCGCCCTCTATCTGGTGGGGTATGAGGGCATGAGCGGCACCCGATCCCTGACCTGCGCCAGCCGAACAGGACGAAGGCTGTGGCGAAGCAAGACTCTGGCCGCTCTGGCCGCCGCTTTGGGGCTGTATGCCCTGCTGGCGCTGCTCACTCTGGGGCCCTATCTGCTCCTGTGGGACTACGGCGGTATCTGGTCAGCCAGCGTGTCCAGCCAGTTCAACTATTTGGTGGATATGCTCTACTCCCGCCCCTTCCTCACCTGGGCGGATTTCACTGTGGGGAGCTATTTTGCCGCCATGGTGGTGGCCGGAGGGGCGCTGGTAGCGGTCTTTACCCTGATCGGAACCGTGGCGGGCCTGCTGGTCGGGAATACTTACGGGGCGGCCATCGCGGCGGCGGCCCTGTGCGCTCTGATAATCGGCCTGTCCTCTCTCCTGGTCAACAGCCTGGGCCTGTGGTGGGCCTATCTGCTCACCACCTTTTCCCCGGCCCATCTGTGGCTGGCCATCAACGGCTGGTTCACCGAACTGGGGCAGGGAGGGCTGGTGCCCTGGCAGGAGACAGTGGGTCTGACCCTCAACCTGCTGGTGTGGGGCGGCTTTACCCTGCTGGCCCTGAGGCGGTTCGGAAGAAAGGACGTGGCGTGAATGGCTCTGCTGAAATGGGAACTGAAAAAAATCTGGCGGCCCGGCCTGCTGCTGGCCATCGCCCTTATCGGCCTTGTGTTTTATGACGCGCGGCCCGGATTTTATCTGGAACACTTCTGGAATGCAAGCGACTTGCGGCTCTCCGCCGGCTGGCTGGAAGCCTACGGCACCACCATGGAGCCGGAGGAGCGGGCTCAGCTGGACGGCCAGCTGGCGGAGCTGGAGGCGGAGTTCGCCCAACAGGTAGCGGAGATCCCCGGCGCGGCGGAGGCGGGGATCTCCGATTATGAGAGTTACCTGGACTGGGATGCGGCCCACCAAACTGGCCTGACAGAGGAAGATCACCAACTGGGCTTTGCGTTCTACTCCAATACCAATATGAACATGGTGGAGTCGCTGATGGAGTTTATGGAGAACTATGACACCCTGGCGGAGGGGGAGGAGCCGGAGATCTGGGGCGGCTGGGTGGGGGAGTATTCTCCTGCCCACCAGCCCAGCATCCGGCGGGTGGAGGAAGTGAGAGCAGCGGGTGTTTTCGGGTTCCTGCCCTCAGCCGCCATCAACTCCGCTGACAACTTCTTTCACTACTTCGCCATCTGGTGCGTATTCAGCGCGGTGCTGCTGCTCTCTCCCACTCTGGTGCGGGACGCCCTCCGCCGCACCAGAGCCATGCAGTGGACTTCCCGCCGGGGACGGGGGGTGCTGAACGCCCAGATGGGGGCGGCCCTGCTGTCCGGGGTGCTGCTCACTCTGCTCAACTGCGCCGTCTATCTGGGCCCCTTCCTGGCAACCGGCGCCCTGCGGTTTTGGGACTGCTCCCTGGTCAGCGTATGGAACGCTGAATTTCCCTGGTTCGACTGGACCTACGGCCAGTATCTGCTGGCCCTGCTGGGGCTCACCTTTCTGCTGACCCTGGCGGCCTCCGGGTTCACGGTGGTGCTCTCCCAGTTCAGTGCCAGCTATGTGGCGATGCTCCTCAAGGCCATTCCCCTGATCTTCGTGCTGTGCTGGGGCGTGGTGCCCTGGCTTATGGCGGGGGCGGGGCTGTTCTCCGGCCGCCCCGTCCGGCTCACCGGCCTGCCGGGCACGGAGTTTATCTGCGTGGTTTTGGTCGTTCTGCTGGCCCTGGCGCTGTGCGTCCTGACCCTCCGCCGCCAGCGGCGTGCGGAACTGTAGACAGGTAGACCATGCCCCGGCTCGATTGCATCGAGCCGGGGCATGGTTTTGTTTTATGGGTCCACAGGACTTTGAGCGATGGGTGTAAAATACTTTTCCCGGTACTGGCCAAACAGCCGGTCAAACTCCGGGTTGGAGCCGCCGTGGTGGAGATCCCGCATATAGGCGTGGGTGTCAATGCGGATTTTGTCATCCTTGGAGGCAGTCTGACGCACGATGCGCAGGGCCACGTTGGAGCAGTGGTCGGAGATGCGCTCCAGGTTGATAAGCAGTTCCAGGAATTGGGTGCCCAGTTCTACCGTACAGGCTCCAGTTTTCAGCCGCTCCACATGGCGGTTCTTCAAGGTGTCGGCCATCAGGTCAACCACCTCTTCCAGCGGCTCCACCTGGACGGCCAGTACACGCTGGCGGCTCTGGTAGCAGGCGATGGTCTTGTCCAGGGTCTCGCCCACGGCAGCGGTGAGCTGTTCCAGCTCGCCCTTGGCCTCGGGGGAGAAGGAGATCCCCCGGTTGTAGAGCACCGTGGCGCTCTCCGAAACATTGACGGCATAGTCGCCGATGCGCTCAAAGTCGGACAGGGTGTGGAGCAGCTCGGATACCTTGGTACTCTCCTCCTGGGTGAGAGCCCGGTCGGTGAGCTTGACCAGGTAGTTGTCCAGCAGCTCCTCCAGCTTGTCCAGCGCCACCTCGGTTTCGTTGAGCCGTTCCAGTTTTTTGGGGTCGTACTTGTTCAGCAGCTCTACCGACAGCAGGAAATTGTCCCGGGAGAACTCGCCCATCTGCACCACCGCGTCGTGGGCCTTTTCCAGGGCCAGGGAGGGGGAGGACAGGAACCGGTCGTCCAGCACGGACAGCTCCCGCTCCTCCGCGTCGCCGGGGACCACCAGCTTGACCAGCTTGACCAGCTGGCGGTTGAAGGGGAGCAGCAGCGCGGTGCAGGCCACATTGAAGGCCAGGTGCAGGTTGGCAATGGAATTCATGCTCATGGTGTTGGCCCAGAAGGGGAAGTGGAACAGGGCGTTGCCCGCGTAGAGCACCACCAGGAAAAAGACGGACCCGATGATATTGAAGAACAGATGGATCATGGCGGTGCGCTTGGCGTTGCGGGAGGCGCCGATAGAGGAGATAAGGGCGGTAATGCAGGTGCCGATGTTCTGGCCCATGATCAGCGGCATGGCGATATGGAAGGTGACCACGCCGGTGGTGCTGATGGCCTGCAGGATGCCCATGGAGGCGGAGGAGGACTGGAGCAGGGCGGTGATCAGCGCTCCTACCGCCACGCCCAGGAAGGGGTTGGAGAAGGCGGTGAACACCGCCTGGAACTCCGGCAGCTCCTGCAGGGGGGCCACCGCGGTGGACATGGTGTTCATGCCGATAAACAGCAGGCCCAGACCCAGGATAATCTGCCCGATGGTCTGTTTGTGTCCGCCTTTGATGAACATATAAAAGACAATGCCGATCACGGCCAGGATGGGCCCCAGGAAGGAGGGCTTGAGGAACATCAGCACGATGTTGTCCGAGGAGATATCCCCCAAACTGAGCAGCTGGGCGGTAACGGTAGTGCCGATATTGGCGCCCATGATGATACCCACCGTCTGCTCCAGCTTCATGATGCCGGCGTTGACGAAGCCCACGCACATGACGGTGGTGGCCGCCGAGCTCTGGATGAGACCGGTAACCACGGCGCCCAGCAGCACGCCCTTCAGCACGTTGCTGGTCAGCCGCTCCAGAATCTGTTCCAGCCGTCCGCTGGACAGCTTTTCCAGACCGTCGGTCATGGTGGACATACCAAACAGGAAGGTGGCCACAGCGCCCAATACGGCGATGATATTCCCTAATTCCACAATACTCCCCCAAATCCGGCCCACGGCCAAGGGTTTGTCTCTGTACGGACTACACGTTATTTTTATTATATCGCTCCAGCCTGACTTCGTAAATGGCGGTGGAGGTTTTTCGGGAAATTTGGCGGTTATGCCAAAAGTGGAAGGAGATTTTTAGATGAAATTTTTATGCGGAACAGCGGAGGGACCGGGGGTCCGGCGCAGGGAGCGGTAGGTGCGTGCGAGGACCACGGCGGAGAATAGGAAGGTGAGCAGGTCGGACACCGGCATGGAGTACAGCACGCCATCCAGCCCGAAAAAGCGGGGGAGCAGCAGAGAAAAGCCCACGCCGAAGACGACCTCCCGCACCATGGACAAAGCGGTGGAGAGAAAGGATTTGCCCAGGGCCTGCAGATAGATGAAGGCGGCCTTGTTTACGGTGGCCAGCACCATCATACACAGATAGACCCGGAAACAGCGCACGGCGAACTGGGTGTAGTAGGGGCTTTCGTTGGCCGCGCCGAACAGGCCGATGAGCGGTTGGGGGAAGAGCTCCACCACCAGCAGAGCGGCAAATCCTACCGCCGCCTCCGCCGCCAGCAGGCGGGTCAAAAGGCCGGCGGCCCGATCCCGGCGCTCCGCCCCCAGGTTGTAGCCAATGATGGGGATACACCCCGCCGCCATACCCACGGCCACCGAAATGACGATCTGGAAAAATTTCATCACGATGCCCAGCACCGCCAAGGGGATTTGGGCGTACTGGCTCTGGGAGAAAATGGGGTCCAGCCCGCCGTATTTCAGGGTCATGTTCTGCATGGCGGCCATGGCGGCCACCAGGGAGATCTGGGAGAGAAAGCTGCAGATGCCCAGGGGGATGTAGCGCTTGACCAGGGAACCGTGGAAACGGAAGCAGGAGCCCTCCAGACGGACGGATTTCATATGGCGCAGATACCAGACGGACAGTAGGGCGGTGAGGATCTGGCCCAGAATAGTGGCCAGAGCGGCCCCCATCATGCCCCAGCGGAAGCCGAAGATAAACACTGGGTCCAGAATCAGATTGACCACCGCCCCCGCCAGGGTGGAGGCCATGGCAAACCTGGGACTGCCGTCGGAGCGGATGATGGGATTCATGGCCTGCCCAAACATATAGAAGGGGATGCCCAGGGTGATCCAGAAGAAGTATTCCCGGGCACAGGCATAGGTCTCCGGGTGACCTGGCCGCCGAACAGGGTCAGAATCTGCTGGGAGAAGAGCAGATAACACACAGTCAGGATGACGCCCAGCAGTATGCTGAGCAGGACGGCGCTGCCGATGCTGTTTCGGGCCCGTTGAGTCTGGCCGGAGCCCAGGCTGATGCTGACAAAGGCGCAGCAGCCGTCACCGATCATCACCGCCAGAGCCAGTGCCACCACTGTCAGGGGAAACACCACCGTATTGGCGGCGTTGCCGTAGGAGCCCAGATAGCTGGCGTTGGCAATGAAGATTTGATCCACGATGTTGTACAGGGCGGCCACCAATAGGGAGATGATACAGGGAATGGCGTACCGCCGCATCAGCCTGCCGATAGGCTCCGTGATCAGATAGCTGTTGGACTGTTCCTGCATGGGATGCAGCCTCCTTATTTGTCAGATAAAGAAAAAGCGTGTGGCCGAAAGCTGGATTTATGCCTTCGGCCACACGCTGTATCTTTATTATAAGGAAGTCGCGGCCCTTTTTCAAAGGGCGTTTTTCACAAAACTGAGGCGGTTTTCTCCGTCAGTCTGCGCTGGGCGCAATGGTATAGCCGCTCAGGTCAATGGTAAAGGTGCAGGTAGCCACCACATTGTCCTGGCCGCCGTCGCTCTCCAGGAAGTGCAGGGTGTACTGGTAGAGGCCGTCGTCGGTCATCACATACTGACCCTCCTGCTGGGTGGCAAACACGGCGCCCCACTTGAAGAAATAGTGGGTGCTGTCCTTGGTCCACCAGCCGGAGCCGGACTGGGCGTCGGTCTCGCTGGAGATGCTCCAGGTGTTGAGGGCCCCGCCGTTGATGGAGCGGGCGATCTTGTCGAACTTCAGGGTGCCGTCTCCCAAGGCCTGGGGCACGGCGTAATAGACGGTGTACTCGCCGCCGCCGCCCATACCCTGGACCTGCTCCTGGCTCAGCTCGCCGGAGCCGCCGCTCTGCACCAGGGCGGTGCTGGCGTCAAAGGACAGACCTTCGGCGGAGGACTCCACCCCGGCGGGCAGCTCGTGGGTGGACACCGTCACGCCCTCCAGCTCCACAGCGGGGGTCTTGACCCCGGACAGGTCCACCTCATACCGGACAGGCTCGCTCTCCTCGCCCCACTGGAGGGTAATGTGGGTCTTGGGGGAGATGGAGCTGGCGTTGATGAAAAACACCGCGTACTTGCCCTCCCCGATGTCGGGGTTCTCGGTCAGCTCGGCGCTGTTGTCAGCGGTGGGGGAGGACTGGGTGGAGAAGGTGTAGCGGAAGGTCTCCTCGGCATACCCCTCGGGGGCCTCAAAGGCCACGCCTACCCAGGCGCCCTTGCCGGCTCCTTCGCTCTGGTGGATGGGCACCACGTCGTCGGTAGACAGGGCAATGCGGACGAAATCCTCGCCCTCCTTCTGGGTGGCCTGAGCGGTGACGGCGGGCAGCTCCTCCAGGGAGCCCTCGTGATCCACGGGGCGTACCCCCAGGATGCCGGAGACGGGCTTGTCCTCCTGGCTGCCGCCGGAGCCACCAGAGCCGCCCTGATCGCCGTCCTCAGAGCCGGTGACCTCATCCCCCTCGCTGTTGGTGGGGGGAGTCACGCCCTCGGCCACCTCCACGGAGGCGGGGCGGTTGCCGTCAATAACCACCTGGTCGGCCTGGACCCGGGCGGTGGAGATCACGCCCTGGTTGTCCACCTTTACGGCGGAGCGGGCGGTCAGGGTGTCCACGGAGGCGCCGTCGGCCACCGACACGGAGCAGTCCGCCCCGTCCACAGACAGCAGGGACACCTGGCAGTCAGCCCCCAGCTCCAGGGTGTTCTCCCCGCCGGCCAGATTCAGCTCGCCTTCCACTTTCACGCCGTCCAGGGAAAGGGCTGCGCCATTGGCGTCCACCAGCAGGTCGCCGTCCAGGGTGCTGTCCTTCACCGTCAGGTCGCCTGCGGCGGGAGCGGCCAGCACGTTGCCGTGGATCTGGGCGTTTTCCACCGTCACATTGGGGGCGGCCACCAGCAGGATGCCGTTGACCTCGCCGGTGATCACCGCGCCCTCCTCCTGGACGTACTGGGCCACGGAGTTATTGAGAATGGTGACGATGGAGCCACGGGTAATCTCCCGGTTCAGGGCCAGCTGGCCGCCGCCCACGCCATGGATGATACCCGCCTGGGCCATGGCGTCGATGTACCCGGCGGCCCAGTCGGCGGCCTGGTCGCCGTCTACAAACTCGCTCAGGTCGGGGTCCTGGCTGGGAGTCATCCGGATGGCCCGGGCGTACAGGACGGTGGCCCGCTGGCGGTCCATGGGCTCAGTGGCCCGGCAGTTTTTGCCGTCGCCCTGCAGGATACCGGCGGCGGTCAGGCGCAGGATGTAAGGGGCATACCACTCGTCCCCCTTCAGGTCGGCGTAGGGGTTGTCCACGGTCTCGGTATAGCCCAGGGTGCGGCAGAGCAGGGCCGCGAACTCGCCCACGGTCATGGCGTCGTCGGGACGCATGCCCCGGACGTCGCCCTCTACGATGCCGTAGCCGTGCCAACGCTCAAAGGCGGCCTGACTCCAGTGGCCGTCCAGTTCGGGCAGACTGGAGGTCTGCCGGGCGGCTGCGGCCGTTGGGACGGTCAGGGAGGCGGTGAGGGCCAGGGAAAGCAGGGCTGCGGGAATTTTACGCATGATGGTTCTCCTTTTTGTGCAAGTTTGCCCGAAAAAAGGGACTCCCGTAGGGGAGCCCCTTCCGCCGTCCGATCACAGCGGTCAACCGGGCTGTGAGGATAGCATACCGGATAGATGGGAAATTTGCAATGCAAAGGATCTGCCAGGTGAGGGAAGATTTACGAGATGGAAACCACCTCATAGCCCGCCTGAACCACAGCGTCTTTCAGCACATCGTCGCTCACCGGGGCGTCCAGAGTGACGGTGGCGGTCTTGGCCTCCAGATTCACGGTGGCGGAGACCCCGTCCAGAGCGTTGAGGGCCTTCTCCACGTGGGCCTGGCAGTGGGCGCACATCATACCTTCAATTACCATTGTCTTTGTCATAAGCTCGCTTCCTTTCTCGGTTTGGGGTGGATTGCCGGGAGCAGGGGAGGGGACCCGATGCTCCGGCTGGAAAAATTTAAGCCGCAGCGCGTTGGTGACCACGCATACAGAGCTCATGCTCATGGCGGCGGCGGCAAACATGGGGGAGAGCTGGAGGTGGAACAGGGGATACCACACACCGGCGGCCAGGGGAATGCCGATGATGTTGTAGATAAAGGCCCAGAACAGGTTTTCCTTGATGTTCCGGATTACCTTCTTGGACAGCTTTACGGCGGTCACCGCGTCCAGCAGGTCGCTCTTCATCAGCACGATATCTGCCGACTCGATGGCCACGTCGGTGCCCGCTCCGATGGCGATGCCCACATCGGCCCGGGCCAGGGCGGGGGCGTCGTTGATGCCGTCTCCCACCATAGCCACCCGCTTGCCCTGGGCCTGGAGCTCCGCCACGGTTTTCTCCTTGTCCTGGGGCAGTACCTCGGCGATGACCCGGTCCACATTCAGGGCCTTGCCCACCGCCTCGGCGGTGCGGCGGTTATCGCCGGTGAGCATGATCACGTCGATGCCCATGGCCTGGAATCCGGCCACTGCCTCGGCGCTGGTGGGCTTGGGGGTGTCGGCCACCGCCACAATGCCCAGCAGCTTGCCGCTCTCGGCAAAGAACAGGGGGGTCTTGCCCTCCTGGGCCAGAGCCTCCGCCTGGGCGGCGAAGGGGCCCAGCCCAATCCCTGCCTCCTCCAGCATGGCCCGGTTGCCCGCCAGCACGGGAGCGCCGTGGAGGGTAGCGGAGATCCCCCGGCCGGGAGTGGCCAGAAAGTCCGCCACCTGTACCAGGGGGATGTTCCGCTGCCGGGTCTCTGCCAGGATGGCCTCCGCCAGAGGGTGCTCGGAGGGCTGCTCCAGGGAGGCGGCTACGCACAACAGCTCCTCCTCCGTCACCCCCTCCGCCATCCGGCAGTCAGTGACCACCGGCTTGCCCTGGGTGAGGGTACCCGTTTTGTCCAGCACCACCGCCCCGATGGTGTGCAGGGTCTCCAAAGCCTCGGCGGACTTGATCAGGATGCCGTTTTCCGCCCCCTTGCCGGTGCCCACCATAATGGCCACCGGGGTGGCCAGCCCCAGGGCGCAGGGGCAGGAGATTACCAGCACCGCCACCCCGGCGGTGAGAGCCCGGGTGATGTCCCCGCCGGTGGCCAGCAGCCACACGATGGCGGTGATCACAGCAATGGCGATGACAGTGGGGACGAAGATACCCGCCACCTTGTCGGCCAGCTTGGCGATGGGGGCCTTGGAGGAGGCGGCCTCCTCCACCAGACGGATCATCTGGGCCAGGGTTGTGTCCTCGCCCACCCGCAGGGCCCGGAAGGTAAAGGAGCCGGACTTGTTGATGGAGGCGGCGGCCACCTTGTCCCCCGGCCCCTTCTCCACCGGCAGGGATTCGCCGGTGAGGGCGGACTCGTCCACGGAGGAGCGGCCCTCGGTTACCACCCCGTCCACCGGGATCCGGCCGCCGGGGCGTACCACCACCAGCTCATCCACCCGCACCTCCTCCACTGGGATCTCCACCTCGGCCCCGTCCCGGAGCACCGTGGCGGTCTTGGGGGCCAGATCCATCAGCCGGGTGATGGCCTGGCTGGTTTTGCCCTTGGAACGGGTCTCCAGCCATTTGCCCAGGGTGATGAGGGTGAGGATCATGCCCGCCGACTCAAAGTACAGGTCCATGGACCAGCGGTCCACCCGGGCCTGATCCCCGTGGCCCAGGCCCCAGGCGATCTGGAACAGGGCGGCGATGCCGTAGACCATGGCGGCGGCGGAGCCCAGAGCGATGAGAGAGTCCATATTGGGAGCCTGGCGCCACAGGGATTTGAAGCCCACCTTGTAGTATTTGTCGTTGATGTAGAGGATGGGCAGGGTGAGCAGGAACTGGAGAAAGGCCACCACAAACACATTGCCCGGGTCGTGGAAGAAGGCGGGCAGGGGCCAGCCCATCATATGGCCCATGGACAGGTAGAACAGGGGCACCAGAAAGACCAGAGAGGCGCAGAACCGCCGCTTCATTCCAGCGGCCTCCTCCTCCATCAGGTTTTCCTGGCGGACCGGGGCGGCTGCGGCGGACGCCTGGGGCAGGGAGGCCCCATAGCCCGCCTCCTCTACCGCCTGAATGATGCGGGCGGCATCGGTGGCCCCCTCCTGGTACTCCACCAGCATGGAGTTGCCTAGCAGGTTCACATTGACCTGGTCCACACCGGCCAGGTGACACACCGCCTTTTCCACGTGGGCGGAGCAGGCGGAACAGGTCATGCCGGTGACGTTGAATTTTTGCTTCATGGTCTCACCAGACTTTCTAACGGAAACAGGTTACTTCAAAATGCGGCCCAGGGTCTGGACGAATTCGTCGATCTTGGCGCTCCGCTCCTCCGGAGAGGCGGCCTCCTGGACACAGTGTTTCAGGTGGGCCGCCAGGATCTCCTTGTTGGCCCGGTTGAGAATGGCCTCGGTGGCCATCAGCTGCTGTGAAATGTCGATGCAATACCGGTTTTCTTCCACCATTTTCAAAATACCGTCCATCTGTCCCCGGGCGGTTTTCAGCAGACGCAGGATGGTTTTGGTATCTGCCATCATAGAGTAACACCCCCCTGGGGTGTAGTATACGACAAGGCACAAAAAAAGTCAAGGCCCTTTTCAGAAGGGCCTTGACTAGAGCGGGTGTTCGTCAGGCGTCTTTGGAGTGGGAGTCCCGGAAGAGCAGGGAAATGCACCACAGGGCCGCCAGACCCACCAGGGCGTAAATAATGCGGCTGACCATGCTGGTCTGTCCGCCGAACAGGGCTGCCACGATGTCAAACCGGAACAGGCCGATGCTGCCCCAGTTGAGGCCGCCGATGATGGCCAGGATCAGGGCGATCTTGTCAAGAATCATAGGATATGCTGCCTCCTCAAATTTGAGATACCGTGGCTAGTATCCGCGCATAAGAGGCAAATTATACGGCCTTCCAAATTTTAAAACAGTCGAAAAATTATGGTGATTCAGGCGGGGCTTTTCGCTGGGACAGGGCCAGGCCGGCCAGGATCAGGGCGATGGCGCCCAGGGTGAGGGCGGTGACCGGCTCCCGGAGGATCAGGGCGGAGGCCGCCACGGTGATCACCGGCATCAGGTAGAGGTAGACGTTGGTGGCCACCGGGCCGATGAGGGCGGAGGCCTTGTTCCAGGCCAGAAAGCACAGGGCGGAGGCCCCGATGCCCAGGTAGAGGGTGTTGCCCAGCAGCGTGGGCTGGGCAAAGCGGGTCAAATCGGGCGCCAGGCCGCCGCCCCACAGGAAGGGGAGGGTGAAGAGCAGGCCCCAGAAAAAGATTTTGCGGGTGCTCTGCAGCTCGCTCAGGCCGGAGTTGGCCTGGGCCCACTCCAGGCACACGCTGTATCCGCCCCAGCAGACGGCCGCCGCCAGGGAGAGCAGGATGCCCAGAGGGTTGGAGTCAAAGGACTCCCCCTCGGCCAGGGAGATGAGGGCGATGCCCGCCATGGCCAGGCAGAAGCCGATAAAAAAGGCCGGTCCCGGCCGCCGGGACCGGCGGCACAGCCACAGCAGCAGGGCGGTAAACATGGGGGCAGCGGCGATGATCAGCCCCACCGTGGAAGCCAGGGAGAACTCCAGCGCGTAGTTTTCCAGAATGGAGTAGAAGGTGAGCCCGGTGAGGCCGCAGCACACAAAGGGGAGCTCCTGTTTCACGCCTTTGGGGAGCAGGGGCCTGGGGGAGCAGAGGAAGAGCACCGCCCAGGCCAGCAGGAACCGGAACACCAGAATTTCCACCGGGTAATACCTTGGTGGAGATATAGGTGGTGCCCCACACCGCCGATACGGCCAGCGCCAAGTGATTTTTCACGCAGTCCATCCTTTCGCAAAAAACAGCGTGCGCGGAAACCGCGCACGCTGTTCGTTTTTCTTTACCGATCCATTTGCCTGCCAAGCAATGGATTACAGGACCCGGCGGGCGTACACATACACGTTGTTGTAGTAGCCGCTGGTCAGGTTGTCATAGCGAACTTCGTATGTATTGGTGGAGGCGTGGATGAACTGGCCGCCGCCCACATAGATACCCACATGAGAGACGGGCTTGCTGCCGCCGGACTTGAAGAACACCAGGTCGCCGGGCTGCAGCTCGCTCTTGGAAACGGACACGCCGTTGGAGAGCTGGCCGGTGGCGGTGCGGTTCAAGGTGTAGCCGAAGTGACGGTACACATAGGAGGTAAAGCCGGAGCAGTCAAAGCTGTTGGGGCCGTTGCCGCCGTACACATAGGGGGTGCCCAGGAACTGAGCGGCGTAATCCACGATCTGCTGGCCCAGGCTGCTGGAGGCGGCCACCACAGTGCCGTCGCCCCGGGAGCCGGCGGAATCCTTGCAGGTGACCATGTACTCGCTGCTGACATAGCCCACAGAGCCGCCGCTGGTCTTGATCTTGTACCAGCCGTTGTCAATGCCCACGATAGTCACCACAGCCCCATCGTTCAGGGAGGTAACCTTGCTGTAATCAGTGCCAGGTCCGCTGCGCACGTTCAGGGGAGAACCGTCCGTCTCAACCAGGCCGTAGCCGATGGTCACGTCGGCCTTGGTGGAGACATCCAAGTAATCGGCGGACATATAGCCCTCCACGGACTTGTAGTCCACCTTGTACCAGCC
This sequence comes from Flavonifractor sp. An306, assembly GCF_002159455.1. Classification (GTDB taxonomy): domain Bacteria; phylum Bacillota; class Clostridia; order Oscillospirales; family Oscillospiraceae; genus Flavonifractor. Next base: position 33,399 of record NZ_NFIQ01000003.1, read on the forward strand.
GTTGGATTCCTCCTCCAGGATCACCACCACGTCGCCCTTGGAGGCGGTGGCCAGGATGGTGGAGGAGCTGTTGGCCTCCTCCCGCAGGCGGAGCGCGTCGGTGTTGACGGTACCGGCGCCCACGCTGGCGGCGGAAGCGCCTACCACACAGACGGCGGAGACGGCGACGGTCAGAAGAGCGGTGCGTACGAACTTGGCAGGCAATATCATTGGTAAATTCCTCCATTCAGAATAATGCCCCGCAGAGGCGCGGGGAAGGGGCGCGGAGTTACTTGCTGGAGAGCGCCCGGTCCAGCCAGACGGAGGCCACATCCATAGCGGCGTACAGGCTGTCTTTCTCTGTCTTTTTCACCACCCGGTCCCGGCTTTTCAGGTCGGGGTCGGTGAGCTGCAGCTGGACGGAGACCTTGGTGGCCACGTCCATGTCCTTGTCCTTCTTCTGGTCCAGAACCTGGAGCATGATGATATATTTTTCCGCCATGCTGCCGTAATAGATCAGGCTGTCTTTCCGGCGCAGCGGATGGCCTTTATAAGTCAGAGGAATGGCTTGAGCTGACATAATACCTCCTTAAAGACTGGGTTGTTACTGATTTTTAAAAACTGTAACCAAATTGTAACACGTTGTTTCCAAAGAGTCAACCGTTTTTCTGCAATTTTTCAGGAATTGGCACGGAACGGGTCTTACGGTTGGGGAACGATCTGATTTTTGCCTTTCCCTGTCTGGCGCAGCTCCAGCCAGAGCGCACAGCAGGCATAGGCCAGAGCCGCCAGGATCAGCAGAGATTCCACCAGCATGGTATAGGTTTTGCCCCCCAGCTGGAGCACGAAGGTGTACCGCTGCCGGAAGTAGACCAGATAGGCGCTGAGGGAGGCCAGCTGCGCCAGCGCCGGGGCGGGGAGGTGGCTGGGCATGGCGCAGGCCCACACCAGGGTGAGCACGTCGGCCAGAAAGAAATAGCGGTCGTGCATATAGGGCAGCAGGAAGGGGACCCCCAGAGCCAGCACCACGCCGGCGGAGAGCAGGGCGCTGTCGGTCAGCCGCCTGCGGAATACAAACAGGGCCCCCAGCAGGAGCAGCACCAGCACGAAGGCGGCCAGGATGCCCGCCCGGGCCGCCGGAGCCTCCGCCACCGAAGCGCCGTAGGGGAGGAAGGAATAAATGGAGGCGGAGTTGTAGTTCAGGCTGCCGGCCCCCTCCTGGGTCTGGCCCACGTAGACGCTGAGGATGTCCCCCAGGGGTTTGCCCAGCAGCAGGGCGGGGACGCAGGTGACGGCGTAGGCGGCGGGGAAGAGGAAGAGGTGGCGGAACCTGATCCGGCCCGCCAGCCACAGGGCCCCCCAAAGGGGGAGAATGAAAACGGTCTGGAGCTTGAAGGAGAAGGCGACCCCCAGCAGCGTGAGAGAGGCGGCGCCCCGCCGCTCCAGGGCGGAGGCCAGGGCGTGGAGGACCAGAGCGCCGTAGAGGGCGTCGCACTGTCCCCAGTAGGCCCCGTTGAGCATGACGGTGGGGAGCAGCAGCAGGGCGCAGAAGCACAACAGCGGCCGCAGGCTGTCCGCCTCGGAGAAATGGGCCGCCAGCCGGGCTCCGCCCCAGGCCAGAACTACGTCGAACAGGATGGAGAAAAGCTTGATCAGGTAGAGGTCGGGGATGGGCAGATAGGAGATGGCGGCTAAAAAATAGAGGTAGGGGGCGTTGTAGTTGCCGATGGGCAGCCTGATGGCCCCAAAGCCGCCGTTGTCCCGGAGGGTGGCCACCCACTGGGACAGGAAGATCTCGTAATCTGAGGAGACGTAGGAGAGCATCATGGCCCGGAAGAAAAAGGCCAGGCCGATGGGGAGCAGGGCAGTGAGCAGCCGGCTGGGCGGGGTGCGGCCAAAGACCCGGAGCACCGCCAGGGCCAGCACGGCCAACAGCAGCAGGAGGAGATAGACCGCCAGCCGTGCGCCCTCCGTGCCCCGGTCCAGGTTCAGGACGGGGAGCGCGGCCACACCCAGCAGGGCCAGCCCGGCGCAGCCGCAGGCCAGGGAGAGGGGAGAACAGGACTTCATAAGCACACCTCACAATCAAAAAGGGCCCGGAGCGATACTCCGGGCCCTTGGAAACAGAGGTCAGATCTCAACGGGCTCCGCCGTGGAGGAGGCGGCCTCCTCCACCAGGATTTCCTCCGGCGCGCCGGTCTGGGCGGTTCCCTCGTCGTCCATCTTGTCGTACTTGCGGTACATGGACAGGCCGGAACCGGCGGGGATCAGCTTGCCGATGATCACGTTCTCCTTCAGGCCCAGCAGGTGGTCCACCTTGCCCTTGATGGCGGCCTCGGTGAGCACCTTGGTGGTCTCCTGGAAGGAGGCGGCAGACAGGAAGGAGTCGGTGGCCAGAGAGGCCTTGGTAATACCCATCAGCAGACGGGTGCAGGTGGGCAGCCGCAGCTCGATGCCGTTGTTGGTCTCCCCGGCGTCGATGCGGGCCTGGACAGCGGCCTTGGCGTCCTCAAACTCAATGAGCTCGATGGTGGAGCCGCTGAGCAGGTCGGAGTCGCCGGCGTCCTCCACCCGGACCTTGCGCATCATCTGGCGGCAGATGACCTCGATGTGCTTGTCGTTGATATCCACGCCCTGCTGGCGGTAGGGCTTCTGCACTTCCTGGATCAGGTAGTCGTACACCGCATGGATGCCCCGGACCCGGAGCACGTCCTGGGGATAGAGGGCGCCCTCGGTGAGGGCAAAGCCCTTCTCCACGGTGTCGCCGTCCTTCACCCGCAGGCCGGCGTAGGGCAGGGCGTAGGTGACGGTCTCGCCGTCGCTGGCGGTGATGGTCAGGTTGCACATGGAGTTGCGCTTGGCCTCCTCCAGGGTGACTTTGCCGCCCACCTCGGCCAGCTGGGCCATCTTCTTGGGCTTGCGGGACTCGAACAGCTCCTCAACACGGGGAAGACCCTGGGTGATGTCGCCGCCGGCCACGCCGCCGGTGTGGAAGGTACGCATGGTCAGCTGGGTACCGGGCTCGCCGATGGACTGGGCGGCAATGATACCCACCGCCTCGCCGGAGCCCACGGGCTCGCCGATAGCCAGGTTGATGCCGTAGCACTTGGAGCATACCCCGCTGCGGGCCCGGCAGGTGAGCACGGAGCGGATCTTCACCTGATGGATGCCGTGGTCCTCCAGCAGCTTGGCGTGGTCCACGGTCATCATGGTGTGGTGGTCGATGAGCACCTCACCGGTCTTGGGATCGCAGATATCCTCCACCGGATAGCGGCCCTTCAGACGCTCGCCAAAGGTTTCGATGACCTGGCCGTTCTCCACGATCTCGCTGACCAGGATGCCGTCGTCGGTGCCGCAGTCGTCCTCCCGGATGATGACCTCCTGGGACACGTCCACCAGACGGCGGGTCAGGTAACCGGAGTCGGCGGTACGCAGCGCGGTATCGGCCATGCCCTTCCGGGCGCCTCGGGAGGAGATGAAGTACTCCAGCACGGACAGGCCCTCACGGAAGTTGGACTTGATGGGGATTTCGATGGTGCGGCCGGAGGTGTCGGCCATCAGGCCGCGCATGCCGGCCAGCTGACGGATCTGGGCGGAGCTACCACGGGCGCCGGAGTCCGCCATCATCCAGATGGGGTTGTAGCGGTCCAGGCCGGCCATCAGGGCGTCGGTCACGTCCTTGGTGGTCTTTTCCCAGGCCTCCACCACCAGGCGGTAGCGCTCGTCGTTGGTCAGGAAGCCCCGCTTATACTGCCGCTCGATCTTGACGATTTCCTTCTCGGTGTCGGCAATCAGGCCGTACTTCTTTTCGGGAATGGTCATGTCGTAGATGGAGACGGTGAGGGAGCCCCGGGTGGAGAACTTGTAGCCGCGGGACTTGATGATGTCCAGCACGTGGGCGGACACGGTGAAGCCGTGCTTGGTGATGCACTTGTCGATGATCTTGCCCAGCTGCTTCTTGCCCACCATGAAGTTGACCTCGGGCTCAAACATCTCCTCGGGGTTGGTGCGGTCCACGAAGCCCAGGTCCTGGGGGATGCCCTCGTTGAAGATCAGGCGGCCCACGGTGGTGCGCACCAGCTTGTGGCGGGTTTCGCCGTCCACCTCGGCCTCCCGGCGGACCAGAATGGGCACATGGAGCTCCAGCTCGCCCTCGTCATAGGCCAGGCGGGCCTCGATGTCGCTGGCGAACACATGGAGAACCTCACGGGGCAGCTGGCCGTCCTCGGTGTCGGCGCAGATACCGGCGTAGGTGGGGATGTCATCCAGGGCGTTGGGGTTCTTGACCCAGACGTAAGAGTCGGGGTTCAGCTTGCCCTCGGCCAGAGCCGCCTTGACGGCGGACACATCCTCGTAAGTGTCCTCGGCGGCGTGCTCGGGATACTTCTCATAGGTCAGGTAGTAGGAGCCTAGCACCATGTCCTGGGTGGGCACGGTGACGGGGCCGCCGTCCTGGGGACGCAGCAGGTTGTTGGCGGAGAGCATCAGCACCCGGGCCTCGGTCTGGGCCTCGGCGGACAGAGGCACGTGGACGGCCATCTGGTCGCCGTCGAAGTCGGCGTTGAAGGCGGTACACACCAGGGGGTGCAGCTTGATGGCCCGGCCCTCCACCAGGACGGGCTCAAAGGCCTGGATGCCCAGACGGTGCAGGGTAGGGGCGCGGTTGAGCATGACCGGGTGGTCCTTGATGACGAACTCCAGGGCGTCCCACACCTCGGCCTTGCCCTTGTCCACCATCTTCTTGGCGGACTTGATGTTGTTGGCCAGGCCGTTTTCCACCAGCTTCTTCATAACGAAGGGGCGGAAGAGCTCAATGGCCATCTCCTTGGGCAGGCCGCACTGGTAGATCTTCAGCTCGGGGCCTACCACGATAACGGACCGGCCGGAGTAGTCCACGCGCTTGCCCAGCAGGTTCTGACGGAAGCGGCCCTGCTTGCCCTTGAGCATGTCGGACAGGGACTTCAGCGCCCGGTTGTTGGCGCCGGTGACCGCCCGGCCCCGACGGCCGTTGTCGATGAGGGCGTCCACCGCCTCCTGGAGCATCCGCTTCTCATTGCGCACGATGATGTCGGGGGCGTTGAGCTGGATGAGCCGCTTCAGGCGGTTGTTGCGGTTGATCACCCGGCGGTACAGGTCGTTCAGGTCGCTGGTGGCGAACCGGCCGCCGTCCAGCTGCACCATGGGGCGCAGTTCGGGGGGGATGACAGGCAGCACGTCAATGATCATCCACTCGGGCTTGTTGCCGGAGATGCGGAAGGCGTCCACCACCTCCAGCCGCTTGACGATGCGGGCCTTCTTCTGGCCGGAGGCGTCCTTCAGCTCGGCCCGGAGGGAGACGGACAGCTGTTCCAGGTCGATGTCCTGGAGCAGCTTCTTTACCGCCTCGGCGCCCATGCCGGCCTCAAAGTCGTCCTCGTACTTCTCCCGCATGTCCCGGTATTCCTTCTCGGACAGGATCTGGTTCTTGGCCAGGGGGGAGAAGCCGGGGTCGGTGACAATATAGCTGGCGAAATAGAGCACCTTCTCCAGGATCCGGGGGCTGATGTCCAGCAGCAGACCCATCCGGGAGGGGATACCCTTGAAATACCAGATGTGGGACACGGGGGCGGCCAGCTCGATGTGGCCCATGCGCTCCCGGCGCACTTTGGCCCGGGTGACCTCCACGCCGCAGCGGTCGCAGATCTTGCCCTTGTAGCGGATCTTCTTGTACTTGCCGCAGTGGCACTCCCAGTCCTTGGTGGGCCCGAAGATCCGCTCGCAGAACAGACCGTCCCGCTCCGGCTTCAGGGTGCGGTAGTTGATGGTCTCAGGCTTCTTCACCTCGCCGTAGGACCACTCGCGGATCTGCTCCGGGGAGGCGATGCCAATCTGGATGGCGTCGAATTCAGCGTAACTCATAGTTCTGATCGTCCTCCCTTATTTATTCCATATCATCGGCGCCGTCGCCGAAGTCGTCGTCGGAAAAATCGTCGTCGCCGTCTTCATCGCTGTCCTCGGCGATGAGGTCGTCGTCGTCGCTGCCCTCTTTCAGGGTGTAGCCCGCGGCGGCGAAGTCGGACTCCCCGCCGGCGTTGTAGCCGTAGAAGTCGTCATCGTCGTCCCGGAACTTGCCGGGCTGGTAGGTGTCCTCGTCGTCGTCCTTCAGCTCGATCTCGTTGCCCTGGTCGTCCAGCACCTTCATATCCAGGCACAGGGACTGCAGCTCCTTGATGAGAACCTTGAAGGACTCAGGCACGCCGGGCTTGGGCACGTTGTGGCCCTTGACGATGGACTCGTAGGTGCGCACACGGCCGGTCACGTCGTCGGACTTGACGGTGAGGATCTCCTGCAGGGTGTAGGCGGCGCCGTAGGCCTCCAGCGCCCACACCTCCATTTCGCCGAAGCGCTGGCCGCCGAACTGGGCCTTGCCGCCCAGAGGCTGCTGGGTGACCAGGGAGTAGGGGCCGGTGGAACGGGCGTGGATCTTGTCGTCCACCAGGTGGTGGAGCTTGAGGAAGTAGACGTAGCCCACGGTGACCGGGTTATCGAACCGCTCGCCGGTACGGCCGTCGTACAGCCAGCTCTTGCCGTCGGGGCGCAGGCCGGCCATCTTCAGGGTCTCGGCGATGTCCTTCTCGTCGGCGCCGTTAAAGACGGGGGTGGCTACCTTCCAGCCCAGGGTCTTGGCGGCGTAGCCCAGATGGACCTCCAGCACCTGACCGATGTTCATACGGGAAGGCACGCCCAGGGGGTTCAGTACGATGTCCAGGGGGGTGCCGTCGGGCAGGAAGGGCATATCCTCCTGAGGCAGGATGCGGGACACAACACCCTTGTTGCCGTGGCGGCCGGCCATCTTGTCGCCCACGGAGATCTTCCGCTTCTGGGCGATATAGACCCGGACCACCATGTTGACACCGGGGGAGAGCTCGTCGCCCGCCTCACGGGTGAACACCTTCACGTCCACGATGATGCCGCTCTCGCCGTGGGGCACCTTCAGGGAGGTGTCACGGACCTCACGGGCCTTCTCACCAAAGATGGCCCGGAGCAGCCGCTCCTCGGCGGTGAGGTCGGTCTCGCCCTTGGGGGTGACCTTGCCCACCAGGATGTCGCCGGCACGGACCTCGGCGCCCACCCGGATGATGCCCCGCTCGTCCAGGTCCTTCAGGGCGTCCTCGCCCACGTTGGGGATATCCCGGGTGATCTCCTCGGGGCCCAGCTTGGTATCACGGGATTCGGTCTCGTACTCCTCAATATGAATAGAGGTAAAGACGTCCTCCTTCACCATCCGCTCGTTGAGCAGGATGGCGTCCTCGTAGTTGTAGCCCTCCCAGGTCATGAAGCCCATGAGGATGTTCTTGCCCAGGGCGATCTCGCCGTTGGAGGTGGAGGGGCCATCCACGATGACCTCGCCCTTTTCCACCCGCTGGCCGGCGTCCACGATGGGCCGCTGGTTGATGCAGGTGCCGTGGTTGGAGCGCAGGTACTTGGTCAGCTTGTAGTCGGCCACCCGGCCGCTGTCGTAGCGGACGGAGACGGCGTCGGCGGCCACCTTGGTGACGGTGCCGTCCTCCTCGGCCAGAATGGCGATCTCAGAGTCGATACAGTTCTTGTGCTCCTGGCCGGTGGCCACAATGGGAGCCTGGGTGGTGAGCAGAGGCACGGCCTGCCGCTGCATGTTGGCGCCCATCAGGGCGCGGTTGGCGTCGTCGTTCTCCAGGAAGGGGATCTGGGCGGTAGCGATGGAGAACATCATCTTGGGGGAGACGTCGATATAGTCCACCTGGTCCCGGTCCACGTCGATGATCTCGTTGCGGTGGCGGCAGGTGATACGGTCGTGTACCAGGCAGCCGTTCTCGTCCAGCGGCTCGGTGGCCTGGGCGATGGTGTACTCGTCCTCGATGTCGGCGGTCATATAGTCTACCTGGTCGGTGACCCGGCCGGTGGCCTTATCCACCTTGCGGTAGGGGGCCTCGATAAAGCCGTAACGGTTGATGCGGGCGTAAGAGGCCAGGTAGGAGATCAGGCCGATGTTGGGACCTTCGGGGGTCTCGATGGGGCACAGGCGGCCATAGTGGGAGTAGTGGACGTCTCGCACGTCGAAGGAGGCCCGGTCACGGGACAGACCGCCGGGGCCCAGGGCGGACATACGGCGCTTGTGGGTCAGCTCGGCCAGGGGGTTGGTCTGGTCCATGAACTGGCTCAGGGGGCTGCTGCCGAAGAACTCCTTGATGGCGGCGGTGACGGGCCGGATGTTGATGAGGGACTGGGGGGTGACGATATCCAGGTCCTGAATGGTCATCCGCTCCCGGATCACCCGCTCCATCCGGGAGAAGCCGATGCGGAACTGGTTCTGCAGCAGCTCGCCCACGCAGCGCAGACGGCGGTTGCCCAGGTGGTCGATATCGTCGGCGTTGCCCACGCCGTGGCCCAGGCAGTTGAGGTAGTTGATGGAGGCCATGATATCGTCCACAATGATGTGCTTGGGGATCAGGTCGTCCATCCGCTCCTTAATGGCGTCCTTCAGCTCCTCGCCGGAGTAGTTCTGCAGCAGCTCCTGGAGGACGGTGAAGCGGACCTTCTCGGTGATGCCGCACTCGGCGGGGTCAAAGTCCACGAAGCCCGCCATATCCACCATGTGGTTGGAGAACACCTTGATCTGGGTGCCGTCCAGATCCAGCATGACCTCGTTGACGCCCTTGGCGTCCAGCTCCCAGGCCTGCTCCCGGGTGAGCACTACGCCGGGCTCGGCCAGGATCTCGCCGGTCATGGGATCGGCCACCGGCAGGGCCAGCTTCTGGCCGGCCAGACGGGTCCAGATGGACAGCTTTTTGTTGAACTTGTAGCGGCCCACGGCGGACAGGTCGTACCGGCGGGGGTCGAAGAACAGGGCGTTGAGCAGGCTCTCGGCGGAGTCCACCGTGGGGGGCTCGCCGGGACGCAGCTTGCGGTAGATCTCCAGCAGGGCGTCCTCATAGGTTTTGCAGGCGTCCTTCTCCAGAGTGGCCACGATCCGGGGATCCTCGCCGAACAGCTCCAGAATCTCTGCGTCGGTCTTGGGACCCACCGCCCGGATCAGGCAGGTGATGGGCAGCTTGCGGTTTTTGTCGATGCGGACATAGAAGATGTCGGAAAGGTCGGTCTCATACTCCAGCCAGGCGCCCCGGTAGGGGATGACGGTGGTGGCGTAGGCCACGTTGCCCGCCTTATCCTCGGTGCGGGAGTAGTAGATGCCGGGGGAGCGGACGATCTGGGAGACGATGACGCGCTCGGCGCCGTTGATGACGAAGGTGCCCGCCTTGGTCATCAGGGGGAAGTCGCCCATGAAGATCTCCTGCTCCTTGATCTCCTCGGTCTCCTTGTTGCGCAGGCGCACCCGGACCTTGATGGGGGCGGCATACGTGGCGTCCCGGGCCTTGCACTCCTCCACGGAGTACTTGGGGGGCTCATCCATGGAGTAGTCGATGAAGGAGAGCTCCAGGTTGCCCGCGTAGTCGCTGATGGAGGCCACATCCTTAAAGACCTCCCGCAGTCCCGTGTCCAGGAACCACTGGTAGGAGTTCTTCTGCACCTCCAGGAGGTTGGGCATGTCCAGGATCTCCTCATGGCGGGCAAAGCTCTTGCGGAGGGTTTTGCCGTAGTAGACGTCCTTGACCATCGTAGAAAAAACACCTCGTTTTCTTTGTCTGGGAACCGCCGGGGAGGGGCGGATCCCGGTTTCCGTCGGCTGCTTTTCGTCGAACCGCACGAACCGGGCGGTTCAATCCGGGTGCTGCACACCCGGGCGGGTGGATAAAATGTTAAAATATCCTCTTGCGCTTCGCCGTGCCCTGTGCTATGATGAGGCACAGCATGGGAGACTAGCGAAAAAACGCGGTTTGGACATAAGAGCGTTTAAGTATACCATGTAACAGTTGGAAATGTCAATAGAATTTTGTGGAAGCCTGGGGTATGCCCAGGTTTTTTTCTGCAAAAAGTTTTACCGATTTTCTGATTATCTTTTCAAATCTCCGCAAATGTCGGAAAGGCTTGGAATATCAAGCATTTCCGGCATTTTGCGTTTTGGAAGATACCCCGCATATCATGGCATTTCGGAGCCTCACTTGGCGTTGAAAAGTAGTAAAACCGTAGTAGAAACGGCGGCTTACTACTACGCCGCCAGCCTGTCCATCGCCGCCTTTGCAGAGGCGTAATCCGCATGAGCGTAATAGTTCAGCGTCATGGTGATGTTGGAATGTCCCATGATGTATTGCAGGTCTTTGGGGTTCATTCCAGCATGGGCAAGCCGAGTACAGAAAGTGTGCCGCATGGTATGGGGCGTGATGTTCGGCAGGGCCTCATCAGGCTTGTGGTGCTTGTTGTACTTCCTGACAAGCCCCTGGAACATGCTCTCGTAGCAGGACGCCGTTTTGGGAAGGCCGCTCTGGTTGAGGAACAGGAAGTTGGTGTAGCCCCCGATATTGACCGGAGCGGCCTTGCCTCTGTTCTTCACAGCCCGCTTCAACGCCTGGTAGACCTTCTCGCTCATGGGGATCTGCCGCGCACCCTTTTTGGTCTTTGGCTCGTCCACATAGTAGCCGAGCTCGCTGTCCCGCAGGAGCTGGTGGTCCACATGGATGCAGCGGTTTTCAAAATCCAGGTCCGTTGTTAATCCGCACAGCTCGGAAACGCGGAGGCCAGTTCCCAGCAGAATGATGATCTCATCACAATACTTCCGGTAGACCGGGTCGCTGCCGGCGAAGGCCAGGAGGCGGTCCTCCTGTTCCTGGGTCAGCGCGGCCTTTTCCTCCGTGTCATCCTCCAGGACATCGGCTATGGCGAAGTTGAACGGGTTTTTGCGGATGCAGTCATCCTCGATCGCCGTGTAGAAGGCAGCCTTCAAAGACCGTTTCCAGTTGCTGACGGTCTTGTAGGCGTAGCCCTTCTCGCTCATCCTGATGGCCCATTCCTTGGCGTCCGACAGCTTTACACTGTCAATGCTTCGGGAACCCAAGGGGTCCTCTTTCAGAACGGACATCAGGTATTCCCGGCCCTTCTCGGTGCTCCGCTTGACATTCTTCCGATGGCTGTTCTGCCGGGCGTAAAGCTGGCAGACCGTCATCTTCTTGCCGATGGTGTCGATCCCATCGTTAATGTCACGCAGGATCTCCTTCACCTTCTCACGGAGCGAAGCATCGTCCCGCTTGCCTGTGGGGGTCTTGTCGGTGGGCACCAGTTTCCAGGCATACACGAATTGAGTTTTACCGCAGGCGTCCGTGTACTTGTAAGCGTATCTTCCGTCTTTTCTCTGGCTCTCTCCAGTTCTTAAAATTCGACCTTTGCTATCGCGTCTTTTCTCTGACATGATGTAAAGCTCCCTTCCATCGCTGGAATGAGCCTCGATACGCTATCATTATTATACCGCGCCCTGGGCTCATTGTCAGCCGGCTTCGTCAAATAACCTCCAGCTCGTCGATGACTTTCTCAAACTGCTTGCGCTTGATCTGGAGGCGGTTGCCGTTCATGATGAGCCAGTTGGCGTCAGGGTTTTCCTCGGCTAACCTGCGGAGCTTCTTTTCCCCAATGCGGAAATATCTGGACGCCTCCTCAATGGAGAGCGTGTATTTTTGCCAGATAGGAATATCGTTCGTGTTCAAATACAACACCTCCTGTAAATTTGCGCGTCCCCTTTCAGAGGACGGTGTTGCAAAAAATAAGAGGCAGAAAACGGATGGCTGCTGGCACAGCTCCACGGGAATTTCACCCCGGCCCATGCTGATGGGTGCGGCGCACGATGCTTTGCGGGCGTCCAATGCGCGAGTATCTTTGACCTGCCTGTATGTCATCGCCCGCAGAGTGCCGCGTCCGCTTTGCGGCCTGGTGTGGATCGCTCGCTCCCGGAGGGGAAGTCATGGCGCACCGGCCGTATGGCTCGATACAGGACAGAATGTATCCGTCTGCCTTATGCTGCGCCGGAGGCCTCCCGCCGGGCTTTCTTTGTCAAGGAGCTATAACGGGACGCCGCGTGGAAAGGGGGACACGCAGCGCCCGGCCCTGGATCAGCTCAGGTCAAAATCCAGGATGGAAATAATCAGCTTTGCTTCCAGCCGACCGCGCAGATCTTCGTCCACCTGGGGACGGGGATAGCCGTCAGGGCCATAGCTCGTCCGTGTAGACAGCGCGGCGATGTAGCCGGAGTAATGCCGGACTACCCGGTTCACCGCTTCGGGGTCGCCTCCGACAGCGGCGGCGATCACCGGGTAAGGGATCAGCGATGCCCGCGTGCACGCAGATTTAGTCATCCGCTTCACCTCCCATCAGCTCCTTCAGCAGCCGATAGGCTTTATGCCTGCGGGTATTGACCGTCCGACGGGGCATATTTATGTACCTGGCGATCTGTGCGTCGGTCATCCGCAGGAACCAGTGCATCATAAAGATTTCCCGGTCCTCCTGGGCCAGCCCCAGAAGCGCCTCGGCCAGCCCGTCGTCCTCTATAAGGATCACGGCCCCGCCCACAGGGAAGGTCGTGTATTCCCACGGGTAGCGGTCATATACCGCAAGCTGGGCCATTTCTGCCTCGGACAGTTCTTCCAAAGATGTGAAACGCTTCTGGCGCCGGCTGATCTGGCGATAGCCGTTGCACGCCTCGCATTTCAGCACCTTCTTGCAGTAGCTGTCAAAGGCGTACTGCTTGTGCTCGTAGTGGCGGTCAGGTTTCAAGTTCTCACCTCCCTTCGTGCCGGGAGGCAATTCTTTTCTTCCCCTTTCGCTCACTACTCGTTCACGAGAGGTCCTGTTTGGCTGGTTTTCGGGATCTATCTGAAAAAATTTTTTGCCGCTCATACTTGGCTCCTTTCGTTTCGTTCTGGTTGACAGGCCGGAACGAAACGGGGCGGGGAGCGGCAGCCCACGCCCAGGCGCAGGCGGTCACGGGGACGGGCTTTGTTGGATATGAGCCGCAGTATATAAAAAGCGAGCCATAACTCACTTTCATGAGCATGGCTCGCTACTGCGTTATTGGAATATTTTTCGTAGTGGCATGGGCGTCCGCCGTACAAGAGGCGAACCCCGCCTTATTTTGACCTCCTTTGTGTTGGCGCTCTCATCCATATCTCCCTTTACTCTGAAATATGAGTTATAACTCACTTTACATGAGTTCTATGGTTATTTATATGAGCGGAAGCACACCCTACAATGATGTAGAGGTGATGTGCAGTGAACAATCCGCTGGATCTATTTGCATGGAAGGTGCGGTCAGAACGGAAGCGGCAGCATCTGACGCAAAAACAGTTAGCTGAACGCCTCGGTATGAACCCCCGCACGATCATAGATTTGGAGGCCTGTCAGAGTAATCCGAAATTTGAAACGGTGGTCCTTGTCGCCAAAGAACTGAATATCAGCGTGGACGCCGCCATCTTCCCGGAAATGGTAAATCAGACAGTCTCGAAAACAGTCGTGGACTTCTTTGCCGGGAAAAGCGAAGCAGAGATTGAAAAATTTATCGCGCTCTGCAAACAGGCGGAAGCCTTCCAGAAAGACGAGTAACGCGGTCGGGTTCGATGTGCCCGGCCGCGTTACTGTTTTACCCGTTTGCTATGCGGGCAGATCATTCTTTCCTTGTTTTATAGGCATCGCGCAGACGCTCGAAGGACTCCTGGCTGATGACATGCTCCATCCGGCAGGCATCCCTTTCCGCCGTTTCCGGGTCTACGCCGGCTTCAATCAGTCGGTCAGTAAAGAAGCGGTGCTTTTCGTAGATCTGCTCCGCCACTTCCCGGCCCACATCAGTCAGGTGCAGGAAATAGTCGCTGTCCATCGTCAGGAAACCCCCGTCCCGCAGGGTCGCCACCGCATGGCATACGCTGGGCTTTGTGACCTCCAGGTGCCGGGCAACATCCACGGAGCGCACCATTCCCATCTTCTTATGGAGAACAAGTATGGCCTCCAGATAGTCCTCCCCGGACGCATGAAGTTTCATTGCAACCTCCTAATCGTCAATTTTTTGTGGGTGCAAAGAACTTTTCTAATGTGCCAATACATTTCCGAGTCGTTCCAAAATCGTAATTACAGCGGATAATCTCGAAAAAACTTGACAGATATGCTTTCGATAGCAGCCAGCAAAGATTTTCTGCATGATTGCTTTTCAATAAACGCTGATAAATGATTTTTCTTACGACATCGTAAAATTTATCGTAATAGGAAGTACATTTGCAACGGACAACTATCCTGAACACATCCAAATGCAGATAGATGAATACTAAACATGGTTTAGGAATTACTGATTGTTCAGCACCTATGGGAGAAGTATTTAGCATTTCCAGAAACTTCATTGAGTCGGGTACAACAACAGCCTCATATAACTCGCTTTTTCCTGAAAACCGGTGATAAAATGCCCCCGTTGTTATACCTGCACGATGGCATATAACCTTTAGTGATGCGCCTTGGTATCCGTTTTGCAAAAAATTTTTCTTTGCACTCTCTATAATTCTTAAAGTTGTTTCGTCATGTGATACATCCTTCATTTAGACCAGGCTCCATCCAGCAGCATTCTTTCGAATATTGACGAAATCCTGATAGATACCCGGCTGCTCCAGAAGTTCCTCGTGGGTGCCATGCTGTGCGATTTGGCCGTTGTCAATTACCAGGATTTGATCGGCATTTTGAATGGTATTCAAGCGGTGAGCAATCACAAGCAAGGTCTTACCCTTTACCAACTCCGAAATAGCCTCTTGAATATAGCTTTCATTGTCGGTATCAACACTTGCGGTAGCTTCGTCCAAAATAACGATAGGCGCATCCTTCAAGATGCAGCGCGCAATCGAAATTCGCTGTTTCTCACCGCCGGAAAGAGTAGCGCCGCCTTCACCCACCACGGTTTTGAACCCGTCAGGCAAAGCCATGATGAAATCATAGCAGCGGGCTTTTTTTGCCGCTTCATATACTTCTTCCTCCGTGGCATCCGGTTTTCCCATGCTGATGTTGTTATAGATCGTATCCTGGAACAAATACACCCTCTGGAACACCATACTGATTTGATCCATCAGCTCCGACAGGGGTACATTCCGAATATCCACACCTCTAATTGCCACGCTGCCGGATTTTACATCCCACAACCGGGCCAGCAGATTTGCGATAGTGGATTTGCCGCCACCGGAAGGACCGACCAGGGCCGTCATAGAGTTTTTCTTCATAGTGAAATTGATATGGTGCAGCACTTCTTTGTCCTGATAGGCAAAAACAACATCGCTAAACTGTACTTCCGGCTGCCCTGGTTGTGCCTGGGAAGGCAAGTGCTGCTTACCAGTATCGGGGAGTTCCGGCTCATCCAATACCGCTTCAATGCGATCCAATGCCGCGTTCATTACAGTCAGGCGAGATGCCTCGCCATAGAGTGCTTTCAGCGGTCCAAATAAATCAAATACGAACAACAGAACGCCAAGGACATAAGCCAGGGAAAGGCCGCCATTCTGTTCCAGAAAGATTGCCAGCCCGAAGATTGCCGCAATACCAATGCCATAAAGGATATTCAGCCCCATGGTCCAGGGGGTCATTTTTCTCTCAAAGGCAAGAGAGGTATTTCTGGATCGCTTGAAATTCCCAGTTAATTCTTCCGACTTCTCACCCAGCAGGTTATAGCTCTTGATGACACCGATCCCTTCTACAAAGGACAATACCGCATCGGTCAGTCGCTCACTTTGCTCCTGGCGGCCTGCGGCTTCGCGTAGGGAGACCTTGTTCATTCCTTTTGACACCAGCCATGCCAAAAGCGTCACGATGGCAGCAATTAAGCCGAGTTGCCAGTTCAGATAGAACATGAACACCAGGAGAACCAGGGCGGACAGGAGATAGCTCATCATGTTTCCCAAGGTACTCATGGCAACTTCTTCGATAAATACCATGTCGGTGCTGAGAACCGAGCTAATCTTGCCAATATTGCCGGAGGTAAAATATCCCATAGGCAGTTTTCGGAGGTGCCCGCCCAGCTCCATTCGCTTGTCAGCAAACATCAGGTAGCCCGCTGCGCTCTGCAAACTGTCACTAAGATAGTGTACCAGCATCTGAATCAACACAGATGCTCCAAGACCAAGCCCCACATAAAGGCAGGTCTGCCCAGTCAAAGTCCCGGCGGCAAAACCGCTCAAAACCACAAAGGCCAGAAAAATCGGCATTTTGGACAGAATTGACTCCAGAAAAGCGCATACAACAGCTCCCTGAATCCGCCCTTTATAGCGACCGGACAGTTTCAAAATTCTTGAAAACAGTGCAAACATTTATTTTCCCTCCTTTGCGGTATGGACTTTCCATTCGGCGCTGTCCTGTGCAGCTTTCCATAGTTTTTGATATTCCGGGCAGGACTGGATCAATTCCTGATGTTTTCCGGTAGCCACCAGATTACCATGATCCATAACACAAATCTGGTCAGCGTTCATAATTGCGGGTAGTTTGTGAGCGATGACAACCAGCGTCTTACCCTTCACCAGTTCTGCAATAGCGGCCTCCATTTTTTCCTCATTCTCTGGATCAGCATAGGCGGTCGCTTCATCGAGGACAACGATAGGAGCATCTTTTAAGATTGCCCGCGCCAAAGAAATGCGCTGGCGCTGGCCGCCAGAAAGCATTTTCCCGGCATCGCCTGCCATAGAATGAATGCCCTGGGGAAGTTTTTCGAGGAACTCCATGCACTGAGCTTTCTTTGCTGCTTCCATTACTTCCTCGTCTGTTGCGTTCAGTCGGCCAAGCCGGATGTTTTCCAACAGAGAAGTATTAAACAGATATTGATCCTGAGCCACATAGGAAATGCGGCTGTTCAATGCTTCCAGGCTCATATCACAAAGTTTCTGCCCGCCAATGGAAATGCTGCCTTTTTGTGGGTCATAGTAGTGGATCAGTAGTTTGGCTAAGGTACTCTTGCCGGAACCAGACTCGCCTACGAGGGCTGTTTTTTGTCCTGCTTTTGCGGTAAAAGAAATATCATGGAGGACTTCATCCTCCACAACCGTAGGTTTCCCGTCCGGGCCTGGCTGCATGGTCTGATACGCAAACGAAACATGGTCATAAGTGATTGTGTCGTCTTTTCCATGGAACACATCGTCAGTCTGCTGAAGTTCAGGCGCGTCCAGCACTTGCTCCAACGCAGAAATCTTATAGTTAAGCTGGGGCATAGTAGGCAGAAATCCCAGCGATTTGAGCAATGGCATACCGATACTCAAGGACAGGCACAGCACCAGAATCAGGTCTGGCAGGGCCGACCAGCCAGAGAGAACAAACCAGGCTCCCAATGGCAATGTCAGAATAATAGTGCAAGGTAATAAGCTGCTGTAAATCGCCATCCAGGGCCACGCTGCTTTATACCATGCCAATGTATAGTCCCGGTAATCAGATACATCTTTGCGGAATCGTTCATAGGAGTCCGCATCCTTATTGAACACTTTGACGACTTCCATGCCATTGATGTACTCGATGATGGTGTTATTCATCTTCTGCCCGGCCATATAGTATGGTCCCATTTTCTTCATGCCGACAGAGTACATGGTTTTCATGGCAATCAGACTGATGGGGATAGAGGCCAGCGACAACAGCGCCAGTTTCCAGTCCACAAAAAACATGGCTACATAGACCGCTATGGGGATCATCAGATTTGCGATACCCTCTGGCATGGAGTGAGCCAACAAGACCTCCAGACTATCCACATCGTCCACGAACAACTTTTTGACGGTGCCTGTGCCTTTATCCTGGATAACGCCCAGCGGCAACTTTTCAAATCGTTTTTGCAAGGCGGTACGCAGGCGGAGCAAGGTATCATAAGCCGCCTTGTGTGAAATGTTCAGCCCCCATCCATAGAGAATAGCTTGCAGCACCAGGCAGACCAGCACAAGCACAACTCGCAGGATGATAAATGAGGCATCGATTGTCTCCCCCATGACCAACGGCGCGATCACCTGGTAGGCCAGCACAAAGGGAAGGACCCCCATTAAAACGCTGACCAGTACAACCGCCGTGGCTGCGTAAAGTCCCTTTTTATGAGGCCCGGCGTATTCAAATACTTTTTGAAACATAAGTCTAACCTCCCATCAGTTGAAATATTTTTCGGAAAGAGTTTTCAAAATTTCCGGCGAAAGCCGGTGATTTTGGATGGCTCCGCAGTCATCCAACTGGACTACTTCGGTACAGGTACGAACAATGAACTCAAAATCGTGGGATACCACAAAAACAATTACCCCGGAATTTGAAAGCTGTTCAATCAGATTGCTGACGCGTATCATCGAGTCATAGTCCAAACCGCTGGTAGGTTCGTCAAAGTAAATCACCGGACTGTCCTTTACGATTGCTGCGCCGATAGTGACCCGTTGCTTTTGACCGCCTGAAAGAGAGGCAGGGTGACGATCCCGATATTCTGAAAGCTCCAAAGCCTCCAATGTTGCGTCCACTTTTTCTTTGCAATCATCCCGTATTCCCAGGGACAGTTCTTCTTCCACGCTGCTGGCAAAGAGCTGATAATCTGTATCCTGCATTACCAGATAAGACAAGGCGCGCCTCTGACGGGGCGTGAGTTTCTTTCCGTCAAAGCTGATTTCCCCTTGCCACTGTTTTAAGAGGCCGGTCAAAATCGACAAAAGGGTTGTCTTGCCCGCGCCATTGTGACCGAGAATCCCAATGACATCTCCCGAATGGGCTTCAAAACTGACATTCTGAAACACATTAGGGCCTTTCTTATAAGAGAACGCGAGGTCATGCACCGCTAACAGATGTTTTCCATCGTAAACACGATCTTTTTCATGATAGTTTTCCGCATCTCGTTCCGGGTACGCTGTCCGCAGGCCGTAGGAAATCCGCGTTTTCTCAGGCAGCGTACAAAACTGTTCTCTGGTAAATTCCCGTTCGACCTTCCCATCTTGAATGAGAAACACCCGGTCAATCAAATCGCGCAGGTAATAAAAACGATGTTCCACCACAAAGATGGTATATCCATCTTGCTTCAATTTTCCCATGATTTCAGCCAACCGTTTGGTCGCTGCATAATCCAAATTTGCGGATGGCTCATCGAAAATGTAGACCTTGGGTGAGAGAGCGTAAACTGAGCCAATGGCAATCTGCTGTTTTTCTCCACTGGACAGGGCAAAAATGCTCCTGTTCAGATAGTCCACCAGTTCCAAATCTTTGGCCGCCTTTGCGATACGATCAATCGTTTCTTCACGGGAAAGCCCCATGTTTTCGCATCCAAAGGCCAGTTCGCGCGTAGTATCTGTCATAAAAAACTGAGAGCGCGGGTCTTGGAATACGGTTCCCACCTGTCCGGCCAGTTGTGAAGGTTTCATTTCCAGGAGTGAACGCCCGTCCATCATAAGATCCCCTTGGATTTCTCCAGGGTAAAAATGCGGAATCAGGCCATTGAGTGAACGGATCAGTGTCGTCTTACCGCAGCCGCTTCGCCCGGTCAATAGGATAAACTCGCCGGTCTGTATGGTCATATCAATGCCACGGAGGGTAAAATCCTGGCTTTCTTCATAGCGAAAGCTGAAATTCTGAAATGAGATCATCGTCATACCCTCCACAAAATGATTTCCCCGATTTTGGTCTGGTCAATAAGAAGCAGGCCAGCTAAAAAGAGGATACCAAGCAGAGATACCACAATTTCCGGCCATGCAAAACGAATCGGCCGCAGCGCATATCGTTTGCACTCCAACTCCAGACCGCGTGTTGTACCGGATGCCGCCAGCTCATCGGTAACCTTCAGGCACCGCATCAACAGTGGTATCAAAATATACTCTATCGTCGCCAGCGGATGAGATACCCGTTTCCAGAGGGTATCGCTGATGCCTCGAATATCCATCGTGCTGCGGATTTGCCGGTATTCAATCCGTAAAGTAGGGATATAGCGGAACATGACCACAAGAGGGATCGTGACTGCCTGCGGCAGGCGCATCCTTTGAAGAGCCACCATCAGATCATCCATGTAGGTGGTCCGCAATATCCAGAGTCCCATCATTACAATGGGGATCAGTTTCAGAACCGTCACGCCGAACACGCTCATAATCACACTCAAAACCGGCACCTGCACATAACGGAGCAGAGCATTGAGATAAGCGACAATGATATAGGTCACTATCATCTTTACAGCCCATTTTCCGCCATTGCCCAGGGCGATGAACAATCCGTAAACCAGCATGAGTACAAGACTGACAACTTCTCCGGCCAGAAAATAGCTGACAAAGCCGATGCAAACCAGGAGAAGGATCTTGCAGCGCGGGTCCAGGAGCGCAGACCCGTGTAGGGGTTGTCGCTCAATAATCTGTTTGATTTGTGCTTCTTCCATTCCAATGCCTCCCTATAAAATCAAAGCGCGGGACCACATTCAGCCCCGCGCTCTAAAATCAGGCAGCCCGCTTGCCTGCGTTTGTCTGATGAATTTTCAGGGGGCTGATCCTGTTATTTTACTGAAACGAGTCCAGCCTTGATAAAGTGTTTCTTCAACGCTTTCTGGCCGATAAAACCGCCAAGCAGACCACCAATCAGCCCGGCAGCTACAATGACTACCAGCATAGGAACAGAAGTAATATTCAGCATCCCTTCGATGTACTCCGGTGCGATGTTGTTCTTCTCCATCGCGCCCACAAAGGCACTTTGAAGGAACTTGATGGGGCAGATGGCGCTGAAAGCAAAAATAGCACTGAACAGCGCATACGCCACCATCATGGACTTCATCGTGATTTCTTTGCGGCCCATAACCAGGAAGTCGCAGACGACACCGCCAATCACCAGACCGATGGGGATGAACCAGAAAGCGCCCACCAGCAGGAACAGAATGGCTTGAATGGCGGCGCAGATGGTGAATACGCCCTTCTTTGGCACTTTGGCCAGCAGGAGCATCATCACGATACCATTAGGGATAGCAACAACGGACGGGTAAAACACATTTGTCACCGGGCCAGCCACGCTCATAATGGTGCTGATAATCATGCAGATGATCCACATGAGGGCAGTCAGGACACCGATGAGAATAAAGTCTTTCGCATTCAACTTTTGTTTCATGCTCATGCCTCCTCACTTTGTTGGAAAATAAAAATGTGGTGTAGTTAGCAGAACCTAACCACACCACATAGAATATCAGTTATCGCAGACTAATCCAACCCAAAACCTGCCCATTTTGACCCAAAAACAGTCAGACTTTATTTTTTGCGCTATCGAACCGGCTTTCCCGATAATTTTTGGGAGCTACGCCATACCGCTTTTTGAAGGCAGCCGCAAAATTGCTGGCCTTACCATAACCAACTATTGCGGCAACTTCGCTTACATTCCAGTCTCCTTCTAAAAGCAACTGTGCGGCCTGTGCCAAACGCTGTTCAATAACATATTGATGGATCGGCATACCATAAAACAAAGAGAACCCGCGTGTCAGTTTTGTCATGCTTAAGTGTACCATACGGGATAGTTCTTCGCAGGAAGGGGCGAATGCAAGCTGACTGTCTATAATTCGCTTGGCTTCCATAATGGCGGTTCTTTCCGTCCGGGACATGGAGATGCTTTTTCCCATCAGGATGTCCAATTCAAGCACTTCTCCCAAATAAATTGACAACAGCTCCAGTAACTTACCATCCAAGTATAGATAGCCCAGACCTCCGCGATATTGCGTGAACTGACTTGTCTCTGTTAAAATCTGCTCCATGATAGGTGTTACCGGGACTTTAGAAATCCCGCCCAGAAGTTTCTTTTCGTAAGCAGTTACTTCCTGCCCGTCAAAGTAATCTGCGAGGAGATGAGAGAAATAAGGGATGGGGATTTTTATGCTCTTGAATGAGAAATTGCTGTCTTTCTTGTAACAGATATATTCTGTTCCTCCATGCCCGGCATAAATGCAGGACTCATTCTTCTGAATAGTAACAGAACGTCGGTCATCCATGATCCCCCAGGAAATCCCGTCATTCAAGCAGAAAATAATTTGCATATACTCCTTACTGACAGGTCCCTGCACATTCATGTCAGACTGATAACACATTTGCCAGTCGGAAAGAATAACTCCATGTTTGATCTTTGTTTGGGCAATTCTTCCTTGCCCCATATCAGACGGAATATCCATCGAAATTGTTTGGGGAGAATTGATTATGAGGTCATTGTATAATTTGCCAAGATAATGGCTCCCATGCGTCATGATGTGAGTTTCACCTCTTTTTTGGGTTAGTTACTGCTAACCATGATACAACTTTTTTGCTTCCCAGTCAAGATATAGCCAAAATACAGCTTCCGAATTGTAGTATTAGTAGAGGGTAAATACGAGGGAAGGGTTACGGTAGCAAGCACAGCCAGTGAGTACCCACTGGCGGATTTTGTGTTTAGGGGAACCCCCGCCCCTAAACACAAAAATGCTTGCTGGGATAGTCCCAGATCCTTATGAGAACGGAGGCGGTGCGGCATGGCAAATCGAAAGCGGAATATCCAGATGAAATTCTGGGTTACAGAGGAGGAAAAGCGGCTCATTGACGAGAAAATGAGCCAGTTTCCCACAAAGCGCTATGGGGCGTACTTGCGGAAGATGGCGATTGACGGATATATCATCCAGGTGGACACCACCGACATTAAGGAAATGACGAAAGCCCTTGGCTCCATTGGCCGGAACATCAATCAGATCGCCAAGCGGGTCAACGCCGAAGGTCCTACCTATCAGGCTGACATGGAGGAAATCCGGGAGAGATTGGAGCAGATATGGCAGTTACAAAGACGCATCCTATTAAGTCAACGCTGAAAGCGGCGATTGACTATATCTGCAATCCCGACAAGACGGACGGAAAGCTGCTGGTATCCTCCTTCGGCTGCACCGCCGAGACCGCCGACATTGAATTTGCCTGGACCCGCCGCCATGCCATCGACAAGGGCACGAACCTGGGCCGACATCTCATCCAGGCGTTTGAACCTGGGGAGGTCACGCCGGAGGAGGCCCACCGGATCGGCATGGAGCTGGCGCGGGAGGTCCTGGGCGGCAAATATGAATTTGTCCTTACCACCCACATAGACAGGGATCACATCCATAACCACCTGATTTTCAATGCGGTCAGTTTCCAGGATCACCGGCACTACCACTCCAATAAGCGGAGCTACCATGAGATCCGCCGCACCAGCGACCGAATCTGCAAGGAGCATGGCCTGTCCGTCATCGTCCCAGGCCGGGACAAGGGCAAGAGCTACATTGAGCATCAGGCGGAACAGAACGGCACCAGCTACAAGGCGAAGCTGCGTGCCGCCATTGACCGGCTCCTGCCCGGCTGCTCTGACCTGGAGGACCTGCTCCGCCGCCTTCAGCGGGAAGGGTACGAACTGAAACGGGGCAAGTACATATCCGCCAGGGCTCCGGGCCAGGAACGGTTCACCCGATTGAAAACCCTGGGCGCCGATTATGCCGAGGAGGCCCTGACCGCCCGGATGGCCGGAAGGCCCAGCCCCTCCCGCCAGCCGCAGCAGCGCACCGGGAAGCCCAGCCTGCTCATCGACATCCAGAACAATCTCAAAGCCCAGCAGAGCGCCGGCTACAAGCATTGGGCGACTATCGAGAATTTGAAGCGGGCGGCGGAAACGCTGAACTTCCTGACGGAACATGGCATCGGAAGTTTGGAGGATCTGTCCGAGCGGTGCGACGGGGCGGCGGCCGCCACCGCCAGGGTAAAGGCGGACCTCCGGGCAACGGAGAAGGAGATGGAGCGGCTGACCCTCACCATGAAGCACGCCGCCACCTACCGCCAGCTCCGTCCCCTGTATGACCAATACCGCCAGTCCAGGGACAAGGAGAAATTCCTCCGGGGGCATGAGGGGGAGATCATTCTGTTTGAGGCGGCGGCAAGGGAGCTGAAACGCCTGGATGCCGTACCCCTGCCCGCCACCCAGCGGCTCCGGGCCGAGATGGACGGGCTCACCGCCAGGCGGACCGCCCTGCAATCGGAATATCGGAAGGCCCAGCGGGAGGAGCGGGAGTACGACACCCTCCGCCAAAATGTGGAGGCCCTGCTGGAAAAGCCGAGAGAGGCCGAACCGCAAAGACAGCGAAATAACGAACTGGAATAGCGGCAGTTGTACGCCTTTACCAGACTTTTCAAAAACTCCTGGGCGCGTTTCAATTTTCCCGGTATAATGGAGGCAGGAATGGAGGTGTCACCATGACGAGAACCGAGGCCATCAAGGAATTTTTCAAGAAGGCAGTTTTGCCCGTCGCCATCGCCGGGCTGCTGTACTGCATTTTCAAATCCGCCTGCATCAGGAATGGAGAGCTGGATCTTCTCTGGCTCTGGATACTCTGCGGTCTGCCCTTCGGCATCCATCGGATGTGCGTCTGGATCGTGCCGGGCGGCGGCTCCCTGGGCGGCGGCGCCGCGCTGTTCGTGCTGAACTTCATCATCGGCGGCCTCATCGGGGGCTTCGTCCTGGTGTGGCGCCTGCTGGTGGCGGCATGGTATGTGCCCCTCACCATCTACCGCCTGATCGTGGGATATTGAGATGGACAAATGATAGAGAGCCGGCTGGCATTGACCAGCCGGCTCTCCTCATGGTGTCCGCTCCAGAATAAATTTTGTTACCAGATCCGCATACTGTTCCAGCCGCACCATCAGCGCCAGGTGGCCGCCGGTCAGGTCGGTGACCACCGTGGGACTTGGCATCAGGGCGATCAGGTCCTCCCGGCAGGCCGGGGTGAAGGTGGTGTCGTCCTCGGACAAAATCAGCAGCACCCGCCCCTCCCATGGGGCAAAATCATTGCGGGTCATGCCAAAGTAGTGTTCTGCGTCACAGAGAAAGTCAATCATGTGCTGTTCATAGGGCTTGGTGAGCAGTTCCATCATAGCGCCGCACATTTCCTCCATAGCGGCCTTTTCCTGGGCTGTAAAGCCATCGGTTTTCTTTTTCATCACCGCCCATCTCATCATCCGCTTGATGAGCGGAAACGGCAGGAAGGCAAGCCATTTTTTGAACTTCCGCTGGCTTTCGATTATCTTCATCAGATCCTGATACCCGGCCTTGCTCATGCTGCCGGACAGCGAGCAGGTGTTGGAGAGGACCAGCCCCTCCACCACTTCCGGGTGGCGGGAGGCGATGACCTGGGCCACTACGCCGCCCAGGGACTGTCCCACCAGCCAGACCTTTTCCTTCAGGTGGCAGAGTAGTTCAGCCACGGCATCGGCAAACTCGCCGTTGTCCCCGAACTGGAGCTGATAGTCAAAGGTCAGCACCGAAAAATCCCTGGCGAACCGGGCAAAGTGCTTATAAAACAGGTCGGACAGCCCAATGCCGCCCGTGAGCAGGACCAGCGTGGCTTTGGCCTGGGGATTTTGATAGTAGCGATAGGTAAAGGTTTTCCCGCTACTGACCGTGAAGGCAGCGGTTGGATAAACCCGGCGAAATTCTGCAAGTGTCATGGAACTCCTCCTTTCAGATCCAGGTGAGCAGATACCCGTTGATTAAAGCAACAGCCAAAAACAGAAGAACTCCCCGCAGGAAAGCGTAAAAGTGTTTGCGGGGGTCCGCATATAATTCCGGACTTTCCTCGGTGCCGGAAAACCGCACCCGTTTTGTGTGCCGCCACCAAAGCAGGTCGATCACCAAAAAATCAAACAGATTCAGCGCCTGTCCTAAAAGCAGAGTGTTCAAAAAGTTGCCTGCAAAATATTCCTGCCGGGTGAGAAGCCCCATCGCAAACAGGAGCGCAGTAAACAAAAGCAGATTTCCAACGAAGATGGCCGCAGGACCTCGCTGCCGAATATTTCCTGATAGCTCCGGGCGGGCTTTCACAATCTTCTGTACCTCGTCCGGGTAAGTAGAAAAATTACGGATGTTTTTCTCGTCGCTCCCGGTGCCCAGCCAGCAAAAAGCCCAAAACAAGGAACACAGGAGCATACCCTCTGCCAGCAGCATTTGAACCATCTTCCATCTCCCGATTTCTATTTTCCCTGCCGTTCTTTGTCCCAACGGGAACCCTTTTTGCAGATATAAAAGTCACAGCAGTCACCGCCGGCAGCCAGCGTTTTGGTACGGTAGAGCCGCCCACCCATCCAGTCGACGGACATCGTGTCCAGAGCGCATAGATAGGGAACCAGATGAGGAAGGCCCTCCTGTCGGCCCAGGGCACACAGACCGCACTGGTGGTAAAGGATCGTATATTCCTCTGCATCCCGGCCGAAGATGACCTCGGCATTCCACTGAAAGGGGTTCCTATCTGCATCCGCCAAAGATGCAGTCGCTGCTCGCTTATATTGAGCCTTCAATGTAAATGCAGTCTTGGCTTTGCCCCGGAAGGCGGTCACAACCAGAGGAGAACGCATACTGGCACTTACCATGCCCTCAAAGCACTTTTCACTCATTTTTTCTTCTGCCGCCTTATAGATAGACAGCCATAGAATTCCACCAGTCAGGCAGACCCGCAACGGGTTTTCCATCATGGAGCCAATATCCGGGGTACGGGATACCATTTGCCGGTAAATCTGCTTAGAGAGCTGCTTCAACGCAGAAATATCCCATCCCAACTCCTGCCTTGCCAGATACCGAAATGCG
Organism: Flavonifractor sp. An306; assembly: GCF_002159455.1. Lineage (GTDB taxonomy): Bacteria > Bacillota > Clostridia > Oscillospirales > Oscillospiraceae > Flavonifractor. Next base: position 59,856 of record NZ_NFIQ01000003.1, read on the forward strand.
GCAGGAGCGATGGCAACCCACATCAGCCTTTCACAATATGTATAGTTCATGACAAACCTCCGTCTTACTTCCGCCCCACCAGCATCCGGGAGTCGCCCAGCATCATCATGGCCGCCCGGCGGCGGGAACCGAAAGCCTCCTGGGCCGTGTCGATGAGGCGCACGTCCTCATAGCCCATGTCCCGCAGCTTTTGGACAAAGGCATCCATGTCCCCGTACATTTTTGGCTTCATGTCATCGTTGAGCGCAAAGACGCCGCCCTTTTTCAGCACCCGCAGGGTCTCCAACAGCAGAGCCTGCTTGTCCGCACCCATTACATTGTGGTAGACATAGTTGCTCACCACGGCGTCGAAACTCTCATCAGGGAAATCCAGCTTGTTGGCATCCCCGTGCCGGAACGCACACCTGAAGCCGACGCCCTCGCTCTCGGCATTTTTCTCGCACATGGCCTGACCATAGCCGTAGGCCACACCCCAATAGTCCATGCCGGTGATTTGGGCGTCCGGCCAGGTGAGAGCCGCCCGTATGCTCAGTGCGCCGGAGCCGCATCCAACCTCCAGAAGTTGTCCCTGCCCGTCAAAATCCAGATGGGAGAGGACGACCTGATGGACCCGCTCCATCATTCCTCCGCCGCCGAAAGCGTACTGTTTCCGTATCCATGCACACCAGATCAGCAGGGCAAGCAGCGCCGCTGCGGCGACGGAGAACAGGACGCCGAGCGCGGCAATATGAAACATGGAAAAGGATAGCGCTGCCAGCACCGCCGACAGGGTCAACAGCCCACCGATCATGTAAAAAACCGGGTTAGACATCCAGCTTCCGTAGTCCTCGCCGTGGGTGCCGAGTCGGATTATTTTTTGTTGCTTTTGATGTTGTTTCATTTGAACCATCTCCTATCCTATCTTTTGCAATAACAGCCCCAATCCCGCCTGAGCCGCCGCCATGAGCGGGCACAGCAGCAGCGGCCATTGGAGCAGGTGCTCTGGCAGCGCATAGCCCTTCATCCAGTCTGTGAACTCATAGCCGGGATGTCCCTCTGTACCAGGGATCACAAAACGGTCTTTCGCTTTTTTCTGGATCAGCCACACATCCAGAAAAAGAAGATCGCCTATGTTGATCATCATCCACTGGATGTATCCCATCAGGGATAGACGCCAGAATCCGGTTGTCCCGCCCTCCACAGCGCTGACCGCGCCATAAAGAAGGAGAGGCAGCAGCTCTCCAAAGCAGATCCAAAGCCAGTAAAAACGGTTTTCCTCTCTGGTAGGCGGCCTGTTCGCCGCCTTGATGATGGCGGGCGGATAGCTGGGAAACATCAGCCGGGGCTGATACAGCGCCACCGTAGCGGCAAATAGGTTAAAGTAGGCCGCCATGGCAAGCCCGTCCAGGATGGTGCGCGTCCAGTTCATGGAAATTCTCCTGCCCTACTGCGTTTTTCATAAGGAACTCTCTGTTATGGATTTGCCCCGTATTCTACCGGATCGCCAGCGCACAGAGCCAGTGCTTTTTGGCGTCTTTATCCATGATGACCTTAGAAAAACCAGCCTCGGTGAGAAAACGGGCAAGCTGGTCTCCATTGTAGATTCTCATCCCATCAATGACAGAAAGCCATTTGTTGTCCTGGGAGTTTTCCCCGTCCGACTCATTGACGATTAAAAAAATGCCGCCCGGTTGCAGGGTGCGGTACACCTCCCGGAAACTCTCCACCGGGCCAGGCCAGAAATATACGGTTTCAAATGCGGTCGCCAGATCAAACGAACCATCCCCAAAGGGGAGGCGGGATACATCTCCCTGCAAAATCTGGCAGCGGCCGGCTTGCAGACCCTCACGATTGACCCTCTTAGCCTTTTCTACGGATATTTCTGAATAATCCAGAGCAGTAATAGTTGCAGCCGGATATTTTCGCAGAAGCGCCCGAATATTCCGACCGCCGCCGCAGCCCAGCTCCGCGATTTGAGAGGGGCCGGTTTCCGGCAAACGGCTGAGGCCCCAGTCCGCCAGGGCAGCATGGGCGTGATTCATGCTGTCCACCATGCACCTGCCAAGCAGCCCTTCCGGCTTGCGGGTATTATTAAAAAAAGTTTTCCATATCCCCATAACTGCCTCCATATATCGAAATTAAGGTTAGCATTAACTAACCGCACTTATTATACATCTTATCTCGCAGAAGCGCAACACAAAGAACATTTTCAACCATTTTACACGATGGAAATGTGGAAAACGGCCGCTCCGCCGATGGAAAACAGATATTCACGGCCCGATGGAAAAGCCGCCGGCTTTCCCACAGCCCGCAAACATCGTTTCCCACAGTTCCGCAAGCATGACCGTTTACGCACATTCCCACAGCGCCTACTACGGCGAATATCCTTCCTGTCCGATCCTAATGGAAAGAGATAAAAGAGAACAAAAAAAGAAGCGGGAGCGTCACCCTTGGCTCAAACCGAAGGCGGCGCTCCCGCTCTGTAATGGAAAAGTGTTCAAAATTGCGGCTTTACACCCCTCAAATCAGAGGGAGAGGCCCGCATGAGAAACCATAAGGACGGCTCCCGGAAAAGCCACCGCAGGCGATTTTTCAGCCCATTTTCAACCCTTATCTGCACACTTTTTCGAGCGTGCGGACTGGTAATGGGGACAGGCGATGAGGACTGCCCGGAAGCTCTGCTTGCATGGGTGGACACAGCCCTTGCAGATCTCATTATATCTGCGGCGGCCGTTCTCCCCGAGGAAGAAGGACCATTCCAGCCGCCACTTCTTGCTCCGGCTCACAGGTCATGCTCCGGGGGCTTCTTCTGCTGGGCCCTGTCCGGGGGCTTGCGCTCGCCGCACTCCCGTTTGGCCTCCGCCAGCCGCTCCCGGATGGAGGGCTTCTTCTCCGGCGTGGTCCTGCGCGCCTCACCCTGGGCCTTCTCTAACTCCTCGCCCTTGCGACCGTTGTTCAGCACCCCGTCGATCATCCCGTAGTCGTCCTCCAGGGTCATCTCGGCGGTGCGGAGCGGGTTCTCCGGCTCCACCGGCAGGGCGATGATCTGCCCGTTCAGGCTGATGAACTGTTCCGGCTGCTTGAAGTGCTCCGTGTACTTCTGCACCTGCTCCGGGGTCAGGGAGGTGAAGCTGTCCTCACTCAGCCCCACCACCAGGAAGGTGCCGGCCATTACGTCGTAAATCTCCCCATGCTCGTCCCGCAGGCCCCGGTTCAGCTCCAGGCCGATGAGCTTGCCCTCATCGTTGCAGACCAGTCCCACCGGGTCGGAGAAGGGATAGGAGGCGGCAATGTCGCCGCCCACTTCCGCCTGTAACGAATGGAGGCCGGGGTCGATCTCCTTCACATAGGGCTTCTTCATGGGCTCCACCACCAGGACGGTCATCTTTTCCGGGGTGATATGTTCCTGGACCTCCTCGTTTCGGATAGCGAAGGAGCGGGAACCGTTGCCCATGACGAGATACTTCCCATCGTCAGACTGATGGTGCAGGCCGTACCCGGCCGCCTCCATCTGCTCCCGGCTCATATCCGTCACATAGAAGGTGCCCCTGGGAGTCCGCACCGTTTCGCCGGTCTCCCGGTCATCCGGGGAGGGCGCCGGGGTCTGTCCGGCCAGCTCCGCCTCATACTCCCGGCCCGCCTGCTCCGCAAAGGCCAGCATCTCGTCCACATGGGACTTGTCCGGGTCCTCCAATGCCGCTTTGATTACAGCCGGATCAAAGTCAAGAAATTCCTCATAGCCGGTGGCGTCTTTGAATTTCTCAATCTCCGAAGGGAGATAGTCCTCCTGGGTCTGCCCCAGGGCGGCCAGTTTCTCATCCAGGGCGGAAATGCGGCCGGCCATCAGATTTTCGTAGATCTCCTCCTTGGCCGCGTGCTCCTCCGGGTGCTCGGCGGCATACTGCGGGTCGTGCTGGCGGAAGAACTCGTCCATATCGTAGGCGATGTCCATCGCCCATTCGGATTTTTCCTCCTCGGTCAGCTCCTCCGCGTCCTGGAAGGTCATCACCCGGTATTCCTCCGGGATGCTGCCATGCTCCCCATCGTAATACTCATGGAAGCTGCTCCCGGTGTCCCGCACATACCCCAGGTCGGTGAACTCGCCGCCCTCCTCCAGGGCGACGTCCCGGCCGTAGGCCTCATAGTCGATGTAGTTCCGCAGGTGCTCCGGCACCTGCATGGCGTCCAGCTCCTCGATGTAATACCGGCCCAGGTCGTCGTGGTCGTGGATGTCGGGGTAAATGTCGTAGCAGTCCAGGTTCTCGGTCAGGTTGATGATTTCCTGTAAATCGCTTGAATGGTCGCCGATCTCCATCGCCGCCTGGAACTGTTCGTACTCGCCCTGGCTCATCTCGTCCAGTTTGGAGGCCAGGTAGTTGAGCTCATCCAGGCTCTCATACTCGCCCAGCTTGTCGTAGAGGCCGTCCACATAGCAGTCATAGTCAGTGATGAACCACTCCTCATAGGGCTGGCCGAAGTCATCCTTCTGCCCAATGCCGATCCGTTCAAACACCTTCTGCATCTCCTCTGGCGTGGTGGGGAACTTCACCCATTCGCCCACCAGGTCGCCCTCGTTGTACTTGCCCAGGTTGGTGATGAAGGCGGCAAAGGGATAATCCTTGTCATATTCATAATGGGGCATACACGCACCTCCTTACAGCTCCGGCTCAGGCTTCCCCTTGCGGGGCGCCTGGGCCTTATTTTTGTTCCTGCACTCCTGTTTGCTCTGTTCCAGCCGCTCCCTGATGGAGGGCTTGCGGTCCGCCTGCTTCGCCTGGGGGCGGTCGTGCTGCCATGGGTCATCCGTGGGGAACAGATACCCCCGGCTGGTGAAGCACCCCCGGTCCTCCTCCAGGGCGCGCCGGCCGAAGGGGGCGGGGTCAATGGCGGCCCGGAGGTCGTCCGTCAGGCCGATGGTCAGTTTCTCCTCCAGGTACTCCCAGCCCAGGTCCTCCAGGGTCCGAACATGGGGCTCCAGCACGAAGCAGTCCACATTTTTCTCAAATTCCAGGAACTGCTCCGCCGTGGTCAGCCGATAGGGGGACTCCTGGACGGCGGCCAGAAGATCCCGGTCCTCCGGGGAGAGGGCGGCAACGGCTTTTGCCACCGCCGCCAGCTCCTCCCGGCTCATGTTCTGTTCCGCACCGCCAAGGGGAATATCCGATTTACTTTTTGCCATTCACGCCCTCCTTCCGTTTGGGGAACTCCAGCTTGAAGCGGACATACTTCCCGCCAGTATCATCCAGCACCACCACTGCGTCATAGGTGGAACCCTTCTTTTCAGACCACATCCCCTTGACGGAGGTGCGGCCCTTCTTCAAAAGGTCGGCGGCCATCTTCTTTGTCAGCTCCTTCTTGCGGGAGGTCCAGAAACGGTCGTCCTTCCACAGCACGAAGCGGCAGGAGCGGTCGGAGCAGTAAAAGTTCTTCCTGCCCTCATAGACCGGCTTGCCGCAGCGGGGACAGAGGCCCACGGCCTCCCGCTCCGGGGCAAACAGCTTCTGGCCCTCCTCGGAGATGTGGGAATAGGTTTTCACCAGTTCCCGCGCCATGTCAGAGATCCCCGCCATGAAAGCGGCGGGATCGCCCTCACCCCTGGCGATGGCGGTCAGCTTCTGCTCCCACTCCGCCGTGAGCATGGGAGAGGTCAAAGTATCCGGCAGGACGGTGACCAGGTTGATCCCCGCCTTGGTAGGGATGAGACTTTTCCCTTTGCGCTCCACAAACCCGGCCGCCACCAGCTTCTCCAGGATCGCCGCCCTGGTGGCCGGGGTGCCCAGGCCCTTGCGCTCGGCGTCCTCCGGCATCTCCTCTTTCCCGGCAGTCTCCATCGCCGCCAGGAGGGTGTCCTCCGTGTACGCCTTGGGCGGGGCGGTGAAGTGTTCGGTGACAGCGGCCTCCACCTGGTCAAAAAGTTGACCCTCGGTGAAGTCCGGCAGAGCGGCGGGTTCCGCCTCGCCCTCCGGCTGCTCCTTCAGGGAAGCGCGGAAAATGTGGTCGATCTCACGCCAGCCCTCGGAGAGGATGCGCCGCCCCTTGGCGGTGAAGGTCTGCCCGCCGCAGGTAAAGGTCGCCGTCACCGCCTCGTACACATAGGGCTCCGCAACCGCACACAGCAGCTCCCGGCACACCAGCAGAAGGATATTGCGCTCACCCACGGGCAGTTCGGACAGGTCCGCCTTCTCCAGCTCCAGCGTGGGGATGATGGCGTGGTGGTCGGACACCTTCTTGTCATTTACCAGCAAGGACACATCCGGGAAGAACTCCCCGCACCCGTCAAAGGGCGGTACCTTGGCCGCCAGGTGGAGGACCACCGAAGCGGTCTCCGCCATGTCGGCGGTCAAAAACCGGCTGTCCGTCCGGGGATAGGTCAGCAGCTTTTTCTCATAGAGGGATTGTGCGTAGTCCAGCGTCTGTTTCGCCGTGTAGCCGAAGATGCGGTTGGCCTCCCGCTGGAGGGTGGTCAGGTCGTAGAGCCTGGGCGGTGCCTCTTTCTTCTGTTCACGGGTGACAGAAGCGCAGACTGCCTCCGCGCCGGCACAGGCCGCCCTCAGGGCCTCCGCCTCCTCCGGGGCGGCGATCTTCTCCGACACCGCCTCGGCCCCGCCCAGGGTCAGGCGCACATGATGGTATTTCTCTTTGCGGAACATTGTGATTTTGCTGTCCCGGTCCACCAGCATGGCAAGGGTGGGGGTCTGCACCCGCCCCACATTCAGGGTGCGGTGGTAGAGGACAGAAAAAAGTCTTGTGGCGTTGATCCCAATGAGCCAGTCTGCTTTCTGGCGGCAGAGGGCGGACTGGTACAGCGGGTCATACTCCGCGCCGGGGCGCAGGTCCTGGAAGCCCTCCCGGATCGCCGCGTCCTCCATGGAAGAGATCCACAGACGGGAGAAGGGCTTCTGGCATCCCGCCATCTCATAGACCAGCCGGAAGATGAGCTCGCCCTCCCGCCCGGCGTCGCAGGCGTTGACCAGCTCGGTGACGTCCTCTCGCTCCATGAGGTGCTTCAAGTTCTGGAAGGCGTCCTCCTTGCCCTTCGCCAGCACATAGCGGAAGGGCTCCGGCAGGATGGGAAGGTCATCATACTTCCATTTCTTATAACCAAGGTCGTACCCGGCTGCGTCCATCGGGGACACCAAATGCCCCACGCACCAGGAAACGATGAGCCCATTTCCTTCAAAACAGCCATCGGCCCTGGATGTGACACCCAGGGCCGACGCGACGGCTTTTGCAACACTCGGTTTCTCACAGATCACCAGCTTCATTTCGTATCCTCCATTTCTTCCTCCGGTTCCGGTTCGTCCTCGTTGATATACTCCTCCTCATCCGCAAAATCATAGTCATCCGGGTCCGCGCTGGCCTTGGACGCCTGCTTGGGGCGGATGAACTTGATGTAGGCGAAGGCTCCACCGCCGCCCAGCACCACAAGCGCCAGGACCAGCGCCAGGGCGCCCATGCCCCCGGACTTCTCCTCCTCCGGCTCCGGTTCGGGTTCAGCCTCCGGCTCCACGCCGGCGCACTCGCTCATGTTGACAGAGCAGACCGGGCAGGAAGTGTTCACCGCCCCGGCCTGGCATTTCTCCGTACAGGTGCAGACCGCCGGCGCCTCCTGGGCCTCGCCATCCTCCATCAGGGCCAGGAGGTCCGCCTCGTCCACCTGGTTCAGGAAGTGGACGGTCTGCGCCCCCTCGTCATCCCGGTCGATGATGAGATAGAACACGTTGCCGCCCTTTGTCTCCACCGTGATAAACTGCTTGCCGGAGGATGTCCCGCCCAGGTCGTCAATGAGGGACAGGTTCCCATCCGGGGTCAGGGCTGCCCCTCCGCCCCCGGAGAGGCCGGAGGCGAACAGCTCCAGCAGGGCGGAGAGGTCCGTCCCGTCCAGGGAGAGGGAGAAGCTGCCCGTGTCCGTGATGGTCAGGTAGTCGGAATGAACATAGCCCTCCCGCTCCGGCAGAAGCACCTTGACCCATTCGCCCTCGGTGCCGATGACTTCTACCTGCGCCCCATCGGGAAGCTGGGTGAATGCGTCGTTATCCAGCCCAGCGCCGGTGCGGACATTCAGGTTGCCGCCGCAGGTGGTCACGGTGCCGGTCTGCTGGGTTTCCCATTTCTCCGTGTCAGGGGTGAACAGGATACCGTCCTCGGTGACAGTCACAGTCCCCAGGCCGCCCAGCAGTTCGGTGATCTGGTCCAGGGTGTCCCCGTCTGCCTCCGTGTTATTGTCCGCGCTATCATCGCCGGCGGGATCTTCCTCATCAGTGATAGTGACCTCCGGGGCCTCGGCGTCCTCCGCAGGGTCCGCCTCCGTCCCGGCAGTTTCGGTGTAGTAGGGTTCGCCCTCCCCACCGCCGGCGAAAGCGGGGACAGCAAAGGCCGTGGCACAGAGCGCCACGGCCAGGGCCGCCGTAAACAGGCGGATGATCTTCTTATTCTTCATACTCGGTATCCTCCATCTCATTCTCGCTGGGGTCCGCCGCGGCCTCCGCCTCCATCATGCCCTCCGGCAGGGTGATGAGGCCGCTGGCGTAGGCCTTCAGGAAGGCCGTCAGTTCCCGGTTGTCCATCTTCACCGCCTTGACCATGCGGACGATCTCCAGGTTCTCCTCCTCGGTGAGCTGGGCCTCCAGGGCGCGGAGGCGCTTCTGCTGCTCGGAGATTTTCTCCTTGGTCTTTTCAATGTCACGGCGGATCTTCTCAACAGTTGCCATGTGTGCAAAACTCCTTTCCATATCGTTCTTTCCATGAATAGTTACGGCCCAGGCCCTGGACCGTTTTCAAATTGGGACGGGCGTTGTCCTCCAGGGCGATGGCCCTTCGGAACAGGTCCGGGTGGTGGTCCCGCAGGTGGATGATCTCCTCCGCCCTCATGCTGGGGCAGAAGAAGCAGGAGGATTTGCCCGGCTGGGGCAGACCCGCATTTTCAATGGCCTGCATACACGCTGCCCGGTCCCATCCCCATTCCATCAGGGGATACCACTTGCTGTACTTGGGGTCGGCCAGGTCTCCCAGCAACACCTTGTCGCTGCGGTAGCCCTCTCCGGCGTCGTAGCCGATGAACTTCACCACCCGCTTGCCCGCTGCCCATACCTTGCGGCAGGGCGGGTAGCGGTTGCAGAACTTGTCCTGCGGCCCGATCTTGTGTTTCAGGGAACACCGCTTGAAGCCGTAGGCCATAGAGGGCAGGGTGCCGCTCTGCAAGCACTCCTGCTCCAAGGTCAGCCGCTTTCCGTCCCGCGTGGTCTTGTAGACTCTGGTGATGGGCGGCATCCCGTGGCCCTTCAGCCAGCGGTCCATAATGTCCAGGTAGGCATAGGTGTGGGGATGCTCCGCCCCGGTATCCGCAAAGAGGATCAGGTCCACCGGGATGCGGTGCTGGTGCAGGCCGATCAAAAGGGCGGTGCTGTTGACACCGCCCCCGTAGGAAACCATATTGATGCTTTACCACCTCCCATCAGTTGTACGGCGGCCGGCCGTAGGCATAAAAGTGAGACTGCCAGTAGCTGGTGTTCAAATTGGTGTAGGAAATCGGATCTCCACAGTGCAACATCATATTGTCGCCCACATAGATGCCCACATGGGAGATACCGCTGGTGTCATAGGTGCCCACAAAGAACACCAGGTCGCCCGGCTGGGGGTCGGAGACCGGCGTGGAGATGTTATAGAGCCCCTGGGCGCCCAGCCGCCCGGTGTTGCACAGGCCGGTATTGGTCAGCACATAGCTGACGAAGCCGGAACAGTCAAAGGAGGTCTCCGGGCTGCTCCCGCCCCAGACATAAGGGTATCCCAGGTATTTCTCCGCCTCGGTGATGAGGGTGGCGAACCGCTCATCCGTCAGGTACTCGGCGGGAATGTCCCAGGCCGTGGGCGGGTTCTCAATGTACTTGCCCACATACCCGGAGGACGGGAACAGGTCCGGTCGGTTGCCCAGGGTGGACATATACACGGCGTACATGGAGAGCTGGTCCTCGCCCATGATATAGACCGGCACATGGGAGAGGTCGAAATTCTCCAGCGTGACGGTGCAGATGTACCAGGTGTAGGGAACCTCTACCTCGTACTCGTTGCCCTCGCTGTCCGTCCGGGTCTCCGTCCGATACCTTGTTTCGGTGGTCACGGTCTCGGTGAGGATGTACTGCTTGTCAAAGAGCATTTCCAGGTCGCTTTGCACCTCGTTCAGGGTAAACACCCCTTCATGGAGCGCCGACAGGATGGACAGCAGCACATAAGGGTCATGCTCGATCTCGTCCAGGTCAAAGTGATATTCGTCATAGTCGTGGGTGGCCTCGTAGGTGTTCAGATATTCTTGCAGCTCCGCCTCCATCTCGCAGTAGGCGGCCTCGGCCCCGGTCAGGTCCGCGTCCTCCGAAAGATAGGAGGAGGCCACCAGGCCGGAAGTCCCGCCCCCAAACATGGAGGTGCAGGACTGCATCAGCCCCATGATGAGCATGAGGATCAGCCCAATCCCGCCCACGATGAGGAGGGTGTGCTTGTTTTTGGTGACGAAGCCGCCCAGCTTCTGGGCGATGGTCCCGCCGCCTTTCTTCGCTGCGGAGGCGGCGGTCTGGGACGCCTTGCCCGCGGCCTGGGCCGCGCCGGTCCCTGCCCGGTGCGCGGCGGCGTACTGCTTTTGCAGGCGCTTCTTCTGCCACAGCCGGGAGATGGGATTGCTGGACGCAAGCTGGGGGTTCTCCATGATGGACTTCTGCCAATAGAAGTCTGCATTGGCTTTCACCGCCGCCTGCTCCGCCTGCTTCACATCCCGCCAGGGCTTCATCTTTTGGTCAGCGTGCCAGTTCTTGACGCGCCGACTCCCATAGCCCACGGCCTTCTCGATCTGCCGCTCCCCCAGGTGGCCGGCCTGGACGCCGGAGTTTTCGCCCTCCACCTTGCTCACCTCGCCGTGGAGGGTAGACTTGACCTCCTGGATCGGCCGGGCCAGCGGGTTGCCGTGTTCCTTGCCGGGCGGCTTCACGGGGACGGCGGCCTTTGCCGCGTCCAGCTTATCCGCTGCCTTGTCGGACTTGCGGACAGCCTTTTTCAGCTCCGGCGCCGCCCGGTCTGCCTCCGAAAACTGCAAACGGGAGGAAGGGCGGTCCCTGGCCGCCTCACCCTCCCGGAAGGTGTCGCGCCGCTTGTGCCGCGCTTTTTTCGCCTGGCGCCGTTCCACATGGCCCTCCACCTCGTCCACCGCCCGGCTCAATGTCCCCGCCGTTTCATCAGCAGAGGAATAGTCCTGTTCCTGGGGGCGGTCCGAGATGTGGGTGGTCTCGCCGGTCACCAGGTTTACCGAGATGGCCCCGTCACGGGTCATCTTCTGGGCCTCCTTCTCGGAGGCTTTCCATTCCTGCATTTATCCGTCACCTCCTCCATAGGGGCAGATGCCGGCGCACGCCCCGGTCTCTATCAGCGAAATATAGTGAAAAATGGGATAGGCCTGGGGTGGGCAGACCGCGTTGCCCAGGGTTTTCAGCCGCAGCGCCCGGTCCTTCGTGTCCTCCGTTATGCGGGGGACGCCCTCCGGCTCGGCGGCCCAGAGGATACGGCCGTCCATCCTTTCGGGAAGCCCATGAGCCATTCCACCCAATCCGGGTTCAGTGCCGCCTTCTCCGACAGGGGCTGCTCCTGGTGGATCACCTGGGCCGACAGGTTGCTGGACGGGGACTTGCCCCGGAAGGCCGTGGGTTTCAGGGTGGAGCGGTAGCCCTCCGACGCCGCCGGCGTCAGGTAGAACACCGCCGCCGAAAGGCTCAGGCTCCAGATCGTCCCGTCCCTGTTCCGCTTGCGGAAGATCCCATTGTCCGACAGGAACACATCCAGGTTTGCCGCGTCCCTGCAGGTGGATTTGTCGGAGGCAAGGGGCGTGGGAAACATCAGCCGCGACGATAAAAGTTCGCTGGCGCTCATGCCACGCGCCGACGCCGCAAGCCGGAAATACGAATGGGAGAACAGCGTATCCCGCTTTTGCCAGGTCAAAAATCGTTTTGTCGAGCCCCATATTGATGAAGCCAGCAACATTTTCCCCAAGCACCCAACGGGGCCGCAGCTCAGTAATAACTCTGCACATTTCCGGCCACAGGTAGCGTTCATCCGCAAAGCCCTTCCGCTTTCCCGCGGTGGAGAAGGGCTGGCAGGGGAAGCCGCCGGAGATGATGGTGACTGTTTCAAGTCCTGTTTTCTCAAAAAACGCCTCCTTCGTGAATGTGGTGATGTCCCGGAACTTCGGCACGTCCGGCCAGTGCCGCTCCAGGACGGAATAGGGGTAGTCCGCCCATTCACACTGGCAGACGGTCTCGAACCCGGCCGCCTCCGCCGCCAGGTCCAGACCGCCGATGCCGGAGAACAGGCTCACATGGGTCAGTCGCTCCATACCTCGTTCCCTTCAAGGTCGCCCTCGTCCTGGGGCTCCTCCACATCCTCCAGGCGGACCAGGTTATGGCGGCGGATGATAGACTCCTCCAGGATGTCTTGGGCGGCGTTGCTGTCCTCCGGGAGGCCCAGGCTGCGGAAGAGCTTTTTCAGCACCTTCTCATAGCCGTCGGCCTTTTTCTTCAGCCGGAGGAAGTCCTTCTCCGTTTCCGCCTCGGACAGGCGGCGGGCCAGCGAGTAGTAGAGGACGATCAGGTGGTGGATGTCGCCCACCAGCATACGGAAGCCATAGCCGGGGATGATGTACTCATCCTTATACTTCTTGGGCTTCGGCTCCTCCACGGGCACCGGGGTGGCCTCCGCCAGCTCCTTTGCCATAAGGTCCTTCAGGTCTTTTGGGTCGCCGAACACCAGGTAGCGGCCGGGGATGCCCCAGCCCAGGAACTTCTCCTCGGCGATCTCTCCATAACGCTTCGCCGTGTCCAGCACATGGAACACGTCCTCCTCGTCCTTGATCCGGCCCGCCAGGAAGGCAAGCTGGTGGAGGAGGCCGTACAGGTGGACCTCATCGTTGATGTGGGAGAGATAGGTCTTGCCGTCGATAATGTAGATCTTGTTTTTCATATTCACGCCTCGCTTTCACAAAAATCAAATTCCATGCTCATCTGCCCGCCGCAGAGCATCATCCGCAGGAGGTCCTTCCCCTGGGGCGTGATAAGGGTCTGCTGGCGGAAATGCCCGTACTTCCAGAAGTCCTTCACCTGGAACAGCCCCTTATTGGAGGGCTTGGCGTAGGGCAGAAGGTATCCGGCCGGGCAGCGGTAGAGGAAGCCCTCCTCCATCAGGAAGCGGCAGAAGTCGCGCTCGCCCACGCCCAGCTCCTTGGCTGTGGCCCGGATATTGGTGCAGTTGCCGGGGCGCACAAAGGCGTCGTAAAAATCCGCTTTCGGCCGCAGCCGTTCCACCTCCCCGGTAAGGCGGCGGTTCTTCTCATGCTCCGCCAGGAGCTGGTCCGCAAAGGAGAGAAGGATCTCCGGGTGCCTGGCCGCCTCCTCCAGCAGGGAGGGCGTCATGTAGCCCCCGGTCCTGCGGATCGTGGGAAGCACCTCATCGAACACCCATTTCTCAAACCGCTCCGCGCCGGGCAGCCGGCTATGAACGATCAGGCGGTAGACGTCGCCCTCCGGGAGGAAGGTCATTGTCTGGTCACCGCTTGCGGTGGGGATGGAACGTTTCGTTCCACCCCTCGCATGGTCACGGACAGCCTTTCGGGGATTGCTGTACCCCAGGGCCTTTGCCACATCCGAACCGCAGAACAGGCATTTCCCGTCCTCCTCGATCACGCGGATACTGCCAAATTCACTGTTTCTGAATATCTCCATGTTCATATTCACGCCTCCGTTTCCGCCGCGTGCTCCACCTCGCTGGGCTTGGTGGTAAGCAGCTTATAAAGCTCCGTGTCCTTTGGGAAGTCGTCCGCAAAGGGCAGGATCACATTGTTGAAGAACAGCAGCCCATGGCCCGGCTCGGAATTGGTCACATAGGCAAGCTGTTCCGCCGAAATGCCCAGCCGCTCCGCCAAAATCTTGCGGTCGCCGGCGGCCTGGTTGAGCATATAGATGAAATCGCTGTTTTCCAGGATGTTCTCGATCTCCGGGGAGGAGAGCAGGTCCTTGGGGTTCTGGGTCGCCCCGGTGGGCACCCCGCCCCATTTTCTAAACCGTTTCCAGATCTCCGCCGAATAGGCCGCCGTCTGCTCCTCCTTCAGCAGGAGGTGGAACTCGTCCACGAAATACCAGGTGGAGCGCCCAATGGCCCGGTTGATGGTGACGGTGTTCCACACCGCATCCTGGACAATGAGCATCCCCGGCTTTTTCAGGTTTTTGCCCAGACCCTTGATGTCAAAGCAGACCAGCCGGTTGCGGATGTCCACGGTAGTGCGGTGATTAAAGAAGTTCAGCGAACCGTTCACATACAGATCCAGCGCCTGGGCCACCCGGTCGGCCTCCGGGATGCCCTGCGCCAGCAGCGCCTCCATCAGGTCGCCCAGGATGGGCATATTCTCCGGCCGGGGGTCTGCGAAGTAGGGCTGGTAGATCTTCTGCACCGCCCGGTCGATGACCGTTTTCTCGATGGCCTCCAGCCCCGTCTTGCTCCCCATGATGAGCTCACAGAAGGAAAGCACGAAGTCAGATTTCAGCGCCAGGGGGTTCTCCTCATCCGAATAGTTGAGGTTGATGTCCAGCGGGTTTACATAGTCGGTGCTGGACGGGGACAGCCGGATCACCTGCCCGCCCAGCCGGCGCACCAGGGGCGAATACTCGCCCTCCGGGTCGCAGATGATGACATTATCTTTTGTGGTCAGGATGATGAAAGTGATCTCCCGCTTGCAGCTCATGGACTTGCCGCTGCCCGGCGTGCCGAACACCAGCCCGTTGGGGCTTCTGGACTGTTTGCGGTCCAGAAGGATCATGTTGTTGGAGAGGGCGTTCAGGCCGTAGTACATGGCGTCCCCGCCCATAAACAGCTCCTGGGTGACGAAGGGGACGAACACCGCCAGCGCCGAAGTGGTGAGGCTCCGCTCGATTTTGATACGGTTGAGCCCCAGGGGAAGGCTGCTCATCAGTCCGTCCTCCTGCTGGAAGTCCAGCCGGGTGAGGAGGCAGTTGTAGGTCTGCGCCACGCTGGCCGCCTGGGACACGGCAATCTCCAGCTTCTGCTTGGTCTCCGCCATGTGCATGACCAGGAAGGTCAGATTGAACATTCGCTCATTCCTGCTTTGCAAGTCCTGGAGGATGGTCTTTGCCGCGCCGCCGTAGGTGGCAAGGTCGCTGGGGAGGATGTCCATGTCGTAGCCGCTGCGTACCGCCCGCTTCTGCTCCGCGATCTTCATGGCGTCCAAATCCGTGATCTTGCGCTTGACCATCTTGATGGCCTCGTTCTGGTTGATGCCCCGGATGTGCATAGTTACCAGGATGTTGCCCTCGGTCTCCATAAACTCCGCCAAAATGCGGTCGTGGATCTCCGGGGCGGTGATCTGCAAAAAGCTCACCGCCCCGTACATCTCGCCAATGCGGAAGGTGCGGGTCTCCCCGAAGTGGAAGGAGGACGGGGCGATGAAGTCCTTGACCGAAAGGCCGCTGGGCGCCAGCCAGTCCCAATCGAAGGCGAACTTCCCGCCCTCCGGACGGCGGCCGTCTGCCGGGTGGAGGATGCCGTGAAGCAGCTCCAGCCGCTCTTTCCCGTCCAGCACATGGGCGGCGGCGCCCATGACCTTGAAGCGGTTGAGGGTGTCGGTCTCGATACGGGCGAACCGCGCCCGCGCCGCCGGAAGGTTCTCCGCCTCGATGGTCAGGGTCACATACTTGGTTTTCACATAGCCGTTGCTGCCCCGCTCATACTGGAAGCGGAGTATCCCGGCCGCATCCTCCCGGACAGGGTCCAGGTCGTCACCCTGGGGACGGATGCCGAACAGGTCCTCCTCCGGCCCATGCTCCACATACCGGCTGCTGAGCGACATCTGCACCCCGATGGTGGGGTCGTAGCCGTTGTAGAAATCGCAGAGGTGTTCAAAAATATCCCGCTGGTCCTCCGGCGAAGCCAGGCGGTAGTTGACGTCCTCGAAGGCGATGGTCTTGGAGAAGGTCCCGCCCTCCAGCCGGCACAGGCCGTCCGGGAACATATTGCGGAAGGGGATGCTCTCCTGCACTGTATGGGCTTTCCCGTCCCCCTTGGCCTGGCGGACCACCGCCTCGATCTGCTTACGCTCGGCGCGGGTCAGCTTGCGCCTTGCCCCTGCCGGTTTTGCGGGTCTTGCCGTTTTTGCCTGCAATCGCTCTCACCTCCTGTTCCAATTCGTACTGCCGCACCAGGGCGGAGTACAGGTTGTTGGTCTGGTAGATCCGCGTCTTTGGGCGGATAAATTTGTTTTCAATGAGATGTCCCAGGAACACCTCCAGGGGCTGCCCGTTCTTCTCGTACATGGCGAACAGGAAGAAGGGAAGCATCACCAGGATCATGCACAGGGCCGCCGTGGTGGTGCCAAGTGCCCCCTTGGTCAAAAAGAAAAGCGGCACGCCGATAATTGCTGCCGCTCCGAAACAGATCACCTGCCGTTTGGTCAGCCCGAACAGGACCTTGCTCTGTACCTTGCTCAGGTCCTTCGGGATCGTTACATAGGCCAATCAATGCACCTCCTTTTTCATGGGAGCATAGTCCTTGAAATCTTTTACCGTGTGGAAAATCCGTTTGTTGTTCACCCACCGCTGAAGATGGCGGGTGATTTTTGGAGCGGTAGGGCGCTCATAGATCATCACATAGGGGTCATACCCCAAGGCCCGCAGGGTGTTCACCCGGTAGAGGTCCTGCTCATGGGTGCTGCCGTAGTTGGTCAGCACATAGACCCGCCGGTTGCGGTCGCTTCGGATGGCGGTATGCGCCACAAAGCGTTTGAAGTGCTCCGTCAGGTCCTCCTCCGGGTTGTCCCAGGCGAAATGCACCGCCTTGGTCCGCACCCTGTTCAGCAGGGCGATGTTGTCCGGGTTCGTCAGCCGGATGTCCAGCCCCTGGGTGAAGTCCACCAGCGCCCGGCTGGCGGCAAGCTGTTCCAGAAGCGCCTCATGATCCGGGCAGGCCAGCAGGTTGGGGTCCAGCAGTTTGATCTCATCCTCACCGCGCCAAAATTCAGAAAGGTCAGCGACTTTGACGCTCCTGCGTCCCTCCTTGCCGCTGACGATGCAAAATCCGCAGTTCCTCGGACAGCCCCGGCTCAAAAAGCCGTAGGCCGTTCCCAAAAACCGCGGATACAAAAAGTAGTCCGGCCGGATGTGCTCGATCTCATAGGGGAGGTCTTTTCCGCCCGGCCCGTAGCCGGTGCCGCCTTGGATGACCTTCTCCGCGTTGTTCACCACGATGGTGTCCTTGGAGTAGGTGTCCGTGAACACCCGGCTCTTGTAAACCAGGTCATAGCGTCCCTTGGGGCTCCACCACTCCACCCGGTCGCCCCGCCTGGTATGGTACTCGGAGAGCTTCATCAGGCAGAGGTTGGGAAAGTTGTGGGAGTCCACGTCTATCAATCCTATTTTCAATCAGCCACCCCCCTTTAGTGCGCCCCGAACAGGGACTTTGCGAGGCTGCCGGTCTTAAAGAGGGTGAAGCACAGGAGCACCGTGTACCCCATGCACCCCCAGATGGCGCCGGAAATGTTGTCGCCGCTCAGGGAGATGCCCTCCACCAGCACCGCGTAGATGCCCACGCAGATCATAATGAGGAACGCCTGGAAGCCCAGGGCCAGCAGGGAGCGGAGATAGTTCTGCCCCGTGTTGCCCCATTCCCGGTTCACCATCGTGGCAAAGGGGATGGGACCTATCGAGGTCACCAAATACACCTCGATCATCCTGCCATAGATCACCAGGAAGATGCAGATGGAGAGGATCTGCGTACACAGCCCCACGAAGATGCTCTGGAACCACAGCCCCAGCAGGGCGCCGATGCTCCAGTCCGCGAGCTGGGTCTCCAGGTCCGCGGTCACGCCGGATATGTCGATGCCCGCGTCCGAGATGATGACGCCGGCGCTCTGGCTGACCACGTTCTGCGCCACATCGAACACCGCCATGACGATGTTCCAGGTGTTGGTGACGATGAGCACCGCGCAGAAGGTCTTGAAGATCCACTTGAAGAAGATCCAGGTGTCGAAGTCGTGGAGATTGTTCTTTTCTACGATGAGCTGGATGAGCTCATAGCACATGACAAAGGTGAGGACGATGCCGGCGATGGGGACGATCACGGTCTCCGAGAGATTGCGGACCATGTTGAAAATGCCGCTGTTCCACGCAGAGGGCGTCATGCCCACCTCCCCGGCGATCTCACCCACCTTGGTATTCAGGGTATCAAACATCCCGGTCAGGTTTGAAATGATACCGTCGATGAGCAGTTCCTGGAACCACTCCTGTATCGCGTCAAAGATCAACGGGGATCACCTCCTTTCCGGGAGGCCCCGTGTGCCGGGGCCTCCCGTGGGGTTTACTGGCAGACATCAGGCGGAGAGCAGGCCGGACAGCAGGGGGATCAGGGTCAGGCCGATGAGGGCGACACCGCCGCCGGCCATGAGCTGCTTGATGCCCTGGGATTTGGAGGCAGGGTTGTCCTGCCCGTAACCTTCCAGGAGGTTGATGCCGCCCCACACGCACAGGCCGCCGCCCAGCGCAATCACCAGAGTCTGCAATACATCGATAGCGTTAGTGAAAAAATCCATAAATCATATTTCCTTTCTTCGTTGTAGAATTGTTATTGAAGGTCCGTTGCTGTCAATTCGTACATCTCGAAAGGCTCATCCGGCTTCACGATGGCCGGTTTGCGTTTCATGTACCGTTCCATATCAAAGAGGTACTTCTTGTCGGCGTCGGCGGTGTACTTATAGTTCGGGTGCTTCGTCAGGTCGTACTTGTCCGAGAGAAACGGGCGCACGCCCCGCAGCATGAAGATACACTTGCCTCCGTCCATCACTGCCAATTCGTCTTGTGTCATCAGCTCCTTTCCCAATTTCTGATAGGTGAGGCCGTGGGAAACCTGGCTGCCGCGGTTTTCCGATTGATTGAAACTGTCAATCGTTTCTTTCCCCAGCAGCTCCGAAATTTCTTTCAGAGTGGATTTCTCCTTGCCTCCCAAAAACAAGGTGCTGTCGCAGTTACCCACGATGGTATCCGCCGCGTCCTTGTAGATGGTCTTTAACTGGCTTTGGGACTGCAAAATAATAGAAGCCGAGATTTCCCGGCTTCGGATGGTGGCGATCAGCTTGTCGAAGTTCGGGATTTGCCCGATGTTCGCAAACTCGTCCAGCAGGCACCGCACATGGACTGGCAGGCGTCCCCCGTAAAAGTCGTCCGCCTTGTCGCACAGGAGGTTGAAAAGCTGGGAGTACATGAGCGCCGCCACAAAATTGAAGGTGCTGTCCGTATCTGACAAAATCACGAACAGCGCCGATTTCCGGTCGCCCAGGGTGTCCAGCTCCAGCTCGTCCTCCGCCATGAGGTCCCGCAGCTCTTGGATGTCAAAGGGGGAGAGGCGGGCGCCGCAGGAAATCAGTATGGATTTCAGAGTTTTGCCCGCGGCCATCTTAAATTTGCGGTATTGCTTCACGGCGAAGTGGTCCGGGTGCTCCTTTTCCAGCTTGGCGAACAGGATGTCCACCGGGCTTTGGAACTCCTCGTCGTCCTCCCGCGCCTCGCTGGCGTTGATGAGGTCCAGCAGGGTGATGAAGTTTCGCTCCTCCGGCTCCGCCTCGTACCAGATGTACCCGATGAGGGCGGAATAGTACAGTCGCTCGGCCTTCACCCAGAAATCCTCACTGGACTTTTCGCCCTCTCCCTTGGTGTTGAGGATCAGGGCGTTCACCAGCTTCAAAATGTCCTTCTCCGAGCGGATATACGCCAGAGGGTTATATTTCATGGACTTCTTGAAGTTGATAAGATTTAGGCTTTTGATGCGGTATCCCCTGCGCTCCAGGAGAGCCCCTACCTCGCATAATATCGTACCTTTCGGATCGGTGACTACATAGGAGGAATGGCACTGGAGCAGGTTGGGCTTGACATAGAACCTCGTTTTGCCTGAGCCGGAACCGCCGATGACCAAAATATTCTTATTTCTGGCGTATTTGGGCTCCTTGGGGCGGCTCGACATGGTGATCCGCTCCGTCTGGGTGAGGAGGACGTTCTGGAAGAAGTCCGGGTCTGCGTAGGGGGCGATGTCGGCCGGGGTGCCCCAGCGGGCGCTCCCGTACTCGATCCCCCGGCGGTATTTCTTCGCGTTCTTGCCCTTGGAGTAGACCGCCAGCCGGATCAGCACCGCGCCGGCGGCGCCCACGCACAGGTCCAGCAGATGGAAGCTGGGCGCCAGGCTGGCGAAGGCCGCCGAAAAGCCCTGCC
>NZ_NFIQ01000030.1 GCF_002159455.1 Flavonifractor sp. An306
ACTCGTTTATTTTACCACGCACTCTTGAGTTTGTCAAGCACTTTTTTCTGATCTCATTCAGAAGTCCGTCCAGGTTCTGCCTCGGTCTCTTCCAAATTCTTCAGTTTTCAGTGCCCTCTCGCAAGGCGCTCAGATAGAATACCACCCATTTCCCCATTTGTCAACACCTTTTTTCAGTTTTTTCACTTCTTATTCCTCAGTTGCGGCAGACGGCAAAATATGCTACTCTTAACTATATCAAGAACCCATAGAAGGAAGTGCCGCTATGCCAATTAAAATACCGGATTCGCTGCCGGCTACCGCCATTCTGGAGAGCGAAAACATCTTTGTCATGACTGAGTATCGGGCCATGCACCAGGATATCCGTCCGCTGAATGTGCTGATTCTCAATCTCATGCCCACCAAAATCGTTACGGAGACCCAGATCCTGCGCAAGCTGTCCAATACGCCGGTGCAGATCGAAGTGGAACTGCTCCGCACGGCCAGCTACCAATCCCAGCACACCGACGAGGATCACCTGGCCTCCTTTTATACAACCTTTGATCAGATCAAGGAAAAGAACTTTGACGGTATGATCATCACCGGCGCGCCGGTGGAGAATCTGGAGTTCGACCAGGTGGAATACTGGCCGGAGCTGTGTGAGATCATGGCCTGGAGTCGTACCCACATCCACTCCACCCTGCATATCTGTTGGGGCGCCCAGGCCGGCCTGTATTTCCATCATGGAATTGAGAAGCGCTCCCTGCCCCAAAAGCTGTTCGGCGTCTATGAGCACCGGGTACTGAAGCCCAATTCGCCGCTTTTCCGAGGTTTTGACGATGTATTCTACGCGCCCCACTCCCGGTATACCGAGGTATGGGAGGAGGACGTCCGCAAAGCGCCCGGCCTGGAACTGGTGGCCGTATCCGCCGACGCCGGAGTGTATGCGGTCAAGACCGAGGACAGCCGGCAGTTCTTTGTCATGGGCCACCCGGAGTATGATCCGGACACCCTGGCCAAGGAATACTGGCGGGATGTGGACAAAGGGCTGGACATTGCGGTACCCGCCAACTACTTTCCCGGCGACGACCCCACCAAGGTACCGGTGGTCCGGTGGCGCAGCGCCGGGCAGCTGCTCTACACCAACTGGCTGAATTATTATGTCTATCAGACCACACCCTATGATCTGAAGGATCTGTAAACATACAAAACCTGCGCCGTCCGCAAAAGCGGACGGCGCAGGTTTTCTCATGCCATTTTCTCTTTGATGTGGCTCAGCCGGTCCAGGGCCTCCAGCAAAGTTTCGTCTTTCTTGGCGAAGTGGAGCCGGACGATATTCTGCACATCCTCCTTGAAGAAGGAGGTGCCGGGTACGGCGGAGACCCCCACCTTCCGGGTCATCTCCTCGCAGAACTCCACGTCGGTCTGGCCCTTCTTCAGGTAGGGGCCAATATCCGCCAGGACGAAGTAGGTGCCCTGGGGATCGGTGAAGGGAATGCCGATATTGCGCAGCCCGTCGGTAAAGAGCTGCTTCATGTGGGCATAATGCGCCCCAAACTCCTCATAGTAGCTGTCCGGCATCTCCAGGCCGGCTACGGCGGCCTCCATCAGCGGAGAGGGGGCGCCCACGGTGTTGAAGTCGTGGTACTGCTTGATCTTGTCCATGATGGGCTGGGGGGCAATGGCATAGCCGATGCGCCAGCCGGTGATGGAGTAGGTCTTGGACAGCGAGGAGCAGGAGATGGTCCGCTCCCACATGCCGGGCATGTTGCACATGTACAGGTGCTTATGGGGGGCGTAGACGATGTGCTCGTACACCTCGTCCATAATGGCGTACACGTCGTATTTGACACACAGCTCCGCGATCAGCTTCAGCTCCTCCTCGGTAAACACCTTGCCGCTGGGGTTGGAGGGGTTGCAGATGAGAATGGCCTTGGGGTGCTGCTTGAAGGCGTCCTCCAGCACGTTGGGGTCAAAGTGGAACTGGGGCGGCACCAAAGGCACGTAGATGGGCTCGCAGTCGGCGAAGAGGATCTGGGCATGGTAGTTCTCAAAATAGGGGGAGAACAGCACCACCTTGTCCCCGGGGTTGGTGAGGGCAAAGATGGAGTCCACCATGGCCTCGGTGGAGCCGATGGTCACCACCATCTCAGTGTCCGGGTCAATGTCCCGGCCCATAAAGCGCTTGCACTTTTTGGACAGGGCCCGGCGGAAGTTGGGGGCGCCCATGGTAATGGGGTACTGGTGGGGCCCCTCGTAGCTCACCTGGGCCAGCCGGTCCAGCAGCGCCTTGGGGGGATCAAAGTCGGGAAAGCCCTGGGCCAGGTTGATGGCGTTGTTGGCGATGGCGATACGGGTCATCCGGCGGATGACCGAGTCGGTAAAATATTGGGTCTTGCCGCTCATGGGCTGCATATCAGTCTTCCCCTTTCCGTTCTTCCTGGATGCCCAGCTCTTCCCGGCGCGCGGGGGGCATCCCGTTCTCTTCCAGCAGAGCGGCCAGCCGTTTGAAGTCGGCCACCCGGAAAATCATACAGGCCCGGTCCTGCACCTGGCCGAATACAGAGTAGACATACTCCACATCCATATTCTCCCTGGCCAGCAGAGTGAGGATCTTCCCCAGCGCGCCCGGCTCGTCAGGCACCGTCACCGCCAGCACAGCGGTCATGGAGAGGATAAAGCCGTGCTCCAGCAGCAGGGACGCCGCCTTCTGGGGCTTGTCCACGATCATGCGCAGCACGCCGTAGTCGCTGGTCTCCGCGATGTGGAGGGCCCGCATGTTGATCTGGCTGTCGGCCAGAATGGTGGTAATCTCCGCCAGCTGTCCCGCCCGGTTCTCCAGAAAGACGGAAATCTGTTGGATGGTCATATCACTCTTTCCTCCCTTATATCTTCCGCTTGTCGATGACCCGGACCGCCTTGCCCTCACTGCGCTGGATGGACTTGGGCGCCACCAGGCGCACCTTGGCGTAGATGCCCAGCATGGCCTTCAGGGCGGCCACCACCTGTTTCTCCTTCTCGGCCACCTGGCTGAGCTGGTCGGAGAACATCTCCGGGGTCATCTCCACCAGCACCTCCATGGTGTCGGTGTTGTTCACCCGGTCCACGATGATCTGATAGTTGGGGGCGAAGCTCTGGCCCAGCAGCACCGTCTCGATCTGGGACGGGAACACATTGACGCCCTTGATGATGAGCATGTCGTCGCTGCGGCCCATGGGCTTGCTCATCTTCACATGGGTGCGGCCGCAGGGGCAGTCCTCATGGCGTAGCACGCAGATGTCCCGGGTGCGGTAGCGCAGCAGAGGGAATGCCTCCTTGGTGATGGAGGTGAACACCAGCTCCCCCTTGCTCCCCTCGGGGAGCACCTCCCCGGTGTTGGGGTCGATGATCTCGGCGATGAAGTGGTCCTCGTTGATGTGCATGCCGCTCTGGGCGGAGCACTCGAAGGACACGCCGGGCCCGGACAGTTCGGTGAGGCCGTAGATGTCGTAGGCCTTGATGCCCAGCGTCTCCTCAATATTCTGCCGCATTTCCTGGCTCCAGGCCTCGGCGCCGAAGATGCCCGCTTTCAGGGGGATCTGGTCGGGGGTGAGGCCCATCTCCTTCATGCTCTCGGCCAGATAGGCGGCATAGGAGGGGGTGCAGCACAGAATGGTGGCGTTCAGGTCCCGGATAAACATGATCTGCCGCTCGGTGTTGCCGGAGGAGGTGGGGATGGTGAGGCAGCCCACCTTGTGGGAGCCGCCGTTGAGGCCGGGGCCCCCGGTAAACAGGCCGTAGCCGTAGCTCACCTGGCACACGTCCTCGTCGGTGCCGCCGGCGGCCATGATGGCCCGGGCGCAGCAGTCCTCCCACAGGTCGATGTCGTGCTGGGTATAGAAGGCCACCACCCGCTTGCCGGTGGTGCCCGAGGTGGACTGGATGCGCACGCAGTCCTTCAGGGGCCGGGCCAGCAGGCCGTAGGGATAGGCCTGCCGCAGGTCGTCCTTGGTGACGAAGGGCAGCTTGTGCAGATCGTCCACGCCCCTGATGTCCTCCGGGGTCAGGCCCTTCTCCTCCATCTTCCTGCGGTAATAGGGCACGTTGTCCCACACATTATGTACCTGCTTCACCAGCCGCTCGTCCTGCCAGGCGCGGATCTGCTCCCGGCTGGCGCACTCAATCTCTTTCTGATAATACCGTTCCATGTTGTCGCTCCTCGTACCCTCAGGAATTTCTGCCCAGATGGAATGCCTTCCGGTTCAGCTCCAAAAACTTCTCCGGCACGCTGTTGGTGATGGCGTTCTGCCACACCTCCTCCGGCAGGTCGAAGTATCGGGACAGCCGCCCCATCAGCACCAGGTTCACCGCCCGGCTGCTCCCCGCCTCCTCGGCCAGGGCCAGGGCGTCCATAGCGTCCACCTGCGCGCCGACGGCGGTCATCTTGTCCACCAGGTTCTGAGGATACTCCGCCGCGCCGGTAATCACCGGCATGGGGTTGGTCTGCTGGGTGTTGGTGATGAGCCGTCCGTCGGGGCGGAGAAACTCCAGCCACCGGGCGGCCTCCAGCAGCTCGAAGGATACGATGAAGTCGGCTTCCCCCTTGTCAATCACGGGGGAATACACCTTGTCGCCGTAGCGGACATAGGTAACCACGCTGCCGCCCCGCTGGCTCATGCCGTGGACCTCGGACACCTTCACGTCATAGCCCTGGTCCAGCAGCAGACGGCCCAGCAGCTTGCTGGCCAGCAGGGTGCCCTGGCCGCCCACGCCCACAATCATGATGTTTTTCGTCTGCATCCCTCACACCTCCTCCGGCGCCTGGAGGGCGTCGAATTTGCACAGCTGCTGGCACACGCCGCAGCCCACGCACAGGGTGGCGTCCACCCCGGCCTTGCCGTCCCGCACCGAGATGGCGGGGCAGCCGATCTTCATGCAGGCCTTGCAGCCCACGCACTTGGCGGTATCCACCGTCAGGGAGGCCTTGTGCTTGACGTACTTCAACAGGGCGCAGGGCCGGCGGGAAATCACCACCGACGCCTCGGGGGCGGCCAGCTCTTCCCTGATCACACGCTCACACTGGCTCAGATCGTAAGGGTCCACCACCCGCACCCGGCGGATGCCCACCGCCCTGCACAGGCTCTCCAGGTCGATCTTGGTGCAGGGATCCCCTTTCAGATTATAGCCGGTGGTGGGGTTCTGCTGGTGGCCGGTCATGCCGGTGATGGAGTTGTCCAGGATGATGACGGTGGCGTTGGACTCGTTGTAGGCGATGTTGATAAGTCCGGTGACCCCCGAGTGCATGAAGGTGGAGTCGCCGATCACCGCCACGGTCTTCCCGTCCATCTCCCCTCCGCTGGCCTTCAAAAAGCCGTGGAGTCCCGACACCGAGGCCCCCATGCAGATGGTGGAGTCAATGGCCGCCAACGGGGCCACCGCCCCCAGGGTATAGCAGCCGATGTCACCCAGCACGGTGAGCTTCAGTTTATTTAAGGTATAGAACAGGCCCCGGTGGGGGCAGCCGGCGCACATCACCGGCGGCCGGGCGGGAATATTCTCCTCCAGGGCCTTGCCGGCGTCGGGGGTCGCGCCCAGCTTTTCGGCCACCAGGTTCTGGCTCAGCTCCCCGATGGGGGAGAAGTAGTCCTTCCCCGCCAGGGCCAGACCCAGGGCGCGGCAGTGGTCCTCAATGAAGCCATCCAGCTCCTCCACCACCGTCAGCAGATCCACCGAGGCGGCGAACTCCTTGATTTTCCGGTCGGGCATAGGCCATATCATGCCCAGCTTGAGCACCGGGTACTTGTCGCCGCACACCTCTTTTACGTACTGGTAGCTGGTGGAGGAGGTGATGATGCCGATTTTGTGGTCGGCGCCCTCCTCCACCCGGTTCAGGGGGGAGGTCTCGGCGTATTCCGCCAGCTCCGCCAGACGCTGCTCCACCACCGGGTGGCGCAGCTTGGCGTAGCCGGGCATCATGATGTACTTGGCGGGCTTCTTCTCATAGGGCACCGGGGCGGGCTCCACCCGCTCGCCGGTCTCCACCACGCTCTGGGAGTGGGACACCCGGGTACACATCTTCAGCAGCACCGGGGTGTCAAACCGCTCGGACAGCTCATAGGCCAGCTTGGTAAAGGCCAGGGCCTCGGCGGAGTCGGCGGGCTCCAGCATGGGCAGCTTGGCGGCCCGGGCATAGTGGCGGGAGTCCTGCTCGTTCTGAGAGGAGTGCATGCCCGCGTCGTCGGCCACGCCGATGAGCATGCCGGCGTTCACCCCGGTGTAGGCAATGGTGAACAGGGGGTCGGCGGCCACGTTGAGGCCCACGTGCTTCATGCCGCAGAAGGACCGTTTCCCCGCCAGGCTGGCGCCAAAGGCGGTCTCCATGGCCACCTTCTCGTTGGGGGCCCACTCGGCGTAGATCTCCCGATATTTGGCCGCGGCCTCGGTGATCTCGGTGCTGGGGGTGCCGGGATAGCTGGAAACGACGGAGCAGCCCGCCTCATAGAGGCCCCGGGCCACGGCTTCGTTGCCGAGCATCAGGGTTTTCATGGTGCATCTCTCCTTTATCAGAGGCCCGGAAGATAAAAAAACGTCCTCTGCGCACATGCAGAGGACGAAAAATTCCGGCGAAACGGCCTCTACCTGGTTCCGTACTCGCAAAACTTTGAACGGTTTTACTTTATCACTTTCTTACAATAAAGTCAATGTGTTTCATCCAGTTCTTCACATTTACTGCGTAATCTGGGCCTCCACCAACCTGCCCCGGCAGTACCGCTCCCGCAGCACCGGCTTCTCGATTTTGCCGGTGGGGTTGCGGGGCACCTGGTCGAAAATGATCCGGCGGGGCCGCTTGTACCGGGGCAGCTCCTGGCAGAAGGCCCGCACCTCCTCCTCCGTGCAGGAGACCCCCTCCTTGAGTTCCACAATGGCGGCGGCGATCTCGCCCAGCCGGTGGTCGGGCAGGCCGATCACCGCCACGTCCTTCACCTTGTCAAACTTGCGCAAAAAGTCCTCGATCTGCACCGGGTACAGGTTCTCGCCGCCGGAGATAATCACGTCCTTCTTCCGGTCCACCAGATAGATGAAGCCCTCCGGGTCCACCTCCGCCATATCGCCGGTGTACAGCCACTCTCCCTTGAGCACCTGCTCGGTGGCCTCCGGGTTTTTGTAGTAACACTGCATCACGCCGGGGCCGCTGACCGCCAGCTCTCCCACCTGGCCCTGGGGCACCTCGTTGCCCTGCTCGTCCACCACCTTGGCCTGCCACAGGTAGCCCGGCTTGCCGATGGCCCCCACCTTGCGGATGTTTTCCACACCCAGGTGGACGCAGCCCGGTCCGATGGACTCGGACAGGCCGTAATTGGTGTCGTACAGGTGGTGGGGGAAGATTTTTTTCCACCGCCGGATCAGGCTGGGGGGCACCGGCTGGGCGCCAATGTGCATCAGCCGCCACTGGTCCAGCAGGTAGTCGTCCAGCTCCAGAGTTCCGCTGTCGATGGCGTCCAGAATGTCCTGGGCCCAGGGCACCAGCAGCCAGACGATGGTACACTTCTCCTCCGTCACCGCCCGCAGGATCCACTGGGGGGACACCCCCCGCAGCAGCACCGCCTTGCCGCCAGTGACCAGGGAGCCGAACCAGTGCATCTTGGCCCCGGTGTGGTACAGGGGCGGGATGCACAAAAACACGTCCTCATGGGTCTGTCCGTGGTGGCGCTGCTCGGTGAGGCAGGCGGACAGCAGGGCCTTGTGATTATGCAGGATGGCCTTGGGGAAGCCGGTGGTGCCGGAGGAAAAATAGATGGCCGCCAGATCGCTGAGCTCCAGATGGACCGGCGGATTCTCAAAGGAGCAGTACATCACCAGCTCCCGGTAGCTCTCGGCAAAGCCGGGCACCTTGTTGCCCACATAGAACCACAGGCGCACCCGGTCCAGCTGGGAGAGGATGGGCTCCAGCCGGTCGATGAACTCCGGGCCGAACACCAGCGCCTCCACATCCGCCAGATCCAGGCAGTAGGCAATCTCGTCGGAGGAGTAGCGGAAGTTCAGCGGCACCGCCAGGCAGCCCGCCTTGAGGATGCCAAAGTAGATGGGCAGCCACTCCAGGCAGTTCATCAGCAGGATCCCCACCTTGGTCCCCCGCTTCACCCCCCGGCTCAGCAGGAGGTTGGCAAAGCGGTTGGCCTTTTTGTCAAACTGCCCCCAGCTCATCTCCCGGCGGTAGGGCTCGTCGGGGCGGCTGCGCTCAATGAGGCTGAACTCCCGCCAGGTGACGGCCCGGTCCCGCTCCTCCGAGGGGTTAATCTCCACCAGCGCCGTCTCGTCCCGGTACAGCCGGGCGTTGCGCTCCAGAAACTCCGTAATTACCATATCCCTCTCCCCTTTCCCTCCGGCTCACCGCCGGGGGCAGGCGCGACTGTTTTGCGCCGTCTATTTTATCGCTTTAAAGGGCCACAGTCAAGAGTCTCCCAGGATGGCCTTATTCTGGAATTTTTGGGCACCGCTCTTGCCAAATCCCTTTGTTTCGCCATAATTTTGGCTGTCCGCCGTTGAATTTCTATCCAGGTTAACCGTTGACTTTCGGTTGAAATCGAAATACTATTTACAATACGTTTTTACCCTGTCCACAAAAAGAGTGTTTGTTGTGAGCTATCATTACCTGTTTGAGCTGGCTTTGATTTTGCTGAGCACCAAGGTACTGGGCATCATCACCAAGCGGTTTGCCCTGCCCCAGGTGGTGGGCGCGCTGCTGGCCGGCCTGATCATGGGCCCCGCCATGCTGAACATTCTGCAGGAGACCGACCTGATGGACCAGCTGGCCGAGCTGGGGGTCATCGTGCTGATGTTCAACGCCGGGCTGGAGACCGACCTGGGGGAGCTGAAAAAGGCCGGAAAATCCGCCTTTATCATTGCCCTTATCGGCGTGCTGGTGCCTCTGGCCGGCGGCTTTGTCCTGGCCGGCTTCTTCAACCAGGGGCCGGACACTATGCTGCAGAACTGCTTTATCGGCGTGATCCTCACCGCCACCTCGGTGAGCATCACGGTGGAAACCCTGAAGGAGATCGGCAAGCTGTCCACCCGCTCGGGCAACGCCATTCTGGGGGCCGCCATCATCGACGACGTGCTGGGCATCGTGGCCCTCACCATCATCACCAGCCTGTCGGGCACCGGAACCAGCCTGGTGCTGGTGCTGGTGAAGATCGCCGCCTTCTTCGCCGTCAGCGTGGTGGCCTGGATGCTGCTCCACCGGGCGGCAGAGTGGTGGTTCAAGCGCTATAACCGGGACAAGCGCCGCTTTGTGGTCATCTCCTTCGCCTTCTGCCTGCTGTACGCCTACGTGGCGGAGGCCTTCTTCGGCGTGGCCGATATCACCGGAGCCTACATCGCCGGACTGATCTTCGCCAAGACCCCCCGTGCAACCTACCTGCAGGACCGGTTCGACACCCTCTCCTACACCCTGCTCTCCCCGGTCTTTTTCGCCAGCCTGGGCCTGAAGGTGGTCTTGCCCCAGATGAGCATGGCCATCATTCTCTTCTCCGTTCTGCTCATTGTGTGGGCGGTGGCCTCCAAGGTCATCGGCTGCGGACTGGGCGCCAGACTGTGCGGCTACTCCGGACAGGACTCCCTGCGCATCGGCGTGGGGATGATCTCCCGTGGCGAGGTGGCCCTGATCGTGGCCAACAACGGCATCGCCGTGGGCCTGATGAAGGAGGAATTTTTCGGGCCGGTGGTGCTGATGGTCATTGCCACCACCATTCTCACCCCCATCCTGCTGAAGCTGGTCTACCGCGGCAAGGAGAAGGACTACAGCGACCTGCAGGAGAGCGAGCTGGTCAACCGCTACGAGGACGCCGAGGCCTTCGGCATGGCCTCCCAGGCCCTGCTGGAGGACCACGAGCGGCTGCTCCACAGCAGCCAGGAAGCTCACAAGTCCTGAATACATAAAAACCGGCACCCCATTTGTCCGCGCAATGGGGTGCCTTTTCAAAAGGAGGGGGTCACTATGTACTCTCTGGAGGCATTTGGCTGCGTGCTTTTTATTGCTCTGGGCGCTGGCATCCTGACGGACCAGACAGTATCAGGCCGGCAGGCGGATGAACCAGCCGTTAAAAGGAGCAAGCTCCTGCTGTGTGCGGCTTTCTCCCTGTGCTTTCTCTGGCCGGTTCTCCATATAAGCATGTATCTGATCGCTCCGGGCCATGCGTTCCTGCTTGGGACATGGGGAACGGGACCGGTTTTTCAGTGCCTGTTCAACGATCTGGCCTTCATCAGCGGCACGTTGCTGGCCGTATTGCATTATCGCCTGGGCAGCGAGCACAAGCCGAGCGACCGTGTTTTTCTCGGCCTCACCGTTTTTGGGCTGGCGGTATTGCTGCTCCTCTCCAATCTGTTCTGTCTGTTTTGGGACAACGGAGACTGCAACCACAGCTTTACATCCCCGGACGGCGCGCACACCATTGTGGTACACGAGCGCAGCGTTCTTCTGGCCGGTTCGGTAAGCGTGTATGAGCGGGTCCATCCGCTGGTGGTGCGCCTGCGGGCCAGCGAAATCACGGACGACGGCTACAAGCCCATTGAAGCGGGCGATTACGCCGTGACCTGGCATACCGACAGCGTGACCGTCTCCTTCGGCGACGGAGCGGGCGAGCAAAAAAGCTGCACCCTGTCCTTTGTCCCGGAGGCATAGCCCGCCGCCAGGTCTGTCCCCTGGATCTGTCACGTATGACCGGCCGGCGGAGTGCATAAGCTAGCCCCGGGTGATGCAGCGTGAAAACAAAGCCATGGAAAGTTTATGCTCTGAGTATTCTGGCGGTTGAGGCGGTGGGCGGCCTCTCCGGCTGGCTGACCCAGCAGGGGGCGGACCTCTACGCCAAAACCACCGCAAAGCCGCCCCTCTCCCCGCCCAGCGTGGTGTTCCCCGTGGTGTGGAGCGCCCTGTTCGCCCTGATGGGGGTGGGGGCGGCCCGGGTATGGCTGACGCCCCCTTCCCCCGCCCGGACCCGGGCTCTGACCGTGTTCGGCGTGCAGCTGGCCTTCAACTTCTGCTGGAGCCTCATCTTCTTCAACGCCCAGGCCTACGGCTTCGCACTGGTGTGGCTGGCCGCCCTGTGGGGGCTGATACTGGCCATGCTCCTGCTCTTCCGGGCCTGCGACAAGCCGGCCGCCTGGCTGCAGCTGCCCTATCTGCTGTGGGTCAGCTTCGCGGCCTATCTCAACTTCGGCGTATGGGCCCTCAACTGAGGGCCCGCCGCCAAAGAAAATATTTTCATTTTTCATTGACAAGACCGGGGAAGTGTTGTATAATTTCTTTTGTATTTGGCCGGAGCCCGGACTTGGAGAGATGTCCGAGTGGTTGAAGGAACCGGTCTTGAAAACCGGCGATGTGCAAGCATCCGTGGGTTCGAATCCCACTCTCTCCGCCATTTTTATATTGCGCTTTGATTCGGCAGCGTATTCTGTATGCAGAAGTACCCAAGTGGCCGAAGGGGCTCCCCTGCTAAGGGAGTAGGCGGGTTAAACCGTGCGAGGGTTCAAATCCCTCCTTCTGCGCCAAGACCGTGAGATCTGTTGTTCAGCTCTCACGGTCTTTTTTTACATTTGCAAAATTCCCAGTTGATATTGTTTCCGGTAATTGAAAAATGTTCCGTCCCGTGGTACTCTTTAGGTACAGGAAATAAATGCATGTCCGCATAGAAAAGATGAGGTGCCTGTCTATGGACAACATATGGGAGTTCTTTGAAGATCTGGACGAAATGGTGTACGTGTCAGATGTGCAGACCTATGAGCTTGTGTTCATGAACCGGCATCTGCGCAATGCGCTTGGCTATACGTCCCACAGCGACTATGTGGGACAGCCCTGCTATGCGGTTTTACAGGGGCGGGGTTCACCCTGCGATTTCTGCACCAACCAGAACCTGGAGGTGGGAAAATTCCTCTCCTGGACCCACAAAAACCCGGTTCTGGGCAAGCGCTTTCTGGTGAAGGACGGCTCCTTTTTCCACAATGGCCGGCAGTACCGGATGGAGATCGCCATCGACGTGGACGCCGACGTGGTGTGCAGAACACCCTATTATTACGCCCGCAGCGAGACCATTTTGAACGAGTGCCTGCAGCAGATCTTCTCCAGCGCCACGCCGGAGGGCCCCATTCACAATATGCTGTCCTATCTGGGCACCACCTTCTCCTGCGACCGGGCCTATATTTTTGAACAGCAGGACGAGTTTGTGGTGAAAAACACCTATGAGTGGTGTGCGGAAAATGTCTCTCCCCAAAAGGCGGTGCTGCAGAGCGTGCCCCTGTCCGCCATCGACTGGTGGATGCCTCCCTTTGAAAGGAACGAGGTCATCGTCATCGACCAGCTGGAGGAGATCCGTGCCAAACATCCGGAGGCCTACGCTATCCTGAAGCCCCAGGACATCACCTCCCTGGCCGCCGGTCCCATCAAGGTGGACGGCCAGGTGATTGGTTTTCTGGGGGTGGACAACCCCAACGAGCAGATGATGAGCCTGGTGACCCCCCTGCTCAACGTGATCGGGTATTTTACCACCTCCCTGCTGAAGCGTCGGGATCTGCTGCGCCGCCTTCACGAGCTGAGCTATTACGACCAGATGACCGGGGCCCTCAACCGCAACGCTCTGGTTGAGCGCTACGGAACCCTGAACGCGCAGTCCATCGGCGTGCTCAACTGCGACATCACCGGCCTGAAGCGGATCAACGACGCCCAGGGCCATGAGGCGGGCGACCGGCTGATCTGCCGCTGTTATAATCTGATCCGGGACACGCTGCGCGACTGTATGATCTTCCGCAGCGGCGGCGATGAGTTTACCGTGGTATACTCCAACTGCCCGGAGGATGTCTTTCACGACCATGTCTCCGCGCTGCAAAACCAGCTGCGGAATCACCAGCTCAGCCTCTCCGTCGGGTACGTCTGGTCGGACCAGCAGCCGCTGATGCTGGAAAAGCTGGTCAGTCAGGCCGGTCAGGCCATGTACCAGAACAAGCGGGCCTATTATGACAAAAACCACGCCCTGCCCGGCGCGAAGCACAGAGATCAGCTCTCTGACCTGCCGACCCCCGCCTTCCGGTCCGACGGCCCCTTCCAGGATTTCTTGAACATCGCCTACTGCGATACGGAGGCCCTGTTCCAGTCCATCGCCCAGGACAATGCCTCCAGCTATTTCTATTTCGGCGACATGCAGCGGGATATCTTTTACATCTCAGACAATATGCGGGACGACTTTGGATTCCAGGACAATGTGGTCCCCGGGCTGCTGAAGCTGTGGGCCAAGCGCATCAGCACGCCGGAATTCCAGGACCTGTTCTGGCAGGATATCTCCGGGATGCTGCGGGAAAAGCGCACCCTCCACGATTTGAGCTACCGGGTGCGGGACATCCATGGCAACAACCAGTGGATCCGCTGCTACGGTATGCTGAAGTGGGATCAGGAGAAAACCACACCCCTGTTCTTCTCCGGCCGGGTCACCCATCAGGACGTCAGCTTCGTCATCGACCCCATCAGCAACCTGCCCCGGGAACACACCGCCTACCGCCATCTGGCCGATCAGAACACCAACGGGGAAAAATCCCTGGTCATCGGCTTCAGCCTCAATGGTATCACCGAGGTCAACAGCACCAAGGGCCGGTCCTACGGCGACCGCCTGCTGAAAAAAGTGGTGGACAGCCTGATGGAAAATCTGTCCTGGAAAATGTACTTCTACCGTCTGGAGGGCATGCGGTGCATGGCCATCGTCCACCCCATCGTCTTTCAGAGCGAAACGAAAGAGAGCCTTGTGGAACAGCTGCGGAGTATCATCAGGGACTGCTATGAATCCATGGGCATCTCCATCCAGAACACCTGCTCCTTCGGTCTGATGGAATACCCCTGCCATGACTTCACGCCGGAGGACCTGGTGGACAACCTGATCTCCCTCATCCGGGTGGCCAGGCAGGAGGTCAAGGATCAGTATGTGGAATACTCCGCCCAGAGCATCCAGCAGATCAAGCAGATGTCCAATATGGCCCTGGCCCTCTGTCAGGACGTAACCCATGGCATGCAGCATTTCCGCATCGTCATCCAGCCCGTGGTGGCCGCCGGGGACGGAACGGCCATCGGCGGCGAGGTGCTGCTGCGCTGGACCTTTGAGGGCCGGGACGTCTCCCCCGGAATCTTCATCCCCATTTTGGAGAAGGAGAACATGATCCATCTGGCGGGCCGGTGGGTCTTTGAGCAGGCGGCCTGTACCTGCGCCCGGCTCCACGCCTATGATCCGGCCTTCTATCTCACCTTTAACGTCAGCCTGCTCCAGCTCTCTGACAGCGGATTTTTGCCCTTCATGCGGGATGTCCTGGAAAAATACCAGCTGGCCGGCTCCAGCCTGGTGGCCGAGCTGACCGAGAGCTGCCTGGATGAGCAGCCCAAAAAGCTGGAGGAGTTTGTGGCAGAATGCCAGAAAATGGGGCTGTATATTGCCCTGGATGACTTTGGCAGCGGCTATTCCTCTTTGCGGATGCTGCTGCAATATCCCTCCAGCATCATCAAGCTGGACAAGTCCCTGGTTCAGGAGGTAACCGAATCCGACGAAAAAATGAATTTCATCCGGAGTATCGTCTATGCCTGCCACCAGTTCGGCAAGGCGGTATGTATGGAGGGCGTGGAGGACGCCGACCAGAACTCCATCATCCTGGACACCGGCTGCGATATGATCCAGGGCTACTATTACTATCGCCCCATGGAGGTCCATGACGTGTATCAGTTGGTCAGCGAAAGCCATCAGAACATAGAATAGCATAAGGAGGGGGTCGCCGGTGGAAAGGCGGGATATGATGTGTGAAAACTGCGAGATCTATTCCGTGCTGGACGAGTTCTTTCATCACTACTTCGTAGAGCGAGACGCCGAGAAAACCCTTTCCCTGCTTTCCGACCATCTTTACAGCATTGGTACAGGAGAAGGAGAGGTCGCGCTTGAAAAGGCGGCTTTCCGCGAGCTGCTTTACGATGAGATCGCCCTGCTCCCCGGACCGCTGCACTATACCATCACCAATTACAACGAGAAACGCCGGATGGAGAACTGCTGGGACTGCTTCTGCAATCTGGAAATGCAGGTCAAGGCCCCCAACGGGGTGGAGGCTTTGTATTTCCTGCGTGTTACCGCCGGCCTTCACAAGGAGAACGATACCATCACCATTGACACCCTCCATGCCTCCGAGTCCAGCAGCTACCAGGAAGAGGGCGAATATCTGCCCATGAGGTTTATCTCGGAGGGGCCCAAAGTGATCAACTGGGAGACCCAGCACGAACTGATGGAGATCATCAGCCAGATCATGCCCGGCGGCATCATTGGCGGATATGTGGAGAAAGATTTCCCCCTCTACGTGGCCAACGACCGCCTGCTGCAAATGGTGGGCTATGAGCGCTATCAGGCCTTCGAGGCAGACATTCACGGCTATATCATCAACTGCATCCACCCGGAGGACCGGGAACTCATCAGCAGGGCGCTCCAGCACCTTCCCGCCCCGGGGGATCAGTATGAGATTGAGTACCGGATGCGCAAGCAGGACGGCACCTATCTCTGGGTGCATGACATCGGCCGCCGGACGGTCTCCAGCGACGGCCGGGACGCCATCATCAGCGTACTCATTGACATCTCCCAGCAGGTCAACACCCAGACCCATCTGCTGCAGGAGGCCTCCAACGATCCCCTCACCGGCGTATACAACCGCAAGGGCGGCAAGGAGCGCATCACCCATGCCGTACAAACCACCTCCGACTACGTGTTTTTCATGGTGGACCTGGACAATTTCAAGCAGGTCAACGACATCTACGGACACGAGCAGGGAGACCGGGTGCTGTGCTATATCGCCGAGTAGATGATGGAGTCCTTCCGAAAGTCCGACACCGTCTGCCGCCTGGGCGGCGACGAGTTCGCGGTTTTTGTGACGGACTGTCAGGATGTGGCCGCCATTGAGCGCAAGGTCACGGCCCTGATCCAGGCCTATGGCGAGATGACCTGGAGCCAATGCCCCGCGGCCCAGTCCACCCTGTCGGTGGGCGGCGTATACGGCCACACCCCCCGCACCTTCGCGGAGCTGTACCAGCTGGCCGATCAGGTGCTCTACGAGATCAAAAAGAGCCAGAAGGGGCAGCTGAAGCTGCGGGAGATCTGATACAACACAAAAACCGGGGGACGTCCCTGAGGACGTCCCCCGGTTTCACTTTGCTCAGACCTCCACCGTCTTCTGGATGGTGGTGGGCTCAAAGGAGCCGATGGCCTCGCACACGCCGCACACGTCGGGCCGCTGCTCATAGGTAGCGCCGCAGAACATGCAGCGGTAGCCGGCCACCTCCACCGTCTTGGTGGTCTTGGCGGCAGGCGCAGAAGCAGAGGCGGCGGGAGCGGCCGGCTTGGCAGCGGGTGCCGCCCCGTTCAGCTTGGCCAGCGCCGCCAGGAAACGGTGCTCATGGTCCCGCTCGATCTTGCTGATCTGGTCGAAGAGCTCCCCGATGCCCTCAAAGCCCTCCTCCCGGGCAATCTTGGCAAAGGAGGGGTACATGCTGCTCCACTCGCCATACTCCCCCATGACGGCCTCCTGAAGGTTGGCGGCGCTGCTGCCCACCCCCTTGAGCCGCTGGTACAGCAGCTTGCCGTGGACCCCTTCGTTCTGGGCCATCTTCTCAAAGAGCTCGGCTACTTCCTCATGTCCCTCCTGCTTGGCCTTCTCAGCAAAGAAGAGATACTTATTCCGGGCCATAGACTCGCCGCTGAAAGCGGCAAGCAGATTCTGTTCCGTACGGGTTCCTTTCAGTTCCATGATATTGACCTCCATTATTTGCTAATAGTAATTGTTACTAATAATTTAGCACCTTTTAACTTTGCTGTCAAGGCTCTGTTTCTTAAGAATTCTGAAAGATTTCAGCCGTTGAGTTTGAAAGAAATCTGGGCTATTCTATGTCCACAGGGGGGATTACATGAATGAGTGCGTGCTGGTGGTGGATGATGACGCCGAGATCGTCAAGGCCATCGCCATTTTACTGGAAAAAGAGGGCTACCGGGTGCTGAAGGCCTACAACGGCATGGAGGCCCTGGACCTGGCGCTGGAGCCCAGCCTGCGGCTCATCCTCATTGACGTAATGATGCCCAAGCTGGACGGGCTCTCGGCGGTGCTGCGCATCCGGGAGAAGCGCAACCTGCCCATCCTGATCCTCAGCGCCAAAAGCGAAGACACCGACAAGGTGCTGGGTCTCTCCATGGGGGCGGACGACTACATCGCCAAGCCCTTTCACCCCCAGGAGCTGGTGGCCAGGGTGCGCAGCCACCTGCGGCGGTACACCCAGCTGGGGGATGTGAATGCGCCAGCCAGGGAGCAGGAGATCGTCAACGGGCGGCTGCGCTACCAGGTGGAGGAGCGCACCCTGCTGGTGGACGGGGAGCCGGTACGGCTCACCGCCACCGAGCTGAAGATCGTGGAGCTGCTGATGCGCAATGCAGGCCGGGTCTTTCCCGCGGAGGAAATCTACCGCCGGGTGTGGGGGGAGGAGCCCTTTGCCACCGAGAACACGGTGATGGTCCACATACGGCGCATTCGGGAGAAAATCGAGCTCAATCCAAAGGAGCCGGAATATCTAAAGGTGGTGTGGGGCATTGGATACAAAATGGAGAAGCATTAAGCCGGGCCTGGCCGTGCTGGCCTTCGTGCTGGGTGTGACCTTGCTGCTGTACAGCGGAGGGGGGTGGCTGTATCTCTTTACCGGCACCAGCGCCAGTGTCCGGACCAACCTGGTGGACGCCTTCCGGGGGGACTACCAGCAGACTCAGGTGTTTCGCCAGATGATCGGCGATGATCTGTACGCCCTGCTGGACTACGCCGCCTATCCCGACCTCTACAGCATGCCACTGGAGGAGAGGGATTCCAACCTGCTCTACCAAGTGGGCAAAGAGGGTCAGTGGCTGGTCTCCAACACCACCGGCGACCTCTCCTCCCCGGACACCTTGCCCGAGGGCTACAACTTCCTGCTGGTGTTCGCCCAAAACTCCGTCACCATCTGGAAGGACGGCCAGGAGCTGGACACATATGGCGACGGCATGTTCCGGGAGCTGGAGACGGCCTGGATCTCGGCGGGCGGCCAGGACGTCGTGGTGTGTCTGGCGGCGGCAAAGGAGCCGGTGGACTACGGCTGGAGCTACGGGCCCTACAACGTGGTGCAGAACATGGCCCAGGTGCGCACCTATGTGATCTGGTTGCTGGTGGTGCCTCCGGCAGCGGGGGCCGCTCTGCTGGTGTGGTCCATCCTCTGGCGGCGGCACCGGCGGCGGGGGGTGGAGGCCATCGGCTGGTTCACCGGCCACATCTGGCTGGAAGTGAAAGCACTTCTGCTGGTGCCTCTGGTCTTTCTGTGGAGCGGCTGCGGGGTGTGTCTCCTTCAGCTGTTTGTCTACAGCAATAGCGGTGGACTCCCCTGGTGCCTGGCCACGCCGCTGCCCCTGTGGTGGTCCTGCCTCTACCTCAATGACCTGCGGTACAACTTTGGCCATCTCCGGAGCCACAGCTTCTGCGCCGCCTGCGTCCGGCTGTTCCGGCGGCAGGAGCTGGGCTGGACGGTCCAGCGGCGGATGGACCGGCGGGCGGTGCTCCAGTTTGTCCTGTGCGTTCCCTTTTTCCTGGTGTGGCTGGCCCGGTTCCCCAGCCTCTACCAGCGGTACTATTACAGTCTGTGGCCTCTGGTGCTGGCGGGCTTCTTTCTGGTGGGCACGGGCCTGATCGCCGCCCAGCTCAAGCTGATGACCGCCAACCGGAAAACCACGGCGGATATGGACCGGTTGCTCACCCACATTCAGGCCGCCGGAGCGGGCAGCCCCACCGGGAAGCTGGCTTTGCCGGAGGACTCCGACTTGCGGGAGGCCGCCGCCAGTCTGGGCCACATGGAGGACGGACTGCGGGCCGCTCTGGAGGAGCAGATGAAGAGCGAGCGCACCAAAATTGAGCTCATTGCCAATGTGTCCCACGACCTGAAAACCCCCCTCACCTCCATTGTCAGCTATGTGGAGCTGCTGGGACAGGAGGAGGGTCTGCCGGAGCACGCCCGGGATTACGTGCGGATTTTGTCGGAAAAGTCCCAGCGGCTCCAGACCATGGTGCGGGACGTATTCGAGGTGAGCAAGGCGGCCGCCGGGAATCTGCAGGTGACGATGGCGCCCCTGGACTATGCCAAGCTGCTGCGGCAGACCCTGGCAGACATGAGCGAGGCCATCGAGGCCTCCCCCGCTTCCCTGCGGCCCCGGCTGCCGGAGGAGCCGGTGTGGATCGAGGCCGACGGGGACCGGCTGTACCGGGTGTTTCAGAACCTCATCGGCAACGCCCTGAAATACGCTCTGGGTGGCTCCCGGATCTACCTGGACCTGACGGTGGCAGAAGGCACGGCCACCGCCATGGTGCGGAATATTTCCCGGGACGAGCTGCCCCAGGGGGTGGACCTGACCGAACGGTTCGTCCGGGGAGACGCCAGCCGTACCGACGGAGGCAGCGGCCTGGGCCTGTCCATCGCCCGCACCTTCACCGAGGCCTGCGGCGGCAGCTTCGCGGTACAGACCGAGGCGGACCTGTTTACCGCCCGGGTATCCTTCCTCCTCACCGGCCGGAGGCCAGAAGAGGAGCCTCCGGCGGCATAAGGGCAGAAAACAGGGGGCCGTCCCCATACGGGACGGCCCCCTTTCCCTGTCCGGAATATTGACATATCAATATCCCTGTATTAAAATAAATCCGCAACTTCCAAATTTGAGGTGAGGCAAATGGAACCTACCCGGAGCAACCCCCTGGGCACCGCGCCCATCGGCAGGCTGCTGCCCAAATTCGCCATTCCGTCGGTGATCGCCTTTCTGGTCACCTCTCTGTACAACATTGTGGACCAGATTTTCATTGGCCAGGGGGTGGGCTATCTGGGCAACGCGGCCACCACGGTGGCCTTTCCCTTTGTCACCGCCTCCACCGCCATCGCCCTGCTTATGGGCATCGGCACAGCGGCCAACTTCAACCTGAACCTGGGTGCGGGACGGCGGGACACCGCCCGGCAGGTGGCGGGCACCGGACTGACGGTGCTGGCTGTGCTGGGCGTCTGCCTGGGGCTGGCGGCCTACTTCCTCCGGGCCCCCCTGCTCACCTTCTTTGCCGCCACCCCCGACGTGTTTCCCTACGCCATGACCTACACCGGCATCATCGCCTTCGGCCTGCCCATGGTCACCTTCACCACCGGGGCCAGCAACATGATCCGGGCCGACGGCAGCCCGGCCTACTCCATGTTCTGCACCCTGTCGGGGGCGGTGCTCAACACCATTCTGGACCCCATCTTTATTTTCCCCCTGGACATGGGGGTGGACGGCGGCGCCCTGGCCACCGTGCTGGGTCAGGCCCTCTCCCTGGCCCTAGCCCTGGGCTACCTGCTGCGCACCAAAATCCGCACCGTCCCCCTCACCCGGGCCGACCTGCGGCCAAAGGCCAGGCTGCTGAAGGACATCTTCTCCCTGGGCATGGCCCCCTTCTTCAACCAGATCGCCATGCTGCTGGTACAGGTGGTGCTCAACAACACCCTGACCTACTATGGCGCCCAGTCCCAGTACGGCTCCGACATCCCCCTGGCCTGTGTGGGGGTGATCTCCAAGGTGAATATCCTGGTGCTGGGCTTCACCATCGGCATCTCCCAGGGCTGCCAGCCCATTTTCAGCTTCAACTACGGGGCCGGCAAGTACAGCCGGGTGCGGGAGGCCTACCGGAAGGCCATCATCGTGGCCACCCTGATCTGCTGCGTGGCCTTTTTGTGCTTCCAGCTCTTCCCCCGGCAGATTGCCGGTATTTTCGACTCCTCCGGCTCCCAGCTGTACTTCCAGTTCTCCGAACGCTACTTCCGTATTTTTATGCTGATGACCTTCGTCAACGCGGTGCAGCCCATTACCTCCAACTTCTTTACCTCCATCGGCAAGGCCAAAAAGGGCATCCTCATCTCCCTCACCCGGCAGGTGCTCTTCCTCATCCCCCTGATCCTGCTCTTCCCCCTGCTATGGGGGATCGACGGGGTGATGTACGCCGGGCCCATCGCCGACACCGCCGCCCTGCTGGTGGCCGGCCTGCTCACCTGGCGGGAGATGCGGCGGATGCCCGCTCAGGACAAGCTCCAGGCAGTCTGAGTCCTCAGAGGTACAGCTGGGGCTGGCGGGGCTGGACCAGGGCGTGCTCCAGCTTGTCCACCGTGGCGTCGTAGGCCATGCTCCGCACCGCCCGGCTGCCGGTGGGGCAGGCCCGGACACAGGCCAGGCAGCGCAGGCACCGCTCCGAGTCGGTCTGCCTGGGATCCTGGCTGGAAATGGCCTCCACCGGGCAGGTACGGACGCAGGCGCCGCACTGGACGCAGCGGCTGTCCCCCTCCGGATAGAAGGGCGCCACCTGGAACTCCCGGTAGGGCCGCTTTCCCGGCAGCTGGGGCTGGGTCCAGTCCGGCTTGTCCAGCTTGTCTGACGCTTGTTTGCCCAGCGCCCGGGCCGCCTCCCGGTCCGCCTCATCCGGCCGGCCGGCCCCTATCTTGGCGGAGAAAGTGTGGGGGGCGATGAACTCCCCCGCCGCCACCGGCCGGAAGCCCCGGGCGGCGCACAGGTCGGCCAGCTCCGCCAGAGCGTCGTCAATGGCCCGGTTGCCGTACACCGCCGCCAGCACCGCCGGGGTGTCCGATCCCGTCAGGCCGTCCAGCAGGCCCTCCACCTCGGGCACCCGGCCATAGTACACCGGCACGCCCAGCACCACCACCTCGTCGGATCCAAAGGACCGGCTCTGCCGCCGCACCTCCGGCCGGGTCAGATCCCATGTCTCCACGTGGTCGGACATGGCGCCCGCAATCTCCTCCACATAGGCCCTGGTACCTCCGGTGGGGCTGAAAAAGAGGGCGGTCACCTTTGCGTGCTGATTCATAACAACATCTCCTATCTGTTTTCTATTATATGGAAAAAGCACGGAGCGCCGCGGGGCAATGCCCCGCGGCGCTCCTTGTTATGCCGGCTTCCGGCTATGGTACGGTCGTCTCAGCAGCAGCTGTTGCCGCAGCCGCAGCTGTTACCGCCCGCGTTGCCGTTCCCGCAGCAGCAGCAGAGCAGAATGATGATCAGGATGATCCACAGGCAGCTACCGCCGCCAAAACCACAGCCATTGTTGCACCCCATCATGAAGTACCTCCTGGTTTAAAATGGAAACCTGGAGCTGGCGGCGGGTGGCTCCCGCTGTCCGGCCCGGTCTCATTCCATACTATGCCAGGGCGGCGGAGAGGTGCGGGAAAGGGGCTGCTTTTTTACTCCAATTCAAATGCGCCGGTGTACAGCTGGTAGTAGATACCGTGCTGGGCGATCAGGTCCTCGTGGTTGCCCCGCTCCACGATCCGGCCGTGGTCCAGCACCATGATGGCGTCGGAGTTGCGGACGGTGGAGAGCCGGTGGGCGATGACAAACACGGTGCGGCCGCTCATCAGCGCGTCCATGCCCTGCTGGACAATGGCCTCGGTACGGGTGTCGATGGAGGAGGTTGCCTCGTCCAGGATCATCACCGGGGGGTCGGCCACAGCGGCCCGGGCGATGGCGATGAGCTGCCGCTGGCCCTGGGACAGGTTGGCGCCGTTGCCGGTAAGCATGGTGTCATACCCCTGGGGCAGGCGGCGGATGAAGTCGTCGGCGTTGGCCAGCTGAGCGGCGGCCTCCACCTCCTCGTCGGTGGCCTCCAGGTTACCGTAGCGGATGTTCTCCCGGACGGTGCCGGTGAACAGGTTGGTATCCTGGAGCACGATGCCCAGGGAGCGGCGCAGGTCGGGCTTGTGGATGTCGTTGATGGAGATACCGTCGTAGCGGATCTTGCCGTCGGCAATATCGTAGAAGCGGTTGATCAGGTTGGTGATGGTGGTCTTGCCCGCGCCGGTGGCTCCCACGAAGGCCAGCTTCTGGCCGGGCTTGGCGAACAGGGTGATGTCGTGGAGGATGGTCTTGCCCTCCTCGTAGGCAAAGTCCACGTCGTCAAAGCGCACGTCGCCGGTGAGGCGCACGTAGGAGTAGCTGCCGTCCTCCTGGGGCACCTTCCAGGCCCAGATATTGGTGCGCTGGTCGGTCTCATGGAGGTTGCCCTCCTGGTCAAAGTTCACATTCACCAGGGTCACTCTGCCGTGGTCCTCCTCCACCGGCTCATCCATCAGATCAAAGATCCGCTGGGCGCCGGCCAGGGCCATGACCACCGAGTTGAGCTGCTGGGAGATCTGGCTGATGGGGTTGGACAGGCTCTTGGACAGCTGGAGGAAGGTGGCGATGACGCCCAGGGTGATGCCGGAGCCGATGCCGCTGAGGGCCAGGGCGCCGCCGGCCATGGCAATGATCACGTACTGGATGTTGCCGATATTGATGAGGATGGGCATGAGGATGTTGGCGTACTTGTTGGCCTTGTCGGCGCTCTCAAACAGGGCGTTGTTCACCTGGTCGAAGCCCTCCTGGGCCTCGGCTTCATGGCAGAACACCTTGACCACCTTCTGGCCGTTGATCATCTCCTCGATATAGCCGTTCAGATCGCCCAGCTTCACCTGCTGGCGGACGAAATAGCGGCCGCTGCGGCCCGCCAGGAACCGGGTGACGGTCAGCATGCCGATGATACACAGGATGACCACGCCGGTGAGCAGCAGATCGGTAAACAGCATCCCGAT
The DNA here is from genome assembly GCF_002159455.1 of Flavonifractor sp. An306. Lineage (GTDB taxonomy): Bacteria > Bacillota > Clostridia > Oscillospirales > Oscillospiraceae > Flavonifractor. Next base: position 23,660 of record NZ_NFIQ01000030.1, read on the forward strand.
GAAGGCCACCACAATCATCATCAGGGAGTTGATGACCTGGGGGATGCTCTGGGAGAACATCTGGCGGAGGGTGTCCACGTCGTTGGTGTAGACGCTCATCACGTCGCCGTGGGCGTGGGTGTCGAAGTACTTGATGGGCAGCTCCTGCATGTGGCCGAACAGGTCGTCCCGGATCTTCTTCTGCACGCCCTGGGAGATGGTGACCATCAGCCGGTTATAGATCAGGGCGCACAGCGCGCCGGTGAGGTACAGGCAGCCCATCATGGTCAGAGCACGGAGCAGCCCGTCAAACACCGGGTTGTCCATGGCCAGCAGGGGGGTGATATAGTCGTCAATGAGGGAGCCCAGGAAGAGGGAGCCGGACACAGAGGCCGTGGCGCTGACCAGAATACACAGCAGCACCAGCACAAACTGCACGCCGTAGCCCTTGCCCACGTAACGCATCAGCCGGCGGACGGTGTGGGACTTTTTGACCGGATACTTATTCATCGTCGCTGCCTCCCTTCGTCTGGGACTGGTAAATCTCGCGGTAGATCTCGCAGCTCTTGAGGAGCTGGTCGTGGGTGCCCATGGCGGCGATCCTGCCGCCGTCCATCACCAGAATCTTGTCGGCCTCCTCAATGGAGGAAATACGCTGGGCGATGATGAACTTGGTGGTCTCGGGGATCTCATCCCGGAAGGCCTTGCGGATCAGGGCGTCGGTCTTGGTGTCCACGGCGGAGGTGGAGTCGTCCAGAATGAGGATCTTGGGCTTTTTCAGCAGAGCCCGGGCAATACACAGCCGCTGTTTCTGGCCGCCGGACACGTTGGAGCCGCCCTGCTCGATGTGGGTGTCGTACTTGTCGGGGAACTCCTGAATGAAGGGATCGGCCTGGGCCAGCTTGCACACCCGGACCATCTCCTCGTCGGTGGCCTCCTTGTTGCCCCAGCGCAGATTGTCCTTGATGGTGCCGGAGAACAGCACGTTTTTCTGGAGCACCATGGCCACCTGCTCCCGCAGGGCGTCCATGTCGTAGTCCCGCACGTCCACGCCGCCCACCAGCACACGGCCCTCGGTGGCGTCGTACAGGCGGGGGATCAGCTGCACCAGGGTGGTCTTGGAGGTGCCGGTGCCGCCCAAGATACCCACCGTCTCGCCGGAATTGATGGTGAGGTTCACGTCCTTCAAGCATTCCTTGGTGGGGTCCTTGGCGTAGCTGAAGCTGACGTTCTCAAAGACCACGGAGCCGTCCTTCACCTCATGGACGGGGTTGGGCCCGTTCTTCAGGTCGCTCTCCTCGTTGAGCAGCTCCACAATCCGCTCGGCGGAGGCACGGGCCAGAATGATCATCACCAGCACCATGGACAGCATCATCAGGCTCATGAGGATCATCATGATATAGCTGAACATGCTGGTGAGCTGGCCGGTGGTCAGCTCGCCGCCCACCACCAGGTTGGCGCCGATCCAGGACACGGTGAGCATACAGGCGTAGACGCAGATCTGCATCAGGGGCATATTGAAGGCGATGATCTTTTCCGCCTTGGAGAAGTCCATGTAGATCTCATTGGACACCTTGCCGAACTTCTCCTTCTCGTGGTCCTCCCGGACAAAGGACTTCACCACACGGATGCCCAGCAGGTTCTCCTGTACCACGTTGTTCAGCCAGTCGTACTTCTTGAACACCCGCTCAAACAGGGGATGGGCCGACTTCATGATCACCAGCAGGCCCACCGCCAGGATGGGGATAACCACCAGGAAGATGAGGGCCAGCTGGGGATTGATGGTAAAGGTGAGCACCCAGGCGCAGATGAGCATGATGGGGCAACGCACCGCGATGCGAATGATCATCATAAAGGCCATCTGCACGTTGGTCACATCGGTGGTCAGGCGGGTGATGATGCCGCCGGTGGAGAATTTGTCAATGTTGGAAAAGGAAAACTTCTGCACCTGCTGATACATCTCCCGGCGCAGATTGCGGGAAAAGCCGGTGGAGGCCCGGGCGGCGAACCGGCCGGACAGGGCGCCCAGCAGCAGGGCCATCAGGGCCATGGCCACCACCAGAACCCCGTACTGCAGGATATGGGACATGCTGCCCGCCTTTACGCCCTCGTCCAGCAGCTTGCCGGTCATCATGGGGATCAGCACGTCAAAGGCCACCTCACCGATGACAAAGATGGGGGTGAGAATGGTATCCCGCGTAAATTCCTGAATACAGCTTGTAAGCCCTCGTTTCTTCTTCATAGGTCTCCTCCTTGGATCTCTGTTGTCGCGCTCCTACATCAGGTTCCGCTTGAGCTTCTCTACCGTGGCCAGAAACTGGTCCAGCTCCTGCTGGGAAATGTCCCGGGTCAGCGTCCGCTCCACGCTGGCGATACGCTCCATAATCTCCTGATGCAGAGCCTCCGCCTTGGGCGTGGTGGTCACCCGCTTGAGCCGGGCGTCCCAGGATACCGACTGCCGCAGGATAAAGCCGTCAGCCTCCAGCCGCTTCAGCAGGCGGGAGGCGGTAGACCGCCGGATGTAAAAGGCCTCCTCAATGTCCTTCTGGTACACCTCCTGATCCTGATTATGGCACAAAAAGCCCAGAATCTTGGCCTGCATCTCGGTAAAATCGTCTCCCTCGGGCTCTCCCGCGGTCTCCAGCACCTTGCGCCGCAAGAGGTTGGCCAGCGCCTTGATCTCATATCCCACGTGGTGCTCCTGACGCATCCGCTCATCTCCTTTTTTGCGCTACTCCCAGTTTAGTTTCATTGCTAACAGTTGTCAATGCGCAACATCACCAAAACTCCTCCCCTTCCACCCTGTCCCTTCTGACAGACAAAACGCGCGGCCCCCGCAGGGGCCGCGCGTTCCCATCTTACAGTCTTGGCACTGTCACCGCCGCCATGATCTGCTCCAGCTGGCCGCGGTTCAGTCCGCCGCTGGACACGGTGCGGTCCAGCAGCACGCCGCCCCCCTTCATGGGGGCGTTCAGGGCAAAATAGGAGAGATAGACCACCTGGGCCCGCAAAAACTGGCTCTGGGACAGCATAGCCTGCTCCCCGCTGCTGAGGATCCCCCAGGACACAGCCTTGGACAGGGCGGTATCCCAGGTAAAGTCGGGGGCGGCCCCGCTGTCGGTATAGCCCAGGGCCCGGAGAATCAGGGTCATGTACTCCTCCGCCGAGATCTGGCGGTCAGGGGCAAAGTACAGCGCCCCGGAGGCACTCTCTCCCACGCCGTTGGTGTAGCCCTTCTCAAAGGCGTAGGCCACATAGCGGTCGCACCAGGCGGGGGTGTCCACAAAGGGGTTGACTGCCGTGCTGGACAGGGCGGCCTGCTCCTCCCCGATAAGGCGCAGGAACATCACCACCCCCATGATCCGGGTGGTGGGGTTCTCCAGGTCGTAGCCGCTGCCGTATGTGGTGCCGCTGCCCTGGAACAGACCCATCTCAAACAGGGCGTCGGCCAGGGCGTTATAGTCCACGCTGCCGCTGACGGCAAGGGAATAATACCCCTCCACACTGAGCACCGCGGTATCCGAGGTGATGGTCAGGCTGGCGGTGGTGTTCTCCCCCGCCAAATAGCGGTGCCGCGGGACCATGGCGGTGCCGGAGAGAACCGTCTCCCCCGCCGTCACGTCCACCACCCCGCCGCCGGTATAGGATATCCATGCGTCCCCCGCCAGCAGCATCCCGCCGGAGCCGGTGGAGAGGGTGATCACGTCCCCCTTCTTGAATCGCAGATCGGTCAGGGCGGATACATAGGTTCCCGTCCCGACTGTTTCGCCGCTGCCGCTGCCGCCGCTGCCGGCCTGGGCCAGATAGGCGCTGTGGGCCTGGTTCAGGGCGGTGAGGGCGGCCTGGTAAGCCTGCTCCGTCCGCTCCTGCACACGCTGGGAGACCTGCTTTTCCACGTCGGGCACATAGGTATCAGTGATGTAGCTTTTGGAAATCAGCGACTCCCCGGTCAGGGCGCCGGTGGCGTAAGCCGCCGCGCCGCTCACCAGAACGGCGGCCGTCAGCAGGAGCACGATGGTTTTCTTCATGGCGCCTCCGAAATCATGTAGTTCAGGGCCAGCAGGCTGTCGGCAAAGTGGACATCCTCCACCACAATGTCGGGGGCATCCACCGTCAGCTCGATATTGGTGAAGTTCCAGATCCCCTTGACGCCGGCGGAAACCAGCCGCTCGGCCACCCGGTTGGCCACCCGGCCAGGCACCGTCAGCACGCCGATATTGGCCGGATGCTGGGTCAAATACTCCTCCAGCTGGTCGGTATGGTACACCGGCACCCCGGAGCAGGAGCGCCCCACAATTTCCGGCACCACGTCAAAGGCGGCGGCCAGGGTCACGCCGAAGCGGTCGAAGTGGAAATTCTCCATCAGCGCCCGGCCCAGGTTGCCCACGCCCAAAATCACAGCGCTGTGCCCCCGGTTGACTCCCAGGATGTCAGCCACCTCGTCCCGCAGGCTGCTCACATTATAGCCGTAGCCCTGCTGCCCGAATTCACCGAAGCAGGACAGATCCTGCCGGATCTGGGAGGCAGTAAGGCCCAGAGACGCCCCCAGGGCGTTGGAGGAGATGCGCTCCACCCCCGCCTGATGCAGGTCGTTCAGGTGGCGGTAATATCGGGGCAGGCGGCGGATCACCGCGCTGGACACCTTTTGCTTTTTCATCATAAATCACACTCTTTCCAGAGCATAACTGCCAATCGTTCCTGTTTAGTTTACTCGAAACAGGTGCCCTTGTCAACTTCTCCCGTCCAATTCACCGGGGAACCCCGGGGAGCCTGGCGGCATAGGATGCCGTAAAAGGAGGAATGTCAGTTGGACGCATTTGGAACCATTTTGACCCGGGTTTACACCTCAAGGGCACAGATTCCCGTATCAGGCGCCACGGTGGCCTTTACCCAGCGGGGAGCGGAGGGTCGGCACAAACTGCTGGCGGTGCGGGTCACCGACGGAAACGGCCGCACCGCCCCGGTACAGGTGAGCACCCCGGATGACGCCGCCAGTGAATCCCCCGGCACGGTGGAGCCCTTCGCGGTGTGCGACATTTGGGCGGAGTCCCCGGGCTATGAGCTGCTGGTGGTGGAAAACGTGCAGATCTTCCCCAATACGGAGACCATCCAGGACCTGGAGCTCATCCCCCTGCCGGAGCAGACGGACGCCCTGCTGCCCGAGCACCCGGTGAACATCCCGCCCCAGAGCCTGTAAAGGAGGGATAGCATGCCTGAAACCCTGCCCATTACCCCCTACGTGCCCCAGTACATCACGGTACACCTGGGCCCGCCGGGGTCCAACGCGGAGAACGTCACGGTGTCCTTTCCCGATTACGTGAAAAACGTGGCCTCCAGCGAAATCTACCCCACCTGGGAGACCGCCGCCCTCCATGCCAACATCCTGGCCATCATCTCCTTCGCCCTCAACCGGGTGTACACCGAGTTTTACCCCAGCCGGGGCTATCCCTTCAACATCACCTCCTCCACCGCCTACGACCAGAAGTTCATCAAGGGCCGCAATATCTTTGAGAACATCAGCCAGCTGGTGGATGAGATGTTTAACTCCTACATACGGCGCATCGGCTTTGTGGAGCCCCTGGCCGCCAAATTCTGCAACGGCACCACCGTCACCTGCGACGGGCTCTCCCAGTGGGGCAGCCAGGCCATGGCGGAGGAGGGGGCGGATTACATGTCCATCCTGCGCTACTACTACGGCGACAACATCGAGCTGGTGACCAACGCCCCGGTGCAGGGCATCCGCTACTCCTACCCCGGTTACCCCATCCGCCGGTACGACAGCGGCGAGGCGGTGCAGCGCATCCAGGTGATGCTCAACCGGATCTCCCGGGACTACCCCGCCATACCCAAGGTTTACCCGGTGGACGGCGTCTTTGGCCCGGCCACCGAGGCGGCGGTGAAAAAGTTCCAGGAGATCTTCGACCTGACCCCCGACGGCATTGTGGGCAACTCCACCTGGTATAAAATGGTGTTTCTCTACGTGGGGGTGCTGGACCTGGCGGAGCTCATCAGCCAGGGCCAGACCTACTACCCCGAAACCGGCAGCCAGCCCTTCCCCAACGTGCTGCGGGAGGGGGACCGTGGGGAGTCGGTGAAGGTGATCCAGTACGTGCTGTCGGTGGTGGCCGAGTTCTACAGCAACATTCCCTCGGTAGCCATCGACGGCATCTACGGCCCGGCCACCAAAAACGCCGTCATCGCCGTCCAGCGGATGACCGGCCTGCCCCAGGACGGCATCATGGGCCCCCAGACCTGGGCCGCCCTGTACCGGCTGTATGCCGGTATCGTGGACACGGTAAGCACCTACACCAACGTGATCCCCGAGCAATTCCGTCCCGACCTGCCTGAGAGCCAGGCCACCGGCCTGACCCAGTATCCCGGCCAGCCCATGACCCTGGGCTCCGCCGACCAGAGAGGAGCCGCCTCATGATTGTACCCCAGGAGATCCGCCTCATCGGCCAGCCCGTCCGCAGCCTCCAGACCATGCTGCGGGAGCTGTCCTTCCTCTATGATTTCCTCCCCCGCCTCACCCCCGACGGCATCTTTGGGGAGCGCACCCTGGAGGCCGTCATGCTGTTTCAGCGGGAGTTTTTTCCCCCGGTCACCGGGCAGGTAAACCAGGCCACCTGGGACGCCATCGCCGCCCTCTATCTCCAGGCCAGGGCCCGGCTGGCGGGCCCTCTCCCCGGCCGGACCTACCCCAAGGGCGGCTTTACCGTCCAGCCGGACCAGAACAGCGTCCACCTCTATCTGGTGCAGTCCATGTTCCGGGCCCTGGCCCGGCTGCTGGACGGGGTGGAGTCCGCCCCCGTCACCGGCCAGAACGACGCCGCCACCCAGCGCAACATCCGCTGGGTCCAGCGGCTGGACGGCCGACCGGAGACCGGTATCCTGGATCAGGACAGCTGGAACACCATCAGCCGGCTGTATACCCTGTTCGTCACCTACGGTCAGGCATAAAAAAGGAGGCGCTGCCCAGGCAGCGCCTCCTTTTCAGGTCTCATGGTCCACGGTTTTCATCTGCTTGAGATTGCCGATCTTGTGGCTGCGGCGCTCCAGCTCGGAGAGCACCGCGTCCAGGGGGATGTTCTGGTCGGCCATCATCACCATTAGGTGGTAGATGAGGTCGGAGATCTCCCCCACCGTCTCCTCCTGCTTGCCGTTCTTGGCGGCGATGATGGTCTCGGAGCACTCCTCCCCCACCTTCTTCAGGATCTTGTCCAGGCCCTTGTCAAACAGGTAGCAGGTGTAGGACCCCTCCTGAGGGTCGCTCTTGCGGTTCAGCACCACCTGGTACAGGTCCCGCAATACGGTATCATTCATGTGGTTTCCTCCCAAATGTCGTTGAAAAAGCAGCTTCTGGCCCCGGTGTGGCAGGTGGGGCCCTGGGGTACGCAGAGATAGAGCAGGGTGTCGGTATCGCAGTCGGTAACCACCTTCTTCACATGGAGGAAGTGGCCCGAGCTCTCCCCCTTGTTCCACAGCTTTTGACGGCTGCGGGACCAGAACCAGGCGGTCCTGGTTTTCAGGGTCAGCTCCACCGCCTCCCGATTGGTGAAGCCCAGCATCAGGATATCTTTAGTCTCCGCGTCCTGGATGATCACCGGGATCAGGTCGGATTTCTGAAAGAGCAAATGCAAATCAAAGTCCATGGTTCACCTCACGGGGATGTTTTGGGTGCGCAGATAGTCCTTCACCTGGGGTACCGTCAGCTCCCCGAAGTGGAACAGGGAAGCGGCCAGTGCGGCGTCACAGTTGGTTTGTTCAAAGACCTCCGCAAAATGGGCCAGGGACCCGCAGCCGCCGGAGGCGATCACCGGGATGGACACCGCCTCGGTGACCGCCTTGGTCATGGCCAAATCAAAGCCCGCCTTGGTGCCGTCGGCGTCCATGGAGGTGAGCAGAATTTCCCCCGCCCCCAGGGCCTCCGCCTGTTTGACCCACTGGATGAGGTCCATGCCGGTGGGTTTTCTTCCGCCCGCCACGACAACCTCCCAGGTGCCGTCGCCTCTGGCCCGGGCGTCGGCGGCCAGCACCACACACTGGGAGCCGAACCGCTCCGCCGCCTCAGAGATCAGCTCCGGCCGGGCCACGGCGGCGGAGTTCACCGAAATTTTGTCCGCCCCCGCCCGTAGCAGCCGCTGAAAGTCCTCCACGGTGCGGATGCCGCCCCCCACCGTCAGAGGGACGAACACCTGGGCGGCGGTGCGCTCCACCACGTCGGCCACGGTGTCCCGGGCATCGCTGGTGGCGGTGATATCCAGGAATACGATCTCGTCGGCCCCCTGGTCGGAATAATATTTGGCCAGCTCCACCGGGTCTCCGGCGTCCCGGATGTTGACAAAGTTGACCCCCTTCACCACCCGGCCGTCCCGCACGTCCAGGCAGGGGATGATCCGTTTGGCTAACACTGCTCGCCCGCCTCCTTTACCGCCGCCGGCAGGTCCACCGTCCCGGCATAATAGGCCTTGCCGATGATGGCCCCGTACAGGCCCATGGCGTTCAGTTTGGACAGATCCTCGTTGGAAGACACCCCGCCGGAGGCGGTGATCTGACAGCTTACCGCCTTCTGGAGTTCCGCCAGCCGGTCAAAGGAGGGGCCGGACAGCATGCCGTCGGTGGCGATGTCGGTAAAGATGATGGTGCGGACCCCCAGGCCCTCCATGGACCTGGAGAAGTCCAGGTAGTTGAGCCCCGAGGACTGCTCCCACCCGGCGGTTTTCACGATGCCGTCCATGGCGTCGATGCCCACGGCCACCCGCTCGCCGTACTGTTCCACCGCCTCTTTTACGAACTCCGGGTGACTGACGGCGGCGGAGCCGATGACGCACCGCCACACGCCCAGAGAAAATACTTCCTCCAGGTCGGCCATGGAGCGGATGCCGCCCCCCAGCTCCACCTTCAGGCCGGACTGCTCCGCCACCGCCTGCACGATAGACCCGTTCTGCCGGGCGCCGCTGCGGGCCCCGTCCAGGTCTACCATATGGACATACCGGGCCCCGGCATTATAAAAATCCCTGGCCACCGCCAGGGGGTCGGCGGCCACCTGATGGGCGGTGGCAAAGTCCCCCTTGTACAGGCGTACCGCCTGACCGTTCTTCAAATCTATGGCCGGAAACAGGATCATGTGTTCAGCCCTCCGAAATTCCGTAAAATCTGCAGCCCCACCTCGCCGCTCTTCTCCGGGTGGAACTGGCAGCCGTACACGTTGCCCCGCTGCACCGCCGCCGTCACCGGCACGCCGTAGTCGGTCCGGGCGATGACGGTGGCCGGGTCGTCCGCCACGGCACAGAAAGAGTGGACAAAGTAGACGTAGCTGCCCTCCTCCACCCCGGCCAGCAGCGGGGAGGGATTGGGGAAACTCAGGCTGTTCCAGCCGATGTGGGGCAGCTTCAGGCCGGTCTCGATCCTCCGCACCCGGCCGGGTACCAGCCCCAGACCGGCGCACTCCCGCACTTCCTCTCCCCGGTCCAGCAGCAGCTGCATCCCCAGGCAGATGCCCAGGATGGGTTTCTTCTCCGCCTGGGCGGTCAGCACCCTGTCCAGGCCGGTCTGGCGCAGCTTATCCGCCGCGTCGGGGAAGGCCCCCACGCCGGGCAGGATGATGGCGTCGGCCTGCTCCAGCTCCCTGGTGTCGCTGGTGATCCGGGTGCTCAGGCCCAGGTAGTCCATGGCGTTGGTGACGCTTTTCAGGTTGCCCACGCCGTAATCCACAATGGCGGTATAGCCCATGCGCTCTCTCCTTCCGCCTTATACCCTGTGGTAAAAGACGATAATATCCTCATATCTGCCGTCCTTCAGGCGAAATCCGCCTGGAATGGTTCCCACCCGCTGGAAACCCAGGGACTGGTACAGGGCGATTGCTCCCAGATTGCTGGCCACCACAGCGTTGAACTGGAGCAGCCGGAAGCCCAGCGCTCCGCAGGCCGCCAGACTGTCCTCCACCAGGGCCCGGCCCACGCCCCGGCCCCGGCAGTCCCGGCTCACGCCGTAGCTGGCGTTGGCAATGTGGCTGCAGCGGCCCACATTGTTGGGGTACAAAATATATAGCCCCACTACCTTCCCGTCCAGCTCAGCCACGGCGGTGCGGCTCTGGCCGGCAAAAAAGGCCGCCGCCTCTACCCCGTCCAGGGTCTCCTCCTGGGGGTACGCCACGCCGTCCTCCACAATCTGGTTCCAGATCTCCGCCAGGGCGGGCAGGTCCTCCGCCCTGTAGGGGCGCACCCGCAGCTCTCCCGCCATCACAGCACCCCCTTGGTGGAGGTGACCCCGGCGCCGGTGACCTGGACGGCCTCCCGTACCGCCACCCCCAGGGCCTTGAACAGGGCCTCGGTGATGTGGTGGGCGTTTTTGCCGTACAGACATTTCATATGTAAGGTCAGGCCGCTGTTTACCGCGAAGGCCCGCATAAACTCCTCGGTAAGGCAGGCGTCATAGGCGCCGATCATGGGCTGGGGCATGTCGGCGTCAAACACCAGGAAAGGCCGGTTGGAGAAGTCCAGGGCGGCAAAGCACAGGGCCTCGTCCATGGGGATGTAGGCGGAGGCAAACCGGCGGATCCCCTTCCGGCCCCCCAAAGCCCGGCTCATAGCCTGGCCCAGCACGATGCCCGTATCCTCCACCGTGTGGTGGCCGTCCACCTCCAGGTCGCCTTTGACGGCCAGTTCCAGCCCCAGGCCGCCGTAAAAGGCAAAGGCGGTAAGCATGTGGTCGAAAAACCCGATGCCGGTGTGGATCTCCACCGGCCCGCCCTCCAGGCAGAGGTTCACACTGATTTGGGTCTCCTTCGTCTTGCGCTCTATGGAATAGGCCCGCACTGGGGCATCCGATTGATACACGGGAATGTCCATCAAATTTCCTCCTTGACCAGCCCATCCGATTCAAACCGCACCTGGATGGAATTGGCGTGGGCGGTGAGCTTTTCGCTCTGGGCCAGGGTGATGATCTGGTCCTTGATGGGGGCCAGACTGGCCTGATCATACTGGATGATGCTCATGGTTTTGAGGAAACTGTCCACGCTGAGGGGGGAGAAGAACCGGGCGGTGCCGCTGGTGGGCAGCACGTGGTCGGGCCCGGCCAGGTAATCCCCCAGAGGCTCCGGGGACCAGGCCCCCAAAAACACCGCCCCGGCGTTTTTGATAGCGGGCAGCAGAGCCCTGGGATCCTCGGTGACAATTTCCAGGTGCTCCGGCGCCACCTCGTTGGCCAGAGCGGCGCAGTCGGCCAGGCTCTCGCACACGATGGCGCAGCCGAAGTCCCGGAGGGAGCACTCCATAATCTCCGAGCGGCTGAGATAGCCGGTCTGGCGGATGATCTCAGCGTCCACCGCCTGAGCCAGCTCCATGGAATCGGTGAGCAGCACGGCGGAGGCCAGCTTGTCGTGCTCGGCCTGGCTCAGCAGGTCGGCGGCCACGAACTTGGGGTTGGCCTTGCCGTCGGCGATCACCAGCACCTCAGAGGGACCGGCCACCATATCGATGTCCAGCTTGCCGTAGGCCTGCCGCTTGGCGGCGGCCACGTAGGCGTTGCCGGGGCCCACCAGCTTATCCACCCGGGGGATGAAGCCCGCCCCGTAGGTGAGGGCGGCCACCGCCTGGGCGCCGCCCACGGCGATCACCCGGTCCACCCCGGCGATTTTGGCGGCGGCCAGCACCGCGTCGTTGAGGTTTTCAGTGGGGGGCGTCACCATGACGATCTCCTCCACCCCCGCCACCTTGGCGGGCACCGCGTTCATCAGCACGCTGCTGGGGTAGGCGGCGGTGCCGCCGGGGACGTAGATGCCCACCCGGGTCAGGCCCCGGACCACCCGGCCCACGATCCCTCCGTCGGGGGAGGTCCACTCCATGGTGCGGCTCAGCAGCTTTTCGTTATAATCCCGGATATTGGCCGCCGCCCGCTCCAGGGCGGCGATCAATTCCTTGGGGCAGCGGCCATAGGCCGCGTCCAGCTCAGCCGGGGTAAGCTCCCGGGGCTCGGCCTTGTCGAAGCGGAGGGAGTAGTCCCGCACCGCCTCAAACCCCTTTTCCCTGACGGTCTCCATGATCTCCGCCGCGGCGGCGTCGATGGCCTGGTTGGCCTGGGCGGCCCGGGCCCTCATGGCGGCCAGCACCGCCTCCTCGGCGGAGCCGTCGGCCTTTACAATCTGTATCATTTCCGCTTCTCCAATTCTCCCTCGCAGCGGGCGATAAAATCTGCGATCTGATCCTTATACAGCTTCATGCTGGCGGTATTGACAATGAGCCGGGCGGACACCGGGGCCACGTCCTCAATGGGCACCAGGCCGTTGGCCTTCAGAGTGGCCCCCGTCTCCACAATGTCCACAATGGCGTCGGTGAGGTTCAGGATGGGGGCCAGCTCCACGCTGCCCTCGATCTTGATGATGTCCACATCCATACCCTTCTGGGCAAAGAAGGCCCGGGTCACCTCCGGGTACTTGGAGGCCACCCGCCGGGTCTTGTAGGTACCAAAGAAGTCGCTGCCCTGCTTGACGGCCAGGGCGAAGCGGCACCTGCCGAAGCCCAGGTCCAGCACCTCATAGAAGGACCCGCCCTTTTCCAGAATGGTGTCCTTGCCCACGATGCCCAGATCGCATACCCCGTGCTCCACGTAGGTGATCACGTCGGGGGCCTTGGCCAGCACCGCGTCCAGGGGGTAGTTGGGCAGGCTGTGGACCAGCCGGCGGCCCGGGTCCTTGATGGGGGAGCAGTCCAGACCCGCCCCCTCGAAGAGCTCCACGCTCTTGTCCAGCAGGCGGCCCTTGGTGATGGCGATTTTCAGACGCTCGCTCATACCCGCACCATCCTTTCTCCGTCCTTGTCAAAGACCAGCACAGCCTCCGCCCCCTTGTCCCGGGCCAGGTTCAGGCTGGACTCCAGGGTGCGGCAGGGGGAGAGCTCGCTGGTGCCGGCGGGGCGGCCGTCCACCGCCTCCAGGGCCTGAGCCAGATAGCCCGGCTCGTAGTGGACCACCACCCGCAGCACCGGCGGGGCGATCTCCGGCAGGGTGCGGGCCACCGCGTCCACATCCACGGCGAAGCCGGTGGCCTGGGCCTCCCGGCCGAACACCCCCACCAGATTGTCGTACCGGCCGCCGGAGAGGACGGCGTCTCCCGCCCCCTCCACATAGCCCCGGAACACCACGCCGGTGTAGTAGTCGATCTGATGGACCATGCCCAGGTCAAAGCGGACATAGGCCCCGTAGCCCGCGGCGGACAGCTCGTCGTACACCTCGGAGAGATAGTCCACCGCCGGGGTCTTGCCCGCCAGCTTCTCCGCCTGGGCCAGCACCTCCACCCCACCGAACAGGCGGCTGAGCCGCTCCAGGGCGGCGCAGGCCGGGTTGCCCCGGTGGGGCTCCAGAAAGGCGTTGAGGGCGGCGAAGTTCTTCCCCTCGATGAGGGCCCGCATCTCCTCCACCGCCTCCTCCCCCAGCTCCAGCCGGCCGGCCAGCTCCCGGAAATACCCGGCGTGGCCCAGCTCCACATGGAACCTGGCGGCCCCGCAGGAGCGCAGGGCGTCGATGGCGGTGACGATGATCTCCACGTCCGCCTTCTTCCCGCCGGCCCCGATGAGCTCCACCCCGCACTGGGGGAGCTCCCGGCTGCCGCCGTTGTGGGCGGGGTTGGAACGGTACACTGTCTGGTCGTAGTACAGCCGCTGGGGCAGCGCCACCGCCTTCAGCTTGGTGGCCGCCACCCGGGCGATGGGTGTGGTGGAGTCGGGCCGCATGACGCAGATCTTGCCGCTGGGGTCCCACACCTTGATCATCCGCTCCTGCGGGATGGCGCTGCCCGACAGGGCAAACAGATCATAAAATTCGGTGTCCGGGGTGGACACCTCCAAAAAACCCCGCTGCCGGAACAGGCGGGTCAGACGGGCCTGCACCTGGCGGCGCTCCTGGCACTCGGCAAACAGCCGGTCCCGGGTGCCCTCCGGGGTGTTAATCATGACGCTCATGGGAGTTCCCCCTTCTACTTTCGCACTTTACCACGCTACTATACTATAACATCCAACCATTGTCAAGTGGAAATACAGGCGAAGAACCCCCGGGCCAGAAGGTCCGGGGGTTCTGACAGGCGGCAAACCAATCAGGCCGCCAGGTCGCCGGTCAGCAGGCGCTGGAACAGGACCGCAGCCTCTCCCCGGGTGAGGACGCCCTGGCTGTCCAGTTCGCCGCCCAGCGCGCTGTCCTCCCCCAGCAGGCGGTCCAGCACGACGGCCAGCTGCTCCCAGGTCACCAACCCATCGGGCTCAAACCGGGCGCTCCCCGTTCCCTTCACAATGCCGGTCTGGGCAGCCCACTGGACCGCCTGGGCATACCAGACGCCATCCGCCACGTCGGTGAAGGACACAGGCGCTCCCTCCGGCTCCGGCTGGCCCATCAGCCGCCAGAGGATGGTAACCATCTGGGCCCGGGTCATGGTGCCGTCGGGCCGGAAGCTGCCCGCCCCGTCACCCCGGAACAGGCCGACGGCAGTGCAGAACAGAGCCGCGTCCGAGGACCAGTGGCCCTCCAGGTCGGCCATCTGCGGCAGATCATACACCTGGCCATTCAGGTAGTCCTGGAGCCTCTGGGCCAGGGCAGACACCGCACCCGCCTGGAAGATATCCGACAGCCCGGCCTCACGCACCGCCTCCCGGTAGCCCAGGCCGGTGCCCATGGCCACCAGGCTCAGGTAGGTATCCGCCGCCCCGTCAAAATCGGTCTGAGCATCCAGAAACAGCTCCAGGGCGGAGAGGGCGGAGGTGGCATAGCTGATATAGTACATGGGAGACTCGAAGGTGTGGCTGATCAGCACCCAGTTGTAGTCGGAGTTGTCCCCGAACATTCCAACGATATCGTACTCCTCCAGCAGCTCCTCCATCAAGGCGTTGAGCTCCTCCGCCGTCCAGTCCCCGCCGGCGTACAGGGCCGCCTGGAACTCATCCATCAGGCAGCCGTTTGCCACATTGGTCAGGAGCTGGTACAGCACCCGCACCCGGTAGGCGTCTCCGGCCTGGGGGAACATCTGATCGGCAAAGTTCAGGCTGAGCAGCTCCAGACCCTGGGAGTCAATCTCGGCCACGTCAATGCACTCAAAGCCGCCCCCCACCGCATCGGACAGACACATTTCGGCGTAGTGGCCGAACTCGTGGAGCAGGCTCTCCACATCGTAGTAACTGCCGGAGGGACAGTTGAACATCACCGCCGAACGGTAGGCGGGCAGGTCCGTGGTAAAGCCCACGTCCATCTTGGTGTCCAGGGGACCGATATCCGCCAGGTTGTTCTCCCGCATATACCGGAACAGCTCGGCGTATTCGCTGGAGACCTCCTCCACACAGGGCTCCACCAGCTCCAGCGTCTCCTCCTGAGTCAGGTCGGCCACATAATCGCTCAGCTGGTCGTCAAACAGCTCCTCCCGGTTCTGGACTACGAGCGGGATCTGGTTCAGCAGGGGGGCGATCTCCTCCTTCACCTGGGCATAGAGCTGCTGGGCATCCTCCAGGCTGTAGTCCCGGTAATATACGTTCTCATAGGCGTAGGAGGCATAATTGTCATATCCCTTGCTGCGGGCGTATTCGTTGCGCACCTCCACCATCTCCAGCAAAATGGAAACGGCGGCGGCATTGCGGGCCTGGTCCAGCAGGCGCTGCACCTGACCGGCCTCCTCCGGGGTCAGGCTCTCGTCCTGATCCAGCTCCGCCTGGGTCCAGCTCCGGTCCTGCCAGGTCACCTCATATTCAGCGCCCACGGCGGTCCAGTAGTCGTTGATCAGCTCCTGGTCCCGGCTCATCAGCTCCTGCTGCCGCTGGTCGTCCGGGGTCAGCTGGGCCAGCAGCTCCTCCGCCTCCATTCCCACGGCCTGAGCCAGCGCCTGTCCGTACTGGGACTGGAGCAGCTCCCGCTGGGCCAGGATATAGGCGTTCTGGGCCTCTACCATCAGCTGGCCCCAGGCCACATAGTCCTGGGCAACGGCGGTCACGTCCCGGTAATAGGCCACCGTACACACGGCATACCGGGTCTGCAGGTCCTCCCATTCTGTCTCGACCTGCTCCATCAGCTCCAGTACCCGGGCCTCGTTGTTTGACTGGGCGCAGGCCGCTTTCAGGTCCTCCAGCAGGCCATAGAGTTCCCCGGCGTCCGCCGGGCCCCAGGTCAGGGTGTTGAAGTCCACGTCTTCCGGCCAGGCGTCAAAAAAGTCGGTCTCCCGGGCCAGGGCGGTGGTGCTCAGCAGCGTGCACAGCAGCGCCGCCGCTGTCAGCAGCGACAAAAGGCGTTTTTTCATACAAACCTCTCTTTCTTTCCTCAGAACATGTCAAACAGGGTGATCTGGCTGGTGTCCGGCATACCGTCCAGGGCCCCCACCGCCTTGAGCTGCTCGATGTGGGTCTTGGACACCTTGGGGCAGGCGGCGGAAAACTCTTCAATGGAGATAAAGTGCTTGCCCTCCCGCTGCTCCATGATGGACCAGGCGGCGGTCTCCCCCAGGCCGGGGATGGAGGTAAAGGGGGGCAGCAGGGTGCCCTTCTCCATGTCGGGCAGGAAGTTCACCGCATGGGAACGGTACAGGTCCATGGCCTCAAAGGTAAAGCCCCGGAGGTAGAACTCGTACACCACCTCCAGGGTGACCAGCATGTCCTCCTCCACCGGGGTGGGCTTCTCCTTGCTCTCGATCTCCTGCATCTTGGCCTTGCACACGTCCATACCCATACACATGCAGGTGGCGTCGAAGGCCTTGGCCCGGATGGAGAAAAAGGCGGCGTAGAAGGCCAGGGGCCGGTGGACCTTGAACCAGGCGATGCGGAAGGCCATCATGACGTAGGCCACGGCGTGGGCCTTGGGGAAGAGGTACTTGATCTTCTTGCAGGAGCCGATGTACCAGTCGGGCACGCCGGCGGCCTTCATCTCCTCCTCTGCCCCGTCGGGCAGACCCTTTCCCTTTCGCACCGCCTCCATGATCTTGAAGGAGCGCTTTTCCGGCATGCCGCGGGAGATGAGGAAGATCATGATGTCGTCCCGGCAGCCGATGGCCTGGCCGACGGGGATACCCTGCTCCACCACCAGGTCCCGGGCGTTGCCCAGCCACACGTCGGTACCGTGGGAGAAGCCGGACAGCCGCAGCAGGATGTCAAACTCATGGGGCTGGGTGTCCATCAGCATCCCCCGGGTGAACTTGGTGTTGAACTCGGGGATGGCCACCGCCCCGGTGGGGCCCAGGATGGGGTCATTCTCAAAGCCCAGCACCTTGGAGGAGGTGAAGATGCTCATGGTGTCTTTGTCGTCCAGTGGGATCTTCTGGGGGTCCACCCCTGTCAGGTCCTGGAGCATCCGGATCATGGTGGGGTCGTCGTGGCCCAGCATGTCCAGCTTCAGCAGGTTGGACTCCATGGAGTGGTACTCAAAGTGGGTGGTGATAATGTCGCTGTTGGGGTCGTCGGCGGGATGCTGCACCGGGCAGAAGTCATAGATCTCCCGGTTCTGGGGGATGACCACCATGCCGCCGGGGTGCTGGCCGGTGGTGCGCTTCACCCCGCTGCACCCCAGGGACAGGCGGTTCTCCTCCGCCCGGGTGCCGTTGATGCCGTGGTCGTCCAGATAGTGCTTAACGTAGCCGAAGGCGATCTTGTCCTTCACGGTGCCGATGGTGCCCGCCCGGAACACGTGGGTCTGGCCAAACAGCTCAAAGGTGTACCGGTGGGCGTTGGACTGGTACTCGCCGGAAAAATTCAGGTCGATATCGGGCACCTTGTCGCCTCCGAAGCCCAGGAAGGTCTCAAAGGGGATGTTGAAGCCGTCCTTTTCGTAGGGGGTGCCGCAGACGGGGCACACCCCGTCGGGCATGTCGGCCCCGCAGCCGATACCCAGCTCCTTGGCCGTCTCGAAGTCGGAGTGCTTGCACTTGGGGCAGCGGTAGTGGGGGGGCAGGGAGTTGACTTCCGTGATGCCCGACATGAAGGCCACCAGGGAGGAGCCTACCGAGCCACGGGAACCCACCAGGTAGCCGTGGTCCAGGGAGTCCTGCACCAGCTTCTGGGCCGACATGTAGATCACGTCGTATTTACATTTGATGATGTCCCCCAGTTCGGCGTTGATCCGGTCCACCACGATCTGGGGAGGCTCCTCGCCGTAGAGGGCGTGGGCCTTGTCCCACACCAGCCTGGTCAGCTCCTCGGCGGAGTTTTCAATCTTGGGGGCGAACAGGCCCTGGGGCAGAGGCACTACCTCCTCGCACCAGTCGGCCACCAGGTTGGTGTTGCGCACCACCACCTCGTAGGCCTTCTCCTCCCCCAGGTAGGCAAATTCGTCCAGCATCTCCTGGGTGGTCTTAAAGTAGAGGGGCAGGGGGGAGTCGGCGTCCTCAAAGCCCTTGGAGGCCAGCAGGATATGGCGGTAGATCTCGTCCTCCGGGTCCAGGAAGTGGACGTCCCCGGTGGCGCACACCGGCTTGTCCAGGGCCTCCCCCAGGGCCACCACCGTGCGATTGAAGTCCCGCAGCTCCTCCTCGCTGCGCACCATCCCCTTGCGGAGCATGAAGGCGTTGTTGCACAGGGGCTGGATCTCCAGAAAGTCGTACCAGGAGGCGATGCGCTTGAGCTCCTGAAAGTCCTTGCGCTTGATAACGGCCTGGAACAGCTCCCCCGCCTCGCAGGCCGAGCCGATGATCAGGCCCTCCCGGTGCTGGTTGATGAGGCTCTTGGGCATGATGGGATACCGCTTGAAGTGGTCCAGGTAGGAGGCGGAGATCAGCTTGTACAGGTTGCGCAGGCCCAGCTGATTCTTGGCCAGCACAATGAGGTGTTTGGGGTGCCGCTTGGCCTTGCCCCCGGAGCGGAGCCTGGCCATGGCGGGGTTGATTTGCTGGAGGGTATGTACCCCCTTGTCCCGCAGCATGTCGAAGAAGGGTATGAGCATATAGCCCACCGTGGCCGCGTCGTCATAGGCCCGGTGGTGGTTGAAGGCGGGCAGGTTCAGGTGCTCCGCCACGATATTCAGCTTGTATTTGCCCAGGTCGGGCAGCAGGTTCTGGGCCAGGATCAGGCTGTCAATGGAGGTCTTGTCAAAGGGGATGCCCAGCCGGCGGCACCCGGCGGCCAGAAAGCCCATGTCGAACTCAGCGTTGTGGGCGGCCAGGGGCCGGTCCCCCACAAAGTCCAGAAAAGCCCGGATGGCCTTTTCCTGGGAGGGGGCCCCCTCCAGCATCTGGTCGGTGATGCCGGTGAGCTCGGTGATCTCCCGAGTCAGGGGCCTGCCCGGATCCACAAAGGTGGAGAACTGCTCGGCCACCTCCCCGTTCCGCAGCACCACCGCCCCGATCTCGATGATGACCTCCCGGCGGTTATCCAGGCCGGTGGTCTCCAGGTCGAAGCAGACGATCTCCCCCTCCAGGGGCTGGTCCTGCTCCCCGTGGACGGCCACCCGGTCGTCCACGTCGTTGATGAAATAGGCCTCCACCCCGTAGAGGAGCTTGATCTGCTTGGCGGAGTGCCAGGCGTTGGGGAAGGAGTGGGCCACCCCGTGGTCGGTGATGGCGATGGCCCGGTGGCCCCACCGCTCCGCCCGCTTCACCACGTTCTTGTCGCTGCCGATGGGGGAGTCCATCTTGGACCCCACGGCGGTGAGGGCGTCCATGGCGGACATATTGGTATGCAGATGGAGCTCCACCCGCTTCTCCGGCGCGCCGTCCACCCGCTGCTCCCGCTCGGTCTCCATGATGGCGTAGGGCTCCAGCACCATGTCGCCGGTGAAGCGGTCGATGTTCAGCTTGCCTTGGATAAGCAGCCGCTGGCCCTTCTTTACCCCGTCCACAATGCCCTTGCCCTCGTCCCCGGGGAAGAACTTGTTGATGCGCACCGACCCGGTGTAGTCGGTGACATCGAAGGACACCACCCAGGCCCCCCGCTTTTTCAGCTCCCGGTGGTCGATGGCGAACACGTCCCCCTCCACGATCACCGTGCCCATGTCCAGCTCCAGCTGACGCATGGGGGTGGCCATGCGCTTGATCTCGTGCTTGCCGAAGAGCAGCTTGCCGCGGCTCTTGGGGCTCCCTTTCCCCCCCTTTTTCTCTGAGGGCTTGGGAGATTTGAGCCCCGCCAGGGCTTTGCGGCGGATCTCCTCAGTGCGGCGGAAGGCGGCGGCCGCCTGGTCCTCCACCGGAGGGGGGGCGG
>NZ_NFIQ01000031.1 GCF_002159455.1 Flavonifractor sp. An306
GCTGTGGGCCGCCCTGCTGCTGACGGGGGTGATCGTGCTGGGGGTGGCGGTCACCTTCCAGGTCTCCCGTTTCCTCTCCGCCACCGTATTGAAGGGGGTGCCCTCCTCCTTTACCCTGGAGCTGCCCCCCTACCGCAGGCCCCGGGTAGGGCAGGTGGTGGTGCGCTCCATCCTGGACCGCACCATCTTTGTCCTGGGCCGGGCGGCGGCGGTGGCCGCCCCGGCGGGGCTGGTAATCTGGCTGTGCGCCAATGTGACGGTGGGGGGCGTCACCGTCTTGGACCACATCACCGGATTCCTGGATCCCTTCGCCCGGCTCATCGGGCTGGACGGGGTGATCCTGGCCGCCTTTATCCTGGGCTTTCCCGCCAACGAAATCGTCATCCCCATCGCCATCATGGCCTACCTCTCCACCGGCACCATTCAGGAGGCGGAGGGCCTGGGCGCCCTCCACCGGCTGCTGACCGACAACGGCTGGACCTGGCTGACGGCGGTGTGTACCCTGCTGTTCTCCCTGTTCCACTGGCCCTGCTCCACCACCTGCCTCTCCATCGCAAAGGAGAGCGGCAGCGTGAAGTGGACGCTGCTGGCGGTCCTCTTACCCACTGGAGTGGGGGTGGGGCTGTGCTTCTGCGTGGCTACTGTGGCCCGGCTGCTGGGCCTGGCATGAAAAGGGGGCTGCCGCAACGGATTGCGGCAGCCCCCTTTTGACTTGCTGCGGGTTATCCCTCCAGCAGGCGGCCCAGCTGATCCACCGCACCCTCCAGCAGACGGGACACCGGCCCCTCGGACACGCCGGAGACGAAAATATCGCACTGGTTCATGGGAATCAGGATCTTCTTGGCCGGGCTCTGTCCCACCACCGCCGCCATGGCCGGGGAGATCTCCCCCATCAGCGCGTCGGCAATGACGATGCCCAGGGGCCCCAGAATCACGTCCGCCTTCCGGCAGGCCACCATCAGGGCGTTCTCCCCCGTGGCCCCCTGGGCCGCGCCCCCTTTCAGCAGAGCGGCGGTGGCCATGCTGTTGGTACCCACCGCCCGCACCTCCACCCCGGGAAACCGGGCCAGAATGGCCCGCACCAGCTGCTGCCCGATCCGACCCCCCTGGCCGTCCACCACCAGGATCTCCATATGTATCTCCGCCCTTCTTTTTTTCTCTTCCTATATGATATCGGATTTGGCGGCGGCGCGCAAGGGGGCGCACTCCCCGGGCATGGGCTCCAGGTGCATCACCGAGATCTCATAGGCGGTGCGCTTTTCCGTGATCCCCTGCTCCACCTTATGATAGTCCCGGCTCTGAAACCGGCCGTCCAGCCGCAGGCCGTCCCCCACACCCAGCTCCCCACAGCACCGGGCCAGGGCTCCCCAGGCGATGCAGGGCAGATAGTCCGCCCGCCCGTACCGCCGGTTCACCGCCAGCATCAGATCGCAGATCTCCCGGCCCAGGGGGGTGCGGCGGAGCACCGGCGGCTTGCACAGTACCCCCGCCAGCACCAGGCGGTTTTCGTCCGGGCCGTTCCCCGGCCGGAGGGAGCGGGCGTGGAGGGTGATGACCAGCCGGCTGCCCCGCCCGCTCTTGTTGTTGAAGGAGCGCACCTCCCCCTCCACCTCCAGGGGCATCCCCGCCCGCACCGGACAGTGCTCCAGCAGCGTCCGGGGGGCGATGATGTTGATGCGGTCCGCCGAGCCAGACAGCCGCAGCACCTCCAGGGGAAACAGTTCATATACCACGCCGTGGGTCTCATGGGACCACACCGGGTCCGCCGCCGCGGTGCCCCGGAGCAGCGCCCGGTTTTCATTCCAACCACTCTGCATATCCATCCACGCTCCTGCTTGTTTTGGGTAACTGTTGGATCTATATGCAGGTTTGTCCCAGGGTATGCCCCCTTACTGTTGGTTCTGCCAGTCGGCGGGGTAGACGAAGTAGAGAAACCGGGCGTGGCCGGTGACCGAGAACTCAATCCCGCTGCCCTTGGGGATATAGAGGAGCTCCCCCGGCCCGGCGGACACCGTCCGGCCGCTGCAGCGGATCTCCAGCCGCCCGCTGATGACATAGTCCATCTCGTCATAATTCAGGGTCCAGGGGAAGGTGGTGTCCCGCATCTCCATGATGCCCACACCTAGCCGGGGGGACTGCTCCAGGGTGAACAGGTCCCGGGTGTACACCTGATCCCCCGGATTGCCGGTGTTCATCCGGTGCTCCTCCGTCACCGCCAGCTGCGGCACCTTCACCGACTGAACGCCGCCCGCCAGGTGCTCGGCGAGCACCTGGCGGATGATGGCTTCCAACTGCGCTCTATCCATGCTGCGCCTCCTTTCGAGTCAGGAACATGGCCACCGCCACCGCGGTGATTCCCCCCACCAGCTTGCCCACGATCATGGGGAAGATCATGGTGGCATCAAAGCCCGCCGTAAAGCCCAGGTGGTCGCCGAACACAAAGGCCGCCGACACCGCGAAGGCCACGTTGATGATCTTACCCCGGCGGTCCATGTCGTGGAGCATCTGGAACATGGGGATGTTGTTGGCCAGGGTGGCCACCAGGCCCGCCGCCGCCACGTCGTTCATGCCCAGCAGATGCCCCAGCTTCATCAGGGGCTTTTGAAAGACCTTGGTGATGACAAACACCAGGGGGAAGGCCCCCGCCAGCACAATGGCGATATCCCCCACGATGGAGATGCCCTCCTCAATGGGGTTAAGGCCCTCAATGAGGGTGAGGGGGGTGAGCTTTTGGATGATGGCCACCGCCAGGCCGATGGTGATGATGACTACGATGAGCTTGCCGAACACCTGAAAGCCCTTTACCATGCCGTTGGGGATGAAGGCCAGCCCCAGGGCGATGAGGACGGCAAAGAGCACGATGGGCAGCAGGTTGCGCACCACCATGCCCACCGGGAACCCGGCGATGAGGCCCCCCACAAAGCTGCCGATGGGAATGGTGATCACACCCGCCAGTACGCCGGTGGCCAGACAGGGCCGGTCCTCCGCCTGAATGATGCCCAGGCCCACCGGAATGGTGAACACGATGGTGGGGCCCAGCATGGAGCCCACGATGAGCCCGCCGAACTGCCCGGCCTCGGGGGTGAGGGCCAGCTCCTGGGCCAGGGGGGCGCCGCCCATGTCGTTGGCCAGAATGGTGCCGGCGAACATGGCCGGGTCGGCGCCCAAAAACTGGTAGAAGGGCACCACCACCGGCCGCAGCAGATTGGCCAGCACCGGGGCCAGGCAGATGATGCCCACCATGGCCAGGGCCAGGGAGCCCATGGCCAGGATGCCCTCCTCAAATTTTTCGCCCAGCCCGAAGCGGTTGCCGATGATCCGGTCGATGGCCCCCAGAGCCATGAACACCACCATCAGGTAGACGATGATCTCGTTGATGGACATTCAAGCATGTCCCCTTTCTTTTCCTTACGGGTCGATAATGCCCACGATGGCGGCGTCCACGGGGATATGTTCACCCGCCGCCACCCGGGCGGCTCCGCCGGTGGCGATGAGCACCCGCTCGCCCTCCCCGGCCCCCACGCAGTCGGCGCACACCAGGGTGGTTTCCCCCACCTCCACCGTCAGAAAGGTCTGGCCGGTGAGGGCGGGGGATTTTTTGGTGGCCCATACCTTACCGGCCACTTGTCCCAATAACACAGACGCCCATCTCCCTCAGCCGCCGCTCCAGGGAGAGACAGCGGCGGTAAATCCCCGCCGGCGCGGTGCGGCGGTAGCGGCGGTACTCCATGGCCCGCCGGTCCAGGCACACCCGGGCCCCGGCCAGCAGAGCGGCCAGCACCTCGGTCTCCCCCGGACTGCCGGGGGCCAGGGCCGCCAGACGGCCCATGCAGTCCACCGGCAGCCAGGTGATCACCAGCGTGGAACCCCGCCATTCCAGCCTCACGGCAAAATCATGCCCCGGTCGCCCTTTTGGAAGCCGCAGGCGTTGGCCTCGTCGTAGTCGATGTGGACGGCGGTGGCAAATTTGGGGGAGATGCGCACCTCCACCCCCTCAAAGACCACCGGCCGGGCGGTAAAGGCCTGCAGGCGCACCTCCTGGCCGTTTTCCACCCCGAACCGGGCGGCGTCGGCGGGGGTCATGTGGATGTGCCGCTTGGCGGCGATGAGCCCCCGGTCCAGGGTTACCAGCCGGTCCCCGTGGCGGATGGTGAGGCCGGGGGTGCCCGCAATGTCCCCCGACAGCCGCACCGGCGGCGTGAGCCCCAGGGCAACGCCGTCGGTGAGGGAGATCTCCACCTGGCTCTCCTCCCGCTCGGGGCCCAGCACCACCACGTTCTGCAAAATGCCCTTGGGTCCCACCAGGGTTACCCGCTCGGCGCAGGCAAACTGCCCCGGCTGGGACAGGTCCTTTACCCGGTTGAGCCGGTAGCCTGGCCCGAACAGGGCCTCCACATGGGCCCGGGACAGGTGGACGTGGCGGCCGCTGGCCTCCACCTCCACCGTCAACCGCCGGACGATCTGTTCCGCCAGATGTTCCAGCGAAAGGGTACTAATGGCGCTCATATTGTCCCCCCTTGAGCTTGCACATCATGATCCACATAAGGGAGCTGAGCCGGTTGAGGCCCAGGATGATGTCCCCCCGGGTCACCGCTCCGTCGGCGTCTTTAAAGGCGGCGTAGGCGGACAGCTCGGTCTGCCGCACCAGGGTGCGCAGCCGGTTCACCGCCAGCAGAGCGGGGGAGTCGGTGTGGGACGGGAGAAAGTGGGGCTGGCCCAGATGTTTGTCCGGGTAGTGGGAGTACTCCCGCAGCTGTGCGGCGCTGTAGCCGCACAGCCTGACCTCCTGCAAAGGCTCGTCCAGCACGTCGCACCGGATGAAGTTGCGCACGAAGGAGAGCACCTCCTCCAGTTCGGCCACCAGCTTTGGATAGTCCGCCGCCGCCCGCTGGGTCAGCAGGGTCTCCGCCTCCAGCGCGTCGATCATCCCCCGAAAGGCAATGCGGGGGTGGTCCTTGGGCACCAGGATATTGCCCTTCAGATGGGTCATGTGTTCCGGTTTTTCGGTGAGGGTGGCGCCGGAGGGGGTGCGGTACACGGCGGGGGAGGGGAGGTTCCCCTCCTCCCGCCCCTGGGGATACACCGCCTGGACCTTGTGGGCGGCCAGCCAGTCCCTGGCCCCGGGGGTGAGGGTCTGGCCCTTGTTTACCACCACCGGCCCCCGGGTCCCGTTGTCCGACATCCGGCGCACATCCTCGCGGGTGAGCAGCTCCATTTACTCGCTCATCCCCTCGCCATGGGGCAGAATGTGGTCCACCTCGGCGTGGGGCCGGGGGATGACGTGGACGGAGATCAGCTCGCCCACCTTCTCGGCGGCGGCGGCCCCCGCGTCGGTGGCGGCGTTCACCGCCCCCACGTCCCCCCGGACCATGACGGTCACCAGACCGCCGCCCACCTGCTCCTTGCCCACCAGCTGGACGTTGGCGGCCTTCACCATGGCGTCGGCGGCCTCAATGGCCCCCACCAGTCCCTTGGTCTCTACCATACCCAGTGCGTTTGTATTTGCCATCTTGTGTTCTCCTTTCTGTTTGGGAGCCGCCTTGGCGGCCCCTGCCTTGGGGGAAGATTTTGCTTTCGGTTTGGCCGCCCCGGGGGCCGGAGGCTCGGGGGGCGGCGCGGCCAGGGAGTCGGTGAGGGCCTGGACCTCCCGGAGGATGCTCTCCTTGGGGTCCATCAGCACGCCCTCGGCGTTGACCTCGCTCATGTCACTTCAGCCTCCCCATGATCTGCTCCACCAGCCGGTCCAGCAGGCTGTCATCCACGGTGTAGGGGCTGGCGGAACCAGCCTGGCCCCGGAGCTGCTCCAGCTCCTTCACCCCCCAGGCCACCCGCTTGATGTTGATGAGGTCCAGAGGGCCGATGTTGTTGGAGCTGGAGGAGCCACCCACCGCTCCGCAACCCAGGGTGAGGGCGGGGAACAGGCAGGTGGTGGCCCCGATGCCCCCCAGGGAGGCGGGGGTGTTCACCAGCACCCGGCTGGCGGGGACGGCGGCGGCGAATTTCTTGGCCACGGCCTCGTCCTCGGTGTGGATGGCGAAGGTGTGGCCCGCCCCCTCCCACTCCAGGATCTCCACGCACCGGCGGAGCACCGCCTCCTCATCCGGCTCCACATAGCAGGCCAAAATCAGCCCCAGCTTCTCGCTGGAGTAGGGGTGGCCCTTGCCCACCCCGGTCTCCCGGGCCACCAGCACCCGGGCGGAGGCGGGCACCCGGGTCAGCCCCGCCAGCTTGGCCACCGTCTCCACGCTCTTGCCCACGATGGCCGGGTTCATGGTGCCGTTGGAGCGCAGGATGAACCGGGAGAGCTGCTTTGTCTCCTCCTCGTCCAGCAGGTAGGCCCCCTGAGAGCGGAGGGCGGCCTTTACCGCCGGCTCCATCCGGGCCTCCATGATGACGCTCTGCTCGCTGGCGCAGATGGTGCCGTTGTCAAAGGTCTTGGAGTCCAGAATCCGCTTCACCGCCTGCTCCACGTTGGCGGTGTGGTGGATATAGGCCGGGCCGTTGCCCGCCCCAACGCCGATGGCGGGGGTGCCGGAGGAGTAGGCCGCCTTCACCATGGCCGCCCCGCCGGTGGCCAGGATCAAACGGGTGATATCGTGGCGCATCAGGGTATTGGTGGCCTCAATGGTGGGGGTGGTGATGCAGGAGATGCTGCCGGTGGGGGCTCCCGCCCGCTCCGCCGCCTGGCGGATGACCTTCACCGTCTCCAGGATGCAGCCCACCGCGCTGGGGTGGGGGGAGAAGATAATGGGGTTGCCCGCCTTCAGGCAGATCATGGCCTTGTAGATCACCGTGGAGGTGGGGTTGGTGGAGGGCACCAGCCCGGCCACTACCCCCACCGGCACCCCGATATCCACCGTCCGGTGTTCTCTGTCCTCATGGAGGATGCCGTGGGTCTTCTGGTCCCGGATGGCCTCATACAAGCTCACCGCCGCAAAGCGGTTTTTGATCTCCTTGTCCTCTTTTTTCCCAAATCCGGTCTCCTCCGCCGCCATGGCCGCCAGACGTGCGGCGTGCTCCGCCCCGGCGGCGGAGATGGCGGCGGTGATCCGGTCCAGGTCCTCCTGGCTCATGGCCGCCAGGGCGTTCTGGGCCCGGCGGGCCTGGGTCAGCAGGTCCCGTACCTCCTGAATGGAGCGCAGATCCTTGTCAAATTCCATGCTGTTACACCTCCTTGGGTCGGGCGGCCACCGCTTTTACAGCCTCGGAAAAGGCGGCCGCCGCCGCATCGCAGGCGCTCTGGGTGCCGGTGAGCAGCCCACCGCCGAAGTTGGTCTCGGTGGGGGGCTGGAACAGGGTCACTAGCTCCACGTCGGCGGCCTTCATGGCCTCGTCCAGCCCCACAATGGCCTCCAGGGGCGGGGCGATCAGGTAGGCCAGAGCCTCCCCCTCCCGGATGCCCGCCACCTTGGACAGGTAGGAGCCCGTCCGGGAGACGGTGTGGGCGAAGTAGACGATGGAGTCGTCCTCATTGGCCGAGCGGAAGCCCACCCCGCTCTCCATAAAGTCGGCGCAGGCGCGCAGGCCGGACTCCACCTCCGCCGGGTTGGGCCCGGCCAGGATGCCGATGACCTCTCCCGCCAGTTTGGTGGAGGCGTTGCCCGCCCCGGCGTACAGGGAGCGGCCGTACACCACCTCCACCGCCGCCGTCTTGGTGGCCTCGTCCAGGGCGCAGTAGGTCACGTCGTCGCTGTCGGCGGTGATGAGGCCGATGGAGCGGTATCCGTTGGGCAGGCCCAGCTTTTTGGCCAGCGTCTCGCTGACGTTGGCGATGGTGCGGGCGGCCAGTACGCTGGCCTGGATCAGATCTCCCGTCATATCCTCACCCCTTCAGGTCGATGCCGCTGGCCTTTTTGTCCAGCATGGTCTTGATGAGCTCGGCGATGTGGGCCCCTGCCTCCACGGCGGTGGTGCCCCCCTTGTGGATGTTGGAGATCACCGTCCGCTTGGACTCGGGTATGCCGATGTGGGGCTTGTAGGTCAGGTAGGCGGACATGGACTCCGCCGTCACCAGCCCCGGCCGCTCTCCCACCAGCATGCACACCACCTCCGCCCCGGTGAGGTCCCCGATGTGGTCGGAGGCCCCCACCCGGCAGTACTTCACATAGAGCACCGGGCCGCCCTCCAGGCTGTAGGCCTTCAGCCCCGCCCGGATGGCCTGGAGGCAGTCCACCGCGTTGGCCTCGATGGCGGCGGAGCTGAGTCCGTCCCCCACCACCAGGGCGATTTTGGGATTGGAGCCAAATGTTTTTTTGATGATGGCCTGATTCTGCTCGTCAAACCGCCTGCCCCGGTCCGGGCGTGTCAAGTATTCGTCCTTGCTCTGGCACAGGGTCTGGACGGGGGTAAAGCCGTTCTGGGGGGCGAATTCGTCGGGCACGTGGGAGAACACCGAGTCCTGGGCGGCGGCGTGGTCGGCCCGCATCCGCAGCATGGACAGGGTGCGGTACCGGGCCCCCGCCCGGCCCAGGCCCAGGCGAGCGGGGGTCTTTTTCTTCAGCTCCCGAAAGGCCGTTTCATTCCGGGGGTTTTGGACCAGATACTGCCCCCGCAGGTCGGTCTGGGTGATGTCCTCCAGGCAGCCGCTGGAGGGCTCCGCCGGGGCGTGGGAGGGTTGGGCGGTTTTCACCGGCTCCTGCCCCGCCAGCTCCAGCACCATCCGCTCCACCAGGGAGCGCAGTTCTTGTTCGTTCAAGCGCAAAACCTCCTTATGCCAGCAGCACCGACGCGTCCCCCGCCAGGGCGGTCAGCTTGCCGTTCTCCACAAAGCCCATGTCCTCCAGCCAGCGCTGGAAGGGGGGAATGGCGGTGAGGCCGAAGATCTCCCGCAGGGCGGCGGTCTCGTGGAAGCCGGTGGTCTGGTAGTTGAGCATCACGTCGTCCCCGTGGGGGATGCCCATAAAATAGTTGCATCCGGCGGCGGTGAGGAGCACCGCCAGGTCCTCGATATCGTTCTGGTCGGCCTTCATGTGGTTGGTGTAGCAGGCATCGCACCCCATGGGGATGCCGGTGAGCTTGCCCATAAAGTGGTCCTCCAGTCCCGCCCGGATCACCTGCTTGGAGTTGTACAGATATTCCGGGCCGATGAAGCCCACTACCGTGTTTACCAGATAGGGCTGGAACCGCTTGGCAAAGCCGTAGCACCGGGCCTCCATCACCAGCTGGTCCGCCCCGTGGTGGGCCTCGGAGGAGAGCTCAGAGCCCTGGCCAGTCTCAAAGTACATCACGTTGGGCCCCACGGCGGTACCCTCCTTCAGGGCCAGCTGACGGGCCTCCTCAATGAGCCTGCCGTCCAGACCGAAGGCCTCGTTGCCCTTCTGGGATCCGGCGATAGACTGGAAGATCAGGTCGCAGGGGGCCCCCTTCCGCACTGCCTCCATCTGGGTGGTGACGTGGGCCAGCACGCAGATCTGGGTGGGGATGTTCCAGCGGTTGCGCACCTCGTGGAACCGGTCCAGCACCCGGCGCACGCTCTCCACGCTGTCGTCCACCGGGTTCAGGCCCAGCACCGCGTCCCCCGCCCCGTAGGTCAGCCCCTCCAGCAGGGAGGCCAGGATGCCGTCCGGGTCGTCGGTGGGGTGGTTGGGCTGGAGCCGGCAGGACAGGGTGCCCGGCAGGCCGATGGTGGTATTGCAGTGGGCGGTGACCTTGATCTTTTTGGCGGCGTAGATCAGGTCCATGTTGCTCATCAGCTTGGTCACCGCGGCGATCATCTCCGCCGTCAGCCCCCGGCTCACCCACCGGATGGCGTCCCCGTCGTGGTTCTCTGCCAATAACCACTCCCGCAGCTCGGATACCGTCCAGTTCTTGATCTGGTCGTAAATCTTCTCGTTCACGTCGTCCTGGATGATGCGGGTGACCTCGTCCTCCTCATAGGGGACGGCGGGGTGGTTGCGCAGGTCGGCCAGGGTCAGGTTGGCCACCACCACCTTGGCCGCCACCCGCTCCTCGGCGTTTTCGGCGGCGATCCCCGCCAGCCGATCCCCCGACTTCTCCTCATTGGCTTTGGCCAGGGCGTCTTTCACCGACTTGAATTCGTAGACATGCCCCAGCAGCTTGGTCTTGAGTATCATGTGATCGCTCCTTTGCGGCTACGATTTGTGAAATGCAATGGTTTTGATAACAACAGGTAATACCGTGCCCCCGGCCACCGGGGCCCCGATGTCCATATAGTCCCCGTTGTCCACCCCCACCCCGTCCAGACAGAGCAGGGGGCCGGTGCACAGGGCGGCCATGGCCTGCCCCAGCACCTTGGCCTGGTCGGCCTCCACCGCCACAATGGGCACAAAGCCCGCCCGGCGCAGAGGCTCCAGACCCCGGACCACACCCTGGGCCAGTTCCTGCACCCGGGCGTAGCTGGGATTTTGCTCCCCCCGGAGGGCCAGCACCAGCTGGGTCAGCCCCTCCTGATCGGCGTACCAGCCCAGTTTGTCCACAATGCGCTCCGCCAATTCCTCCGCCGTGCCGGTTTCCTCCCGGGCGGTCAGCTTGAGAATAGGCAGGCTTTTCAGGGGAAAGGTAATATCCCGGTAGAAAATGGTGGAGCCGGACAGGTCGGTGGCGTGGCTCCCCGCCCCCACCACCGTGGCCCGGATGGTCTCCGCACCCTGGAACCGGCCCACTCGCTGAAAGGCCGGGGAGGCGGCGATGGCCTTCCCCAGCAGCACCCCAATATCCCCATAGGCCAGCCAGTTTTCCGGCGGGTGGTAGATGCAGTCGGCCACACCCCCGGAAAAGGACACCACCGGGACGGCCTCTGCCGTCCAGCTGGTGCCCTGGGTGAGAAAGGCGTCCAACCGGTCCCGGCCGGGCCGCAGGCCTGCCGCCTGCTCCAGGGCCTCCACCATGATCTGAATGACGGGGGCCAGCCCCTCCGGCGTGGCCAGCTCCCCCACCGCCGGGGCGGGGCACCCGGCCCGGGCCAGCACCGGCGACACGTAGGTCACCCGCCCGCCGGGGTCCAGCTTGATGAGCCGCCCGCCCACGTCCAGGCAGCCGGTGGACAGCAGCTCCCCGTGGGCGTATTTGGCCAGGTTGGAGGTGCCGCCGCCGATATCAAAGTGTAATACGGTGGTGTGATGCTCCTTGGAGTATTCGTCCGCCCCTGCTCCCCGGGCGGCCAGGATGGACTCCAGGTCGGGCCCGGCGGTGGCGACCACGAAATCCCCGGCAAACTCCGACAGGGCGGAGAGCACCTCCCGGGCGTTCTCCTTCCGGGCGGTCTCCCCGGTGATGATCACCGCCCCGGTGTCCACCTGAGCGGGGGAGAAGCCCGACTTGCGGTACTCCCCGGCCACGATGTTCCGTACCCCGGCGGCGTCGATGACGGTATCGGACAGCAGGGGAGTGAAGTGGATATCCGAGCGGTAGAGCACCTGCCGGTCCGAGATGGCCACCCGGGGCACCGTGAAGGGGGCGGCCCGGTTCTCCAGGGTGAGCCGGGACAGGATCAGCTGGGTGGTGCTGGTGCCGATGTCGATGCCCACCGAGAGCAGCTGCTCTCCCATCAGACCAGCTCCTTCAGCAGGCCCTTCACGTCCTGGGCGGTGGCGGGCCTGGGGTTGGAGGGGGTGCACAGGTCGGCCAGGGCGGCGGCGGCGATGGCGTCGGAGTCGGCCTTCACGGTCTTGCCGTCCACCCCGCAGGAGGATAGCCGCTGGGGCTGGCCCAGCTGGCTGCGCAGCCGGTTGAGGCCGAAGATCAGGGACCGGCTGGTGGGGGAGAGGCCGCACAGCTGGGCCAGGCGGGCGTATTTTTTGGCGGCCTGGGGCTGGGCGGCGTTGAAGGCCACCACATGGGGGAGGAGCATGGCGTTGAGCCGCCCGTGGGGCACGTGGTAGCGGCCCCCCAGGGCGTGGGCCATGCCGTGGCACAGCCCCAGCCCGGCGGCGTTGAAGGCCATCCCCGCCAGGTTGGAGGCCAGCAGCATGTCCGCCTTGGCCTCGCTCTCCCCCTTGGCATCATAGGCGGGGCGGAGGTTCTGGAAGGCCAGCACAAAGGCCTTCTCCGCCAGAGCGTCGGTGTACACCGTGGCCTTGTTGGCCACGTAGGCCTCGGCGGCGTGGGCCAGCACGTCCATGCCGGTGTCCGCCGTCACCGCCGGGGGCACCCCCTTCAGAAAGCCCGGGTCCAGCACCGCCTGGTGGGGGAGCAGGCTGTCGTCCACCAGGGGGTACTTGACCCCCTTCTCGCTGTCGGTGAGCACGGCGAAGGAGGTGACCTCCGACCCGGTGCCGGCGGTGGTGGGCACCGCGTACACCCGGATCTCCCCCGGCGCCCCCATCTTCTTGCCGAACTCCACCATGGCCTTGGCGCAGTCCATGGCCGAGCCGCCCCCAAAGGCCACCACCGCCTGGGGCTTGAAGTTGGCCAGCTTCCGGGCCCCCTGGGCCACCATCACCAGCGGCGGGTCGGGGACCACGTCGGTGTACTTCTCCACGGTGCAGCCCTTCAGACGGGCCAGCACCTGGTCCAGCAGGCCGGACCGGGCCAGAAAATCGTCGGTGATCACCATCACCCGCTGCCCGGCCAGCTCCTCCAGAGCGGCCAGAGCGTCGTTGCCAAAGGAAATGGCTGTTTTCAGCTGAAATCGTTCCATGGGCGCCCCCTGTTTCTTCCTTGATGGGGTTAGTATGTCAGGCAATGGACGGATTATGCAGGCCCTTGCGGGCAAAAACGCGCAAAAAAAGACCCCGGCGGCGTACCGTCGGGGTCAAACAGCTGGTTATAGTTTGAAATCTTCATCTTTAAGGGCGCTGAAATCCGGGGCCGTGGGCAGGGGCGGCACCCGCTTGAGCGGGTCGTACCGGAACGACCGGCAGCTCCCGGCGGGGGTCACCACACCCTTCTTGGGGCAGAGGATCTGCTCCCCCTCCAGCGGCGTTCCACGCTTGCAGTAGGCGCAGCGGGGCTCGATTTTCTTTTGAAACAGCATGGGACAACGCCTCCCTTTTCTGCTTACCATTATAGCATGGAGCGCCGCCGCTTGCCAAGGCCTTTTCTGGCCGCTGCCGCCGCCACCAGGAAAAAGAACAGGAACACCACCCAGGCGCACACCACCGACAAAACCAGGGCGCTGGAGAAGTCGGTGTCCGCGATGTCGGCCACCTGCTGGGCCAGGTAGGCGGATACCTCCGCGTCCAGAGGTACCACCCGGGCCAGACCGGCGGTGAACAAGGCGGCCAGGCCGCCGTGGAGCAGCTTGCCCATCAGGTAGGTGCGGGGGGACAGGCCGCTGTCCCCCAGAAAGGAGAGCACCTGACAGTGGACGGAGATGCCCGCCCACCCCAGCATAAAGGCCGCCATGGTCAGCCGTCCGGTGAGGGTGCCGTCCCCCGACAGGGTCCACACCCCGGAGGAGATCTCCACCACGCCGGTGAGCAGCCGCTGGGCCCACTCCGCCGTCATGCCGAAGGGGGCCAGGACCGTCCCCAGCGCCTTGGCCAGGCCGGGGAGAAAGCCGGAGGTCACCAGCATCTGGATCACCACCGTGAAAAACACCACAAAGGCGCAGATATTCAGGGTGGAGAGGAAGGAATTTTTCACCGCCCCGGTAAAGGCGGCGGTAAACCGCTGGGCCTTGAAGGGGGGCGCCGTCCCGCCCCGCCGCCCCTCCTCCCGGCGGCCGTAGAAGCGGAACAGGATCCCAATGCACACCGAGGCCAGGGCGTGGGCGGCGCAGAGGAGCACCCCTACCCGGCTGCTGGCGAACACACCCGCGCCCACCACCCCCAGGATGAAGGCGGGGCCAGAGTTGTTGCAGAAGGCCAGCAGCCGCTCCGCCTCGGTCTTGGTACACATGCCGTTGCGGTACAGGCCGATGGCCGTGGTGGCCCCCACCGGATAGCCGCCGATAAAGCCCAGGGCGAAGGCGGAGGCGCAGGCTCCGCTGACGTTGAACAGGGGCCGCATCAGCCCCTCCAGCAGCCGGCCCAGGTAGCCCGCCAGCCCCAACTCCACCACCAGGGAGGAGAGCACGAAAAAGGGGAACAGGGAGGGGATGATCACGTTGCCGCACAGCTTCAGGCCGGTACGGGCCGCCTCCATGGACGCCTGGGGATAGAGCAGCAGCGCCAGGGTGGCCGCCACCAGCCCCACCCCCAAAAGCAGATCCCGCGCCCCTTGTTTGGACAACAGTCTGGACATGGCCCTCACCTCCGTCAAGGATGCATATGCCCTTGAGAGGAAAAAGTTGCCTGTCCCACACAAAAATCAGGTCAGTCCTTTTGGAAGGTGCGGCTGAACAGGGTATAATCCTGCTCCAGCCGGGATAATAAGGGGTAGCTGCCCCGGTGGAGGATCCAGTCCACCACCACGCCCCGGAAATGGCGGAAGAGAAAGTCGGCCAGCCACTCCGGGGTGCAGCCCGGCATGGGCACTCCCTCCGCCTCCATCTGCCGCAGGCACTCCAGCACCGAGCGCAGGGTGAAGCGGGTGGGGTCCATGCAGGAGGAGTCGTCGGGGGAATCCAGCCGCCGCTGGTAGTACCGGGCCACCAGCTCCCAGCCCTGCTCCTGGGTGAAGCGGGCGTAGGTGGACAAAATCAGCCACAGCCGCTGGTCTGGCGGGTCGTTTTCATGCCCCTCCAGCGCCGCCTCCATGTGCCGGTCCAGAGGGGCGAAGCCCCGGGAGAGCAGATCCTCCTTGGAGCGGAAGTGGTGGTAAAAGGCCCCGGTGGTAATCCCCGCCCGCTGGCAGATGTCCCGCACCGATACCTTGTCAAAACTGTGCTCCCGGGCCAGCACCATGGCAGATTCCAGAATGGCCTGCTCGGTCTGCTTGGCCTGCAGCTGCCGGCGCTGATGATAGTCCATATCCGCTCCCCCTTGACATTTCCTTTACATACCAGTTATAATAATAACATAACAATGTTATGCGACAATGACTTCATTATAGAGTAGGATGATGACCTTGTCAAATCCGGAAAAAATCGCGCTGCTCACCGACTCCACGGCGGACCTTACCGCCGGCATGCGGGCGGGCAAGCCCATTTATACGGTGCCGCTGAAGATCATCTGTCCCGATGGGGAATTTTCCGACGGCGTGGATATCTTTGCCCAGGATGTGTACGACCGCCTGCATCGGGGGGAGCTGCCCCGCACCTCCCTGCCCGAGGGGGGCGCGGTCAGCGACGCCCTGGACCGCATCCGGGCCGACGGGTACGAGAAGGTCATTGCCCTGATGCTCTCCGGGGGCCTGTCAGGCACCTATAATATGGTGCGCCTGCTGGCCAGCCAGCGGGAGGACCTGGAGGTGGTGGCCTTTGACTCCAAAAGCGGCTCTCTGGGGCTGGGCATCATGGTGCTCCAGCTGTGGGAGGAGATCCAGGCGGGCGCGGACTGGGACACCCTGATTTCCCAGCGGGTGCCCTTCCTGGTGGAGCACACCTTCCCCTTTTTCTCGGTGGATACCCTGGAGTATCTGTACAAGGGCGGGCGCATTGGAAAAGTGGCCGCCATGGCGGGCACCATGCTGCAGATCAAGCCCATCATCACCTTTGCCGACGACGGCCAGCTCCAGAGCGTGGCCAAGGTGCGGGGCCGCCGCCAGGTTCAGGACAAGATCGTGGACCTGATGCGCCAGCATTTCCAGCCCGGCAGGCGGTATAATCTGGGGGTTGCCAACGGCGGCGCGCCGGAGGAGATGGCCCAGCTGTCCGCCAAGGTGCGGGCCGCCTTCCCCGACTATGAGCACTGCTGGGAGGGGGCCATGGACGCCACCCTCAGCGTCTACATCGGCGACGGAGTGATCGGCGCCGGCATTCAATTTCTGGACTGAACAGGCAAGAGGGGGGCCGCGGCGGATGCCGCGGCCCCGCTCTTTGCGCACATTGTACCATAGGGGCGGAAAATTGGGCCGGAATCTTGGTTTGACAAATGGGTGGGATGGTTTTAGAATCGGAAATTGATTTTAATACCCTGGAGGCGGCATTTCCGTGAAAATCATCATCCAAGTTGCCATCATTTTTTCCATATGCTGGATCAGCCAGCTTGTGGAGGCCCTGCTCCCCATTGCCTTTCCCGCCAGCGTCATCGGCATGGTGCTGCTGCTGGCGCTGCTGCTGAGCCGGGTCCTGCGGGTGGATCACATCCGGGAAAAGTCCGACTTTCTGCTGTCCAATATGGCGTTTTTTTTCATCCCCGCCGGGGTGAGCGTCATCAACTACTTTGATGTGCTGGCCAGCAATCTGCTGCCCCTGCTGGCGGTGTGCGTGGTCAGCACCGTGCTCACCTTCGGGGTGACCGCCTATGCCGTAAGCCTGACCCGGAAGCTGATGGATGGGAGGAAGAAACATGGCTGAGCTGTTTGCGTCTCCTTTTTTCGGCATCTCCCTGAGCATTGTGGCCTTCCTCATCGGGGTGCAGCTGCGGAAGAAAACCGGTCTGGAGCTGTGCAACCCCCTGCTCATCGCCATTGTGCTGGTGTCCGCCGTGCTGCTGGTCTGCCGCATCCCCTATGAGGACTACAACCAGGGGGGCGCGGTGATCAACCTGTTCCTCTCCCCCGCCACCGCCTGCCTGACGGTGTCCATCTACACCCGCATCCAGCTGCTGAAGGAGAACTGGCTGCCCATTCTGGTGGGGTGCACAGCCGGGTCCCTCACCTCCATGGGCAGCATCTACGTCCTGTGCCGCCTGTTCCGGCTGGACGAGTCGGTGACCGCCTCCCTGCTGCCCAAGTCGGTGACCACCCCCATCGCCATCAGCGTCTCCCAGAGCCTGGGGGGTATCCAGGCCATCACGGTGGTGGCGGTGATCATCACCGGCATTCTGGGCAGCATCTTCGCGCCTTTGCTCATCAAGCTGTTCCGGGTGAAGGACCCGGTGGCCGCCGGACTGGCCATCGGCGCCTGCTCCCACGCCGTGGGTACCTCCAAGGCTCTGGAGCTGGGGGAGACCGAGGGAGCCATGAGCGGGCTGGCCATCGGGGTGTGCGGGATCCTCACCGTGGTCATTTCCCTGTTCCTTGTGCCGTAAAAAAGCGGGAGCCTTGCGGGCTCCCGCTTTTTGCGCTATTCCAGGGGAAAGACCTTGGGGCCGCCCGCCGGCAGGATCACGTCGCTGCCGGTGACCAGTCCGGCCAGGTCGGCGGGGGAAATCCCCTTTACATCCCAGGTTACCACAATGGTGGAGCCGTCGGCCTGGGGGTAGTGAATGGAAAAGGCGTCGTACACCCAGGCGGGGGTGTCCCACAGGGCGTCGTCCCCATAGCTGCCCCACGCCTCCAGAGCGGAGGCGGTGACATCCTCCGGCTGGAAGTCGGGGGCCGGAAGGCTGGCGTAAGAGGGAAAGCGCATGACCTGGACATAGAGATAGCCGTAGCTATGGGTATACAGAATATTCAGGGAGTCCCAGCCCTGGTCCACACTCTGGTGGGCGCTCCCAAACCGGAAGCCCAGGGGAAGCGCATCCGGGTCGGGGAGGAAGATAGCCAGATCCTCTCCATAGGCCTCCTCCTGGGTCAGCTCCTGGCCGCCCTCCGGTTGGACTATGGCGGTGCCCAGGTCCAGAAAGCCCTCCCCGTTGGTGCGGGAGATCAGGTGCTCGGTGGTGAAGCCCCCGTCTGCCCGGGTCGCGTTCCACAGAAGCACGCAGGGCAGCCAGGTGGCCGCGTCCCCGTTCTCCCCGGTGTAGACGAAGTCCACCCCCAGCTCCCCCACCTGGAAGGTGGCCCGGCAGGTCATCTCGTACAGCCGGTCGCCGTTGGTGTCGGCATAGGTCATGGAGCTGGTGACCTCCACCCCGTCCACCTCCTGAACGGCAGCGTCGGTATAGATCGTACTCAGCAGGGGATACTGACCGGGCCAAAGGGTCAGGGTGAAGGATTCCGTGTCCCGCACGCCCCGGATGGAGGCCTTGTACACCGTGCCGTCGGCGTTGTAGATCACCATGCCGTCCAGACCAAAATTGTACCAGCACAGGCTCCAGGGGATGTCATCCCCGCCGCCGAAAATGGACAGAATATCCTCAGCGGTCATAGGCTCGGAAAAGGAGCCCTCCTGCGGGCCGTAGTCCACCATCATTGCTTCGGAATCGTTGCAGTCGGGAAAAGAGAGCGTCGGGATACCGAAAAAGGTGTGGGGCTGGCCCTGGAAGGGGTCGCCTCCCACGGTCAGGGTGTGTTCTGTGGTCTGCTCCGGCGGGGCACTCTCCACCACGCCGGGGGTGGCGGCCACCCCGGCGGTGGGGGAGACCTGCTGGGGGACGGTCCCCCTCCAGGGCTGCCACAGGCCCACCACCGCCAGCAGGCAGCAGGCGGCGGCCAGGGCAAAGGCCGGGGCGTATCTGTTTCTCCGGCGGCGGGGAGGCGCTCCGGCCAGCAGCTTTTCGTGAAGGCTGGCAGGGGCGGTGATGCGGTCCATATAATTCCGATAGCGGTTCATTCCCATTCTCCTTTCAGCAGTTCCCGCAGCTTGTCCCGGGCCCGGGCCAGACGGGAGCGGACGGTGCCCTCCCGCCAGCCGGTCATAGCGGCGATCTCGGCGGTCTGGTAGCCCTCGTAATAATAGAGGTGGAGCGCAGCCCGGTCCTTGGGGGGCAGGGACTGGATCACCTCCAGCACCGCCTGTTCCTCCGGGTCGGCGGCGGGATAGCTCTCCAGCAGCGGGGCGGTGCGCCGCCGCCAGGGGGAGCGCAGGCGGCTTTTGCAGGCGTTGACGGTCACTTTCAGCAGCCAGGAACGCTGGTGGGCGGGGCTTTCAAATGCCGGGTCCTTTTCCCACAGGCGCAGGAAGGCCTCCTGCACCACGTCCTCCGCCTCCTGGGGGTCCCCCAAAATGGCCAGGGCGGCGCGGTACAGGGTGTTTTCATAGGCGGGGATCACGTCCTCCAACCGGTTGGACTGGGTCATTTTCCTCCCTCCTTCACCCTTATTACGCCCGGGCGGGCCGAAATGCTCCGCCGGCGCTGAAAAATTTCGGGAAGATTGCCACAGGGGAGTGGGCGTGGTACAATGGGGCCACTGACGAAAGGAGATATGTGCCATGCGTGTACAAGCATTGATGGATTTTATAGATCACAGCCCCAGCCCCTACCACGCCGTCGCCCAGGCCGCCAAGCTGCTGAAGGAGGCGGGGTTCCACCCCCTGGAGGAGCATGAGAAGTGGGAGCTGACCGCCGGACAGGGGTACTATGTCACCCGGAACCAGAGCAGCCTCATCGCCTTCCGGCTGCCCCGGCACAAGCCGGAGCGGTGGCTCCTCACCGCCGCCCACAGCGACTCCCCCACCTTCGCGGTGAAGAATGACCTGGCGGAGGGAGACAAACACTATCTGCGTCTGGCGGTGGAGGGGTACGGCGGGATGAACTGCGCCTCCTGGCAGGACCGGCCCCTGACGGTGGCGGGCCGGGTGCTGGTGGCCACCCAGACCGGAGCGGAGAGCCGGCTGGTATACCTGGACCGGGATCTGCTCACCATCCCCAGCCTGGCCATCCACATGCAGCGGGATATCAACAAGGGCCACGAATATAACCCCCAGAAGGACATGCAGCCCCTGTACGGACTGGTGGGGAGCAAGTCCCTCACCGACCTGCTGGCGGAGGAGCTGGGGGTGGACAAGCAGGCCCTGCTGGCCTGGGATCTGGTACTGGTCCCCCGGCAGAAGCCGGTGCTGCTGGGGGCGGAGGGGGAGCTGTTCCAGGCTCCCCGCATTGACGATCTGGGCTGCGCCTGGGCGGGACTGGAGGGACTGCTCTCCGCCAGGGGACAGGAGAAGGCGGGGCAGCTCTGCTGTATCTTCGACAACGAGGAGGTGGGCAGCGGCACCCGGCATGGGGCCCTGAGCACCTTCCTGCCCGACGTGCTGGAGCGGATCGCCTGCTGCCTGGACATGGACGGGCAGGAGCGGCGGATGGCTCTGGCGGGCAGTATGCTCCTCAGCGCCGACAACGGCCACGCCGTCCACCCTAATTTTGGGGAAAAATCCGACCCGGCCAACCGGGTCTATCCCAACGGCGGGGTGGTGGTCAAATACTCCGCCAACCAGAAGTATACCACAAACGCCCTGACGGCAGGGGTGTTCCAGGCCATCTGCCAAAAGGCGGGCGTGCCGGTGCAGACCTTCGCCAACCGGGCGGACGAGCCCGGCGGCTCCACCCTGGGCAACCTGCTGGGCCAGCAGGTGAGCATCCCCATGGTGGACATCGGCATGGCCCAGCTGGCCATGCACGCCGCCGTGGAGACCGCAGGGAGCCGGGATCCGGACTACCTGGCCCAGGCCTGCACCGCCTTCTATGAGAGCCAGCTGACCCGGGAGGGGGACGGCCGGTACGCCTTTTAAGGGAAGGGACTATTGAAAAAAACGGTATTTTGTGCTATTTTAATCTTTTAGAGTGTGTTTTGACCGGGAAAGGAGCAGAGCCATGAGAGGCAAGGGAATGGGCAGGCGGCTGGCAGCCGGAACGCTGGCGGCGCTGCTGACGGTGGGTCTGTCCGGCTGCCGCCAGCAGGGGGAGACCCCCGCCGGGGCGCCGGAGGGGCTGAACTTCAGCCAGCAGGCGGATCTGACCGCCGGGGTACTCCATGCCGGGTCCTCCGGCGGCTGGCAGGATACCCTGAGCCATCTGGAATACTCCTCCCTGGCCAATGTGACGGCCCAGGAGCTGGGGGTGGGAGAGGACCTGGCCGGCTGCGACCTGGTGATCGCCGACCCGGCGCTGCTGGATGCGGAGAACTGGACGGACATCCGGCAGGCCCTGGTGGACTATGTGGAAAATGGCGGCCTGCTGGTGCTGGACAACTCCTTCTGGGACCAGTTCCCGGCGGAATTTCTGGGGATCTCCGGGGGGACCGCCCTGGAGGGGCTGCCCGCTGAGCTGACCTGGCCGGAGGTGGAGGAAAATCTCTCCGGGTTCCAGGGGCTGATCCGGGATTTTGCCGCCCTGTATCCCAGCTACAAGAACGCCGAGACCCTGGCGGCAGAGGACTACGGCTATGGCTTTACCGTCACCACCGCCCGGACCATCGCCCAGGCGGGGGAGCTGGCCCTCTACACCCTCAACGACGTGGGGGAGGGGCAGGTGCTCCTCACCAACCCCATGCTGCCCAACGGCTATTCCATCAGCTCCCCCACCCTGATGGCCAGCCGGGAGGGGCAGGAGCCCTTCGCCAACTCCACCAACAGCGCCAACCGGCTGTTTTATGGGAAATTGTTGGCCTACCGCTCCATGGAGGAGTACGGCTACGCCGTGGAGCGGGTGTACGGACCCTTCGGCACCAACCCCGCCGCCTGGGAGATCCACTACGAGGAGATCACCGCCATTCGGGAGGACTCGGCGGGCCAGTTTGCCCAGCTGGCGGAGGAGGCGGGACAGATCCCGTCCTACACCCTGGTGCGGGACCCCTATTGGTGGCTGCTGCGGGCGGAGAGCGTCACCTATTTGGTGAACCAGAGCGACACCGGCCTGGAGTATGAGCTGGACGAGTACGAGGGCATTTACTCCTCCGGCACCCATGTGGTGTGCGACAACGACTGGCTCAGCCAGGTGTGGGTGGAGAACACCATCAGCTATTTCAGCGACGACGGCGGCTATACCGAGCGGGCCTATCCCACCATCGGCGACGTGGATGGGGACGGGGCCGACGAGCTGCTGTGCGGCAGCGGCGACGGACAGTTCTACTGCTATGAGCTGCTGAACAACGACCAGCGGTTTACGGTAGATACCCCGGTGATGCTGACTGACGGCACGGGGGCCAACCTCACTGTGTCCGGCGGCCACTCCGCCCCCGCCATTGGGGATGTGGACGGCGACGGCACCCCCGACGTGATCACCGGGGCGGGGGACGGCAAGGTGTACTGGCTCCGGGGCCTGGGCAGCCTGAGCTTTGAGGCCCCCCAGCTGCTGCTGGATCCCGGTATGGGGGAGGTGCAGACCTTCCCGGAGACCGCCGACATGGACGGCGACGGGGTGGCCGACCTGCTGGTGGGCTCCGCCGGAGGCGGGCTGGCCCTCTATCGAGGCAAGTCCGGCGGCGGGTTCGGAACGAAGCAGGCCATCTCCCTGCCTGAGGAGATCGCCGATTGGGCGGCCCCCTGCGCGGTGGATCTGAACGGGGACGGAGCCCTGGACATCGCCCTGGGCACCTTCCACGGCTATGTGGCCAAGCTGGAGCGGCAGGGGAGCGGCTACACCTTTACAGGCTACTTTGAGGGCAACGAGCAGAACTACAAGGGCAACACCCACCTGAAATTCGGCAACAACTGTAAGCCGGTATTCTACGACGTCAACGGAGACGGAGCGCTGGACCTGATCTGCGGCCAGCTGGAGTACGGCCTGCCCTGCCCCATCGACTCGGAGTACTTCCCCTTCCGGGAGCAGCTCCAGGCGCAGGTGGACTGGATGAAGGAAAAGAACTACTACCTGGGGGTACACACCCTCA
Organism: Flavonifractor sp. An306; assembly: GCF_002159455.1. GTDB lineage: Bacteria > Bacillota > Clostridia > Oscillospirales > Oscillospiraceae > Flavonifractor. Next base: position 22,378 of record NZ_NFIQ01000031.1, read on the forward strand.
CCCACTGGTACGCCTCGGCGGAGTACGAGCAGCGGGAGTTTGACCGCCACATGGAGGCCCTGGCCTCCTACGGGATTGACCTGACCCGGGTGGGCAACAACCAGCACACCTGGCACTCCAGCGTATACGGCCCCGCCCAGACCTATCTGGCCCAGTACAACAGCGGGATGCTGTGGAACTCCGGCACCGAGCTGCCCCACTCCTCCGCCACCCCCCAGGTGTCGGCGGAAAACGTACTGGCCCTGCCCTTCTTCCTGGAGAGCGGGGGGGAGCCCACCATGCTGATGCTCAACGCCTCCACCCTGTTCTACAAGGGGGACGACTGGCAGGCCATCGCGGCCCGGTACGGCAACCCCATGTTCCTCTACTACCACTGCGACTGGATCTACCGGGACGACAGCGAGGCCAGACGGGCGGTTCAGGCCATGTCCGACTTTTTGGACACCTACGGCTACACCTGCATCCGGGAGGACCAGCTGGCCTGCGCCTCCGCCGCCGCCCTCAACACGGCGGTGTCCGCCGCGGTGGATGGGGAAACCGGGGCCCTGCGCCTGTCCGCCTCCACCCTGCGCACGGATCTGGCCCTCTACGATGAGAACTACCAGAATGCCGTGGGGGTGAAGCTCACCTTTGGGGAGGGCTATTCCGCCGGCGACTACACCACCGACGCCTCGGTGTGGCGGCAGGAGGGCAACAGCCTGTACCTGTCTTTGGACAAGGACACCACCGTCTGGAAGGGCCAGCGGGAGGGCACTTACCTGCGGCAGGTGAATCTGCCCGCAAACCTGACCTGGGAGGGGGACACCCTGACTGTGGCGTTTGCCACCGGCGGATTGATGGAGGTGCAGGTGGAGGGCAGCGTGTCCACCCCCTCCGAGGGCTGGACCATGACCCGGGACGGGGAGAAAACCACCCTGACCAAACGAGGAGATCCGGACACCCTGGTGCTCCACTTTTGGGAATAACAGCAAAACGAGGAAAGGTGCGAGTCTATGAGCAATTCTGCCATCCGCCTGCTGGAGCAAGCAGCCAAGCGCTGGCCGGAGCGGATTTATGTAGAGGAAGAAGAGGGGAGCCTGAGCTACGGCGGGATGCTGGAGCGGGCCCGGGCCATCGGCACCGCCCTGCTGGGGGACCGGCGGCCGGTGGTGGTCTATCTGCCCAAGAGCATCGACGCCCTGTCGGTGTTCTTCGGGGCCATGTGCGCCGGCCGGCCCTACGCCCCGGTGGACGCCCACATCCCCATGGCCCGGCTGGAGAAGATCGTGGAGAGCCTGCGCCCGGCCTACGTGGTGACCAATGAGGCCCTGCTGCCCAATCTGGAGGGGGTTCAGCTGGGGGACACCAGGGCGGTGCTGCTCTCTGAGCTGGAGGGGACGCAGGCCGACGGACCGGCGGTGGAGGCGGCCATCTCCGCCGTCATTGACACCGACCCCATCTATGTGATGTACACCTCCGGCTCCACCGGCACCCCCAAGGGGGTGACCATCCCCCACCGGGGGATCCTGGACTATGCGGACTGGGTGGTGAACACCTTCGCCTTTGACGAGAGCACCGTCATGGCCAACCAGGCCCCCTTCTACTTCGACAACTCCACCTTTGATATCTACGGTACCCTGAAATGCGGCGGGCGGCTGCTGCTCACCCCGGAGACCCTGTTCCTGTTCCCCTTAAAGCTGCCGGAGTATTTGGAGGAGCATCAGGTGACCTCCATTTTCTGGGTGCCCACGGTGATGATCAACGTGGCCAACGCCGGAGCGCTGGAGGGACACCCCCTGCCCAGGCTGAAAAACGTGGCCTTCTGCGGGGAGGTCATGCCCAACACCCAGCTGAACGTGTGGAGAAAAGCCCTGCCCCACTGCGCCTATGCCAACCTGTACGGCCCCACCGAGATCACCGACGTGTGCTGCTATTATAAGGTGGACCGGCCTTTTGAAAACCACGAACCCTTGCCCATCGGCAAGGCCTGTGAAAATATGCGGGTGCATATCCTCACCGACGAGGGGAAGGAGGCCGCCCCCGGGGAGACCGGGGAGCTGTGCGTACTGGGCAGCGGGGTTGCCCTGGGCTACTGGAACAACCCGGAGCAGACGGCCAAAGCCTTCTGCCTCAATCCCCTCAGCCCCGCCTTCCCGGAGCGGATGTACCGCACCGGGGACCTGGCCCAGTGGGGAGAGGATGGGCTCATCCGCTTCCTGGGCCGGAAGGACAGCCAGATCAAGCTCAAGGGCAACCGCATCGAGCTGGGGGAGATTGAGGCGGGGGCCATGTGTATCCCCGGCGTGGAGAACGCCTGCGCCATCTTTGACGCCCCGGCGGAGCGCATTGTCCTCTTTGTGGAGGGTGGCCAGGGCATGACCCTGCGGAAGCTGAACCTCCAGCTCAAGCAGTATATCCCCCAGTACATGCTGCCGGGAAAACTGGTGTGTATGGACAAGCTGCCCCACACCGCCAACGACAAGATTGACCGGGTGCGCCTGCGGGCCACCCTGACGGAGGAGAATCCATCATGCTGAATTCCGCGGCCCGATGGCTGGCACAGACCGCCGCCCGCTTCCCGGAGCGGGTGGCAGTGGAAGATGAATGGGGCACGCTGACCTGGCGGGAGCTGGAGGAGGCGGTGGAGCGGGTGGCTACCGCCATGCTGGAGCTGGGGGTGGAACGAAATCAACCGGTGCTGGTCTACCTGCCCAAGAGCCGGGAGAGCGTGGTCACCTTCCTGGCCGCCCTGTACGCCGGGTGCCCCTATGCCCCGGTGGACTACGCCATTCCCATGGAGCGGCTGGGCCGCACCCTGGAGAACCTGCAGCCCGCCCTGGTGGTGGCCGATCAGGAGGCTATGAACCATCTGGCGGGGCTGGAGCTGGGGGAGGCCAGGGCTGTCCTCTATACCGACCTGATTGCCAGGGAGGCCGACCATAGCCGGGTGACGGCCGCTCTGGACGCCGTTATTGACACCGACCCCTGTTATATTATGTATACCTCCGGCTCCACCGGAGTGCCCAAGGGGGTCACAGTCCCCCACCGGGGGGTGCTGGAGTACGCCCAGGCGGTGGTGGACACCTTTGGGCTTACCGAAAACTCGGTCATCGGCCTCCAGTCCGGGTTCCACTTTGACAACAGCGTGTTTGACCTGTACGGCTGCCTGATGACCGGGGCCAGGCTGGTGATCATCCCGGAGATTCTGTTCATGTACCCCCACAAGTTGATGGACCTGATGGAGGAAAAGAAGGTCACCTGCGTGTTCTGGGTGCCCACGGTGATGATCTCGGTGGCCAACGCCGGAGCCCTGGAGGGCCGGGCCCTGCCCGACCTGAAAACCGTGGTGTTCGCCGGAGAGGTCATGCCCAACCGGCAGCTGAACATCTGGCGGAAAGCCCTGCCCCACCCAATATACGCCAACCTGTACGGCCCCACCGAGATCACGGTGGACTGCACCTGCTACATCGTGGACCGGGACTTTGAGGACGCCGACCCCCTGCCCATCGGCAAGCCCTGGCGGGGGGCACGGGTGCTCCTGCTCAAAGAGGACAACACCCCCGCCGCAGTGGGGGAGGAGGGGGAGATCTGCGTGCTGGGCAGCGGGGTGGCCCTGGGCTACTGGAATGCTCCGGAGCAGACTGCCAAGGCCTTTGTGCCCAATCCCCTGAACCCCGACTATCCGGAGGTCATGTACCGTACCGGCGATCTGGGCAAGTGGGACGCCGACGGCAATATTTTGTTCTGCGGCCGGCGGGATCACCAGTTCAAGCTGCGGGGCAACCGCATTGAGCTGGGAGATATCGAGACCGCCGCCGCCACCCTGGAGGGGGTGGACAAGGTGTGCGCCCTGTTCGACCAGTCCAACCAGGAGATCATCCTGGCGGTGGAGAGCAAGGCCCCCCTCCAGCTGCGGAAGGTGAATCTGGCCCTGGGCAGGCTCATCCCCAAATATATGCTGCCCAAGCACCTGGAGGTGTTTGAGGCCCTGCCCCTCACCCCCAACCGGAAGATCGACCGGGTGCTTTTGCATAAGCAATTGGTGGAGGGGAGGGGGGCCCCATGAGCGGCTGGACCCTGCGGGAGGCCACAGAGGCCGATCTGCCCGCCCTGCTGGAGCTCCATCAGGACTACCACCGGGAGCTGCAGGCCTTCGGGATGCCCTACGACCTGAAGCCTGACGGCCTGGAGGAGGCCCTGCGCCTGCGCATCCGCTCCCGCCTGATCCTGACGGCGGTGGCCCAGGGGGAGGACGGGAGCCTGGCGGGCTTTGTGGTGTGCTCCATCCTGCGGCTGGCCAACGAGTATTTGTGTGAGGGCTGCGGCAGCGTGGGCTACCTCAACGACCTGTACGTGATCCCCGCCCTGCGGCGGCAGGGGCTGGCCCTGGAGCTGACCGGCATGGCGGAGGACTGGCTGCGGGAGCGGGAGATCCCCACCATGCAGCTGCAAGTGCTGCAAAACAATCCCGCCGCCCACCGCTACTGGCAGCGGGCGGGCATGGGGCCGGTAGGCACCCTGTACGATAAAAAACTGGTAAAGTGAGGAGAATTGCCATGGAACATGCGGTTAAGGACACCCTGCGCTCCTACATCATGGAGCACTTTGAGATTCCCGCCGACGACCCGGATTTCGGGGACGACGTACACCTGTTTGACTACGGCTTTGTGGATTCCCTGGGCGCCACCGAGATCATCCTCTTCCTGGAGGACACCTATCACGTGGAGATCACCCAGAAGGACATTATCCTCTACCCCATGAACACCGTGGACGAGATCGCCGCGGTGGTGGAGCGCAAGCTGGCGGAGCAGTAAGGGATCATGTGGTATTTGCAGGCAGATACCCTGGTCTGGATCCTGGGTTCCACGCTGCTCTACGGCCTTGCCGCCGCTATTCTGCACCGGGTCAGCCCCCAACGGCGGCTGACCCCCTTTTTGCTGCTCTTTGACCTGGGGCTGCTCTTCTTCGTCTCCTGGCAGCTGGCCCTGTTCTATGTGGGCTACACCCTGGTGACCTACGCTATGCTGCGGATTCTGAAGGCGGCCAAAGGGCAGGGGCTGCGCAGGATCTTGTTTGTCCTGTTCTGCGCCCTGTGCGCCGCCCCCTTCTTCTACGCCCGGTTCGCCCTCATGCTCCCCTTCCTGCCGGCCATCTTCACCCTGGTGGGCTTTGCCTACAACATGCTCAAGGCCATCGACGGGGTGTTTTATGTCTACTACGCCGACAAGGATATCCCGCTGATCGCCTACGCCAACTTCCTGCTGTTCTTCCCGGTGCTCACCTCCGGGCCCATCCTGCGCTACCGGGATTTCGAGCGGGATTACCTCTCCCCCAAGCCGGTGACCGCTCAGGTGACCACAGACGCGGTGAAGCGGCTCATCCGGGGTATGTTCAAAAAGATGGTGCTGGTGGCCCTGCTGGGGCTGGTGCTGGACCGGCTGCTGGCGGCCCGGCTGTGCCTGCCGGTGAGCCTGGCCCTCATTGTGGTGAGCTACTTCACCCTCTACTTCGATTTGTCGGGGTACAGCGACATTGCCATTGCCGTGGCCTCCTTCACCGGCTTTTCCGTGGCGGAGAACTTCAAGAACCCCCTCACCGCCGCCAGCTTTACCCAGTTCTGGCGCAAGTGGCACGTCACCCTCAGCGACTGGATCCGGGAGCACATCTTTGTGGTGGTCAACGGCAAGCGGCTGGGCCGCCCCGCCTCCGCCGCCATCGGTATGTGTACCATGCTGGTCATGAGCATGTGGCACGGGTTCAGCGTGAAAAACCTGGTCTGCGGCGCCTTTATGGGCGGCCTGCTGGCCCTGGAGAATCTGCTGAACCTCACCACCGCCGACCGGCGGCGGATGCCGGAGGGGATCTTCCGGCTGCGCTGCCTGGCGGTTAACTTTGCCTTCGGCATCAACGCCCTGTCCTTCTCCATGGATCTGGGGCAGATGGCGGACGTAGTGAAAGGACTGTTCCGCCTATGAAAAAGTGGCTGAAACGATACGCCTTCCTGCTGCTGCTGGCGGCGGTGCTCATCGGGGGGGAGAGCTGGCTGAACGTTACCGACCCGGTGAGCAAAATGACCTGCATCTGGCGCAACGACTATGAGCTCATCCGGCTGCAGCACCCGGACATGACCTTTGAGAAGGCCATCTTCGGCAGCAGCGCCGTTACCGCCTCCTACATCGAGGGACGGGAGGGCAGCGTGGGCTATGCCAACATCGGCATGGACTACGGCACGGTGAAGGACATCACCGAAATGCTGGAGAAAGGACAGCTCACCGTTACGGAGGATCTGGTGCTAGGGCTCAACAACCTGTCTTTTCTGGACACCCTGCCCACCAACGCCACCTACCCCTGGCACCGGAAATGGTACGAGCCCTACCTCTACTTCCAGCGGGACCGGCTGTGGCAGCTGATTACCGACGGCACCACCAATCTGCTCAATGGGGAGCCCTTCACCAAGGTGGACTCCAGCCGCCAGCAGCGGGCGGTCTACCGGGGCGCCCTGTCCGACGAGGACCTGATGAAGAGCTGGGAGAGCCTGGTGGAGCGGTTTGGGGAGACCACCCCGGAGGTGGACTGCGCCGAGAATTTCGCCGCCCTGGACCGGCTGGCCGCCTGGTGTGAGGACCACGGGGTCCGGCTGCGGGCCATCTGGATGCCCTGGAACGGCAAACTGGAGATCTATCCCGCCGCTCAGAATGTGATGGACTACGCCAACGAGCAGCTGGAGCGGCTGGGCATTGAGACCTTGGACATGACCCGGGTGGTGGAGGACCAGTACTTCTTTGACACCGGGCACCTGGACTACGACAACGGGGCCCCCTGGTTTACCGACTATATCGACCCCTGGCTGGCGGAGGAGGGCTGACATGGATCAACACAAGAGATTGCTTCGCCCCCCGGAGGAGCCGGGCAGCCCCGCCGGAAGGCTGCGGCTGATTGTATTGCTGCCCGCCGCCCTGCTCCTGCTGCTGGCGGCGGCGGGGATCTGCCGGGAGGCGGGGACCATCCGCCTGCTGTACACTGGGGCGGCGTTGGGAGGACTGTATGTTCTGGCTCTGCTGGCCCGGCTGCTGGCTCCCCAGGGCGGGCGGCTGTGGCTGGCCCTCCTCTTTGTGGGGGCGGTGGTCCTGCGGGCGGCCTTTGCCCTCAAGTGGACGGTATGGCCCCACGGGGAATATCTGACCAGCTGGAATCTGGCCCTGGAGCTCTCCCGGGCCGGGGTGGGGGAGTGGAGCGGACTCATCCAAAACGCCGGGGCGGCCGGAGCGGCGGCTCAGGCGGTGTATGAGAGCCTTCTGCTCCGGCTGTTCGGCCCCAACCTGGCGTCGGTGCAGATCCCCGGCGCGGTGTGGAGCGGCGTCGGCTGCCTGCTCGCCGCCCTGATTGGAGAAAAGCTGACCGGCTCCCGGCTGGCGGGCCTTATTGCCGGGGGAATGCTGGCCTTCTGTCCCACCCTCCTCTTTTCCGCAGGAGTGCTCACCGTTATGCCCCTGTACACCGCCCTGCTGCTGGCGGGGGTGTGGCTGCTGCTGTGCCGCCCCTGTCCCGGAGCCTGGCTCAACCACGCCCTGGCGGGCGGGGCCTGGGGGCTGGGCCAGCTCCTGCTGCCCGGCCTGCCCATCCCACTGGGGGCGGCGGTGCTGTGGCTGCTGATCACCCTGCCGGGACGGAACCGGGACAAGACCCTGGCGGCGCAAATCGGGGCGCTGGCGGCTGGTTTCTTTGGGGTGTGGCTGGTCCTGGGCGGGCTGCTGTGGCTCCTCACCGGCGTGGGGCCCCTAGCGGGGCTGGCTCTTTCGTGGGAGGGATCTCTCCGGCAGCTGGCGGGCAAGCTACGGACCCAGTTTGCCTCCTATGATTACAGCTGGGCCCGGCTGGACCGGGGCATCCCCCTGCGGGACAAGATCATTGACAATGTCATGCACCCCCTGCTCCAGAGCTACGCCCTGGGCCTGCTGCTGCTGGCCCTGTGGGGTACGCTGATCACAGTAAAACAGGCCGGGCGGCGGGAACTGCTGCCCTACGCCCTGCTGCTGGCGGGGGCTGCTGCCGCGGCGGTGACGGCGGCCGATCCCATTGCCAACGGCTGGGTGCTCCCCCTGCTGGCCATCTGGGGGGCGGCGCCTGCCGGAAAGCTGGCGGAGTGGACCCTGCTGATGGCCGCCCCGGAGGGGGGGAAGGGGCGGAAAAAAGCGCCCCCCCTGCCCATGCCCCTGTGGGTGGTGAAGCTGGTGGTCAGCGTGGCGGTGTACGCCATCATGCTGGCCCTGGTGCTGATCTTCTTTACCGGAAACGGCGTGTTTATTTACGAGGCATTTTGATGACAAGAGAGCAAGTCAAAGAGATGGGGGCCTACTACCTGCTGTGGGCCTCCGCCCTGCTGCTGTGGGAGACGGCGGTGGGTACCGCCGGCGGCGGCACGGTGCGGTTCTGGCCCACGGCAGGGTTCTGCCTGGGTGCGGCGGCATTGGGCACCGCCGCCTGCGGCCTGCCCGGACGGGTGGGAGGCAAGGTGGGCGCGGTGCTCTTTCCCCTGGCCTATGCCTTTTACGGCACTCAGCTGGTGTACCACGATATTTTCGGCTCCTACCTGTCCCTGGCCTATACCGCCATGGGGGGCGAGGCGGTCACCGCCTTCTGGGGGATCGCAGCAGCGGCCATCGGCCGCTGCCTGCCCCGGCTGCTGGTGATGGCCATGCCCATGGCGGCTTTTTACATCCTGCGGCGGCTCAAGTGGCTGCCGGTGGCCGGACGGCAGGCGGACGCCCAGCTGGCCCTGCTGGCGGCGGGACTGGCCGCCCCGGCGGTGCTGGTGCTCACCATGCCCCTGATGGGCACCGGGGCGGGCACCCCGGCGGCCGCCCTCTCCAGCACCTCCGCCACCATTGACCGGCGGGCGGAGCAGCTGGGCCTGCTGACGGCGGGGACGCTGGACGCCAAGCAGACCCTGGTGGGCAGCGGCGGCGTGCGGGTGTCCGCCGGGCTGGACCTCACCGCCGGAGGGCGGGGCCCCAAGAACGTGCTGGACGGCATGGACTTCGACGCCCTGGATCAGGCCACCCAGGACGAGAGCCTGCGCAGCCTGAACCAGTATTTCGCCTCCCTCCAGGGGACGGCCAAGAATTCCTACACCGGCCTGTTTCAGGACTACAACCTGATTGTGGTGTGCGCCGAGGCCTTTTCCCCCTATCTCATCGACCCGGAGCGCACCCCCGCCCTCTACCGCATGGCCAATGAGGGCATCGTGTTCCGCAACTTCTACAACAGCTTCCCCAACCTGACCACCAACGGGGAGTACAGCCTGTGCATGGGCCTGATGCCCGACCTGAGCCGGATGAGCTTTGCCGTGTCGGAGGAGAACTATCTGCCCTTCTGTCTGGGCAACCTCTTTTCCGCCCAGGCGGGGGTGGAGGCCAAGGCCTACCACAACAACATCGGCACCTTTTACGACCGGGTCAACACCCACGCCAACATGGGCTACGATTTTTCCGCCATCAACTGCGGCCTGGACATGGAGCCGGGCAATCCCACCTCCGACCTGGAGATGATGGAACAGACGGTGGATGACTACATAACGGAGGAGCCCTTCCACGCCTACTACATGACCTATTCCGGCCACGCCGACTACACCTTTGCCGACAACGACATCAGCGCCCAGAATGAGGACCTGGTGGCGGATATCCAGGGCTCCGAGGAGCTGCGGGCCTACTGGGCCTGCCAGCTGGAGCTGGAAAAGGCCATGGAGTACCTGCTGAAGCGGCTGGAGGAGGCGGGGCTCGCCCAGCGCACGGTGGTGGTGCTCACCGCCGACCACTTCCCCTACGGCCTGCCGGAGGAGGACTATGAGACCCTGGCGGGAGACGCGGTGGAGGAGGACCCCTTCTGGCAGTACCGCAGCAGCTTTCTGTGCTGGACCGGCGGGCTGGAGGAGCCCATAGTGGTGGAGGACTACTGCTGTACCCAGGATATCCTGCCCACCCTCCTGAACCTGTTCGGCTTTGACTACGACTCCCGGCTGCTCACCGGCCGGGATGTGCTGGCCGACTGCACCCATGTGGCCCTGCTGAAGGACGGCAGCTTCCTCACCGACCGGCTGAGCTATGACGCCGACAGCGGGGAGATCACCTGGCGGGGGGAGGAGGACACGGCATACGCCCAGGAGCTGATTGAGGCCATAGAGAACCAGTTCACGGTGGCCGCCGGGATCCTGTCCACCGACTACTACGGCTACGCCTTTAGCACCCTGGGCCTGTCCGACGGGCGGACGGAGCGGGAGCACCACGCCAGCTATGCCGACATTGAGGGAACCTGGTACGAGGACGCCGTGGAATACCTCACCAGCCTGGGGGCCCTCAGCGGCGGCGGCACCGGGGACTTTCTGGGCGACGCCGCCGCCAGCCGGTCCGCCGTGGTGGCCATGCTGTCCCGTGGCCTGGGGCTGGAGGCCGGGGAGGAGCAGGCCCCCTACACCGACCTGGAGGAGGGCCTGTGGTACCGGGAGCCGGTGACGGCGGCCTGGGCGGCGGGCTTGCTGCCCCAGGAGGAGACAACCTTCCGCCCTGACGACCCCATCACAGCGGAGGAGACGGAACAGCTGCTGGCCGCAGCCGCCCAGGCCCAGGGCCTGGAGCATGGGGCGGCTCTGGCAGGCGAAGCGGTGACCTACGCCCTGGAACGGCAGGCGGCGGAAGGGACTGCCCTGGAGGACGGCATCCTCTCCCGGGGCGGAGCTGCCTTTGCTGTGGCCGCCCTGCTGGAGGAAGTGGAGCAGCTGCCCTCTTAAAATCAGCGAGCGTCTCCGGCTATGCCGGAGACGCTCGTTTTTTGTCAGTAGGGATAGCTGCTCCAGGTGTTGGCCCCCGACAGGTCGGTAAAGAGCAGGCCGGCGGGAGGCAGGAAGGTAAAGACCAGGATCACCGCCCCAAGAGCGGCGACCAGCAGGAGAAACAGCTCCTTCTGTTTGCTCCAGATGTCCCCCGGCAGAAAGCCCGGCGGGAAAAAGGCGATCCCCATGGACAGGACATACAGGGCGATATCCACCAAAAGGGCCTCGCCCCCCAGGGGGATGTGGTACAGCCAGCCCAGGGCCAGCATGACGCCCACCGCCAGCAGCAGGGAGGCGGCCCGCTGCCCCAGAAGGCCGGGGTTCCGCCGCTCCAGCAGCAGGCCGGCGACCAGAGCGGGCCAGTAGATGAGCTTGCTGTGCTCCCAGATGCTCTCCGACACCGGAGCGAACAGGGCGGTGACCGGACAGGGAAACAGGTCGTAGACAAAGTGCAGGCAGGTCCCCGCCACCACGGCGGCGGCGAAGGCCAGCAGGACGGATCGGGACAGGCGGGACATGGCGATACCCCCTTTTACTGTTCAGCACAGTGTATGAGGGAGGATAAAAAACATGCAAAAAACAGAAAACACCCATAATCTTACAGCATAAAACCCCAAAAGGCCCGCCAGAGGGAGCTGGAAGGAAATTCTAAGCCAATGGAGAATTTCATTGCCAGCAAAGTCAGCCGCTTTTTCGGCCATATTAAAATCAGCGTCAACATGACGCGAGTTTTTGTGTGGAAAGGAGATGCCGGTTGCATGAAAGAAGAGCAAAAGGCCCGGCCCTGGGTGGCCGCGGCTCTGGCGGCGGCGCTGCTGCTCACCTCGCTGGCGCTGACTCAGCCCGCCAGAGCCGCGGAGACCGCCCGCACCGTGGTACCCATCGGCCGGGCGGTGGGCATCAAGCTGTTCTCCGACGGCGTGATGGTGGTGGGCTTTTCCGAAGTGGTCTCCGACCAGGGCAGGTCCATTCCCGCCCGGGACTGCGGTTTAAAGGAAGGGGACATCATCACCCACATCAACCAGGAGGAAGTGGACACCATTGAGGACGTGCAGAACGTCCTGCAGGAGGTGGGAGGCGCCTCCATGAGCATCCGGGCCCTGCGGGAGGAGGAGACCGTCCAGTTCACCGCCCAGGCCGTGCAGTGCAGCAGCGACGGGCAGTATAAGCTGGGCGCCTGGATCCGGGACTCCATGGCGGGGATCGGTACCATCACCTTTTGGGATCCCCAGTCCGGCGTGTTCGGCGCCCTGGGCCACGGCATCAACGATGTGGATACCGCCCAGCTGATGCCCCTTCAGTCCGGCTCCATCCTCTACTCCGACGTGGCGGATGTGAAAAAGGGAGAGAAGGGCGAGCCGGGCGAGCTGAAGGGGGCCTTCCAGGTCAACCGGGACCTGGGCGAGCTGTACGCCAACACACCGGGAGGGGTGTTCGGCACCCTCTCCGACAGCAGCTTTCTGCCTGACGTCCAGCCGGTGGAGGTGGCGAGCCGGGATGAGGTCCACACAGGGGCGGCGGTGATCCGCTCCAACGTGGCGGGAGACGCCGTGGAGGAGTATACGGTGGAGATCATCCGTATGTTTCCCCAAAATGGGGAAGATACACGCAACCTCATGCTGAAAGTGACCGATAAGCGGCTGCTGGAGACCACCGGAGGCATCGTCCAGGGCATGAGCGGCTCCCCCATCCTCCAGGACGGCAAGCTGGTGGGCGCCGTAACCCACGTTCTGGTTAACGACCCCACTCAGGGATACGGAATCCTGGCGGAGAACATGCTGCAGATCGGCCAGCAGGCCAAAGACATCTAATTCCAATTTTTGGGCCGGGCGCTTGGGGAACTGGAAGCGCCCGGCCCGCCTTTTTGTCCCGGGCGGCGGGGAGAATGGGGGCGGGCAAGGAGAGAAAAGAACAAACTGCCTCGACTTTTCGGGGGAAAGGTCGAAGAAAGTCGAACAGAAATAGCCATAAATTTCCAGTAAAACCCTTGCACAGACTGTCTGATTATGGTAAATTATAGGCAACCGGTACGCAGCCTTGGCCAGGCAGCAATCGCAGCGCAGGGAAGCCTGCGGGAAAGGGTGTCAAGATTGGAAACCAGAAAGCGGATTTTGGTGGCCGACGCCAACGAGGAGTTCCGCCGCTTGTTTGCGGCGGGGCTGGCAGAGGAGCCTGACATGGAATTGGTGGGAGAGACGGGAGAGGGACCGGAGGCCGTCCGGCTGGCGGAGCGGCACACCCCAGACGTGGTGGTGATGGACCTGGTGCTGGCCAAGATGGACGGGCTGGAGGTGCTTGAGGAGCTGGCCCGGCTGGAGCAGCGGCCCAGGGTGCTGGTGCTCTCCAGCTTTGTCCGGGGTAACGTGGCGGAGCTGGCGGCGGAGCGGGGCGCCGACTACTATATGATGAAGCCCTGCAGGCAGACCGCTGTGCTGGAGCGGGTGCGCCAGCTGGCCAACGGCGTGCCCGCCGGAGAGGCGGGAGAACAGGACGAGACCCAAAGCCGGAACCTGGAGAGCACCGTCACCGCCATCATCCATGAAATCGGCGTGCCCGCCCACATCAAAGGGTATCAGTATCTCCGGGAATCCATCCTGATCGCGGTGAAGGATATGGAGGTCATCAACGCCGTTACCAAAATTTTGTATCCGGAGGTGGCCAAGCGCTTCGGCACCACCGCCTCCCGGGTGGAGCGGGCCATCCGCCACGCCATTGAGGTGGCCTGGGACCGGGGCGACCTGGAGACGCTCCAGAAATATTTTGGGTACACAGTTTCCAACGCCAAGGGCAAGCCCACCAACTCGGAGTTCATCGCCATGATCGCCGACCGGCTCCAGCTCCAGCAGCGGGAGAAATGACCGGAAAACCAAACACCCCCTGTGGAACGGACAAGCCTTCCACAGGGGATGTTATGTTGTTCAGGGCAGCGGTTCCGGCTCCGGGCGGACAAACAGCTCCGCGGCACGGCGGATCTCCGGCTCCAGCAGCCGCTCCAGCCGGCCCACCAGCACCTCCGGGTCCTCCTGCATATCGTCGGAGATCCAGCGCACCAGAATGCCCGAAAGGGCGTACATGTAAAAATCAGTGAGAAAATCCTGGTCCGCCTCGGTCAGCGGCAGGTCGCCGGCGTACAGCGCCAGCAGCCTGATCACCAGCGCCCGGGACAGGGCGAAAAACTGGCAGTCCATATGGTCCCGCCCGCTGGAGCGGTAAACGTGATAGACGCTCACATGGTTTTCCTGCAAATAGCGAAAGGCGGCCAGCATCCCCTCCCGCCAGTTCTTGGCGTCAGTCAGGGCCTGCTCGGTCTCATGGGACAGATACCAGCGCAGCAGATCATAGATGTCCTGAAAGTGATAGTAGAAGGTCTGGCGGTTGACCTCGCAGTCCTCCACAATCTCTTTTACGGTTATATCGTCCAAAAATTTTTTCTGAAGCAGCTTTTTCAGCGAGTTCGCCAGAGCGAGCTTGGTACTGGGGGCCAACAGCTTCACCTCCTTGCTCCAAGGCAGGGCCGGGCCGGTGGGAAAACCGACGTTTCCAATAGGAGAACTGAGATACGCTGTTTGTCATTATAGCACAAAAGCCGGAGAAATTGCAATCCTGTCCCAGGTGTGCTATGATACTGCCTGACACGATGAAAAAGAGAAGGCGGTGGAACCATGAACATGGAATTTCGGCCCAGAGGGGTATGCTCCCAGCGCATGGACATTCAGGTGGAGGACGGCATTGTGCGCAGCCTGAAGGTGACCGGAGGCTGCAGCGGAAATCTCCAGGGGATTGCCCGGCTGGTGGAGGGAATGCCGGTGGAGGAAGTGGTGCGGCGGCTGGACGGGATCAGGTGCGGCCACAAGGCCACCTCCTGCCCCGACCAGCTGGCCCAGGCGCTGAAGCAGCAGCTTCAATTGTAAAAAAACAGGACGCCCGGGGCGTCCTGTTTTTTTACATATGGGGGAGGGCGGTCAGGAGGAGACGGGTGTTTTCCAGATAGCGCTGGGCCATGCCCCGCAGCTCCCCGGCGGGCAGCCCGTCCGCGGTGAGGGCGGCCAGACTCTCCTGGGGCGGGGAGAGCCGGAGGCGGAGCGCGGCGGCCAGCTCCCCCAAAGGCCGGTATTCCGCTTCCGTCAGGGCGCCGGTCTGCACCAGACACTCCATCTGCTCCAGCTTGGAGAACATATTCCACATGGTCAGCTGCAGCGTGTGGTAGCCCGCCCCTTCCTCCGGGGGCAGCTGGGCAATATAGGCGGAGGCCTCATGGTGTACCATATGGAACTGGGAGAGCAGCTCGCTGAACAGGGCCGGGTCCACCGGCTCCCGCAGGCTGCGGCCTACTACGCCCCAATAGACCGACTGAAGGTAAAACAGCGAGCGGAGATTGCGGGTAAACTGCTGGTCCCGCCGGCTGGGCAGCAGGAACCGGTTGACCACCAGCACCAGAGCCACCGCCATAGCCAGATAGAGCAGGCGCAGCTGGATGGCCTCGGTCTTTTCCACCGTGAGGGTGGCCATGGTGAGGGCGAAGGAGGTGGAGAAGATGGGGTGTACCCAGGTGCCGGGGGTACAGCAGTACATCAGGGCGATCATCGCCAGGGAGAACACGAACACCCCGGGCAGGCCGGGCAGATAGTGGTAGACCAGGTGGACCAGCAGACAGCCGATGGCAGTGCCCACCGGGCGGGTCACCATGCGGTGGGCGCTCTCCTCATAGCTGGGCTGGAGCAGCAGAAAGGCGTGGAGGGGAAACCAGTAGGTGTGTTCAAAGTCCCACAGGAAGCTGACGGTGCAGCTCACCGACAGCACCACCGCCAGACGCAGGGCAAAGCGGAATTCAAAACTCTCGGGAGACAGGCGCTGCCGCAGGCCCATCCACAGCTCCCGCCGGGAGGGGAGGCGGTAAGGGGGACGGGTGGCGGAGAGCGGCTCCCGGCACAGGAGCAGCAGCATGTGCAGCACGCTGCGGTAGAAGATCCGCAGCCGGCCCTGGGGCAGCTCCGAACGGTCCAGCAGCTCCTGCACCTCTCTGGCCAGCTCCTCCAGCCCGGCGGGGTCACGGGTCTCCTGCAGGCGGCGGATCAGCCGGGACAGGGTATCCATCACCTGGGGAAAGGCGGGATTCTGGCGGGCCTCCAGCCAGGCGGCCTCGTCAGTGACCAGATAGGAGGCCCGCTGGAACAGCAGGGCGAACAGGTGGTAGTACCGCCGCTCCCGGTCGGGCAGACGGAACATCCGGCGGCGGTTATGTCCCATCAGGTGGAAGGTTTGAGCGGCGTCGTACAGCTCCTTCCGGGCGGCGGCGTCGTCTCCCTCCCGGGCCAGCCGCTCCAGCAGCCGGGACAGCCGCAGCAGAGAGGCCTCCAGCTGTTTGGCGGGGTCTGGGGCCTGAGGGGACAGCCGGGCGTGCAGCGCCAGGGCGGGAAGCAGCAGGACAGAGCAGAATAGCGTGGCGAGAAACAGAGTGGGAAATTCCTCCGGCGTGGGGGCCCAGCTCCAGAAACACGAAGGTCATGGCAAAGCCCAGGTACCCCTTGGGGGTAAACTGGCTGCTCTTCCAGAACACCAGAACCACCGGAACCGCCAGATTGAGCAGCACGCACAGGACCACGTTCCGGGTGGCGGCATAGGCCAGCAGGCAGAGCAGCAGGGATACCAGGAACATGCGGGTATAGTCCCAGGGGCTGTTGTACTGCTTATGCCGGAGCTGGAACAGGGTGGTGGAGCAGGTGATGACGATGATGTACCGCTGCCCGAAAAGCACGCTGACCAGCAGAAATTGTAAGATATAAAAGAAGATTGTGGGAAAAGCTCCCTTTAACCGGCTGCAAAATAGCGCGGGAAATCCCCGAAGGGCGCGGCGGACGGCATCCATGTTGTATTCCCCCTGGTTTGTGCAAGCGCCAAAAGGCGACAAAATTCCAGTTTCTATTATAGCTGGATTTGTGGGGAAAGTACAAGCCTTCTCCCGGATTTTTCCCGCATTGAAAAAATGGACAGGACATTATATAATGGGGCCAGCACAGGCCTCCGGGCCTGGATCAGGACGGAGGGATACACCTTGCAACCCCTTGCGCAACTGCCGGTGCCGCTGCTCCGGTGGTATCAGGAAAACGCCAGAGTGCTCCCCTGGCGCAGCGATCCCACCCCCTACCATGTGTGGCTCAGCGAGATCATGCTCCAGCAGACACGGGTGGCGGCGGTGCTGGATTACTACCGCCGGTTTCTGGCCGAACTGCCCACAGTGGAGGATCTGGCCGGAGTGGAGGAGGACAGGCTCCTCAAGCTGTGGCAGGGGCTGGGCTACTACAACCGGGCCCGCAACCTGCAAAAAGCCGCCCGGCAGATCATGGAGGAGCACGGCGGCGTCTTTCCGGACACCTATGAAACCATTCGGGCCCTCTGCGGCGTGGGGGACTACACCGCCGGGGCCATCGCCTCCATTGCCTTCGGCATCCCCGTCCCGGCGGTGGACGGCAACGTGCTGCGGGTGGTGAGCCGGCTCACCGGAGACGAGCGGGACATCACGAAGCCCCAGACCAAAACCGCCGTGGGGGAGGCCCTGCGGCGGATCATGCCCGTCCGGGCCCCGGGAGACTTCAACCAGGCCATGATGGAGCTGGGAGCCACCGTCTGCCTGCCCAACGGAGCGCCGCTGTGCGCCCAGTGTCCCGCCCGGGACTTCTGCGTGGCCCGTCTGACCGAGCGCACCGGCGAGCTGCCCGTCAAGGCCGCCAAGAAGGAGCGGCGGGTGGAGGAGCGGACGGTGTTTCTGATTTTCCACCAAAACAGGGTTGCCCTGCGTCGGCGGGCGAAAAAAGGCCTGCTGGCGGGGCTGTGGGAGTACCCCAACGAGCTCTCCCCCGCCCCCTGCCCGGTGGAGGCGGAGGGGCTGGAGGACGGCCCGGCGGGCAAGCATATTTTTACCCATATAGAGTGGCGGATGAAGTCGCTGATTGTATACGCCGGAGGAGAGGAACTGCCCGAGGGCTGGGTATGGGCCGGGCGGGAGGAACTGGAGGGGACCTACGCCGTCCCCAACGCCTTCCGGGCCTTCCAGAGCGCGGTGGAACAGCGGTTAGGAGGAGAGGAAGTATGGCAAAGCTCTATTTTCGATATGGGGTGATGGGCTCCAGCAAGACGGCCAACGCCCTGATGGTGCGCTACAACTACGAGGAGCGGGGACAGGACGCCCTGCTGGTGAAGCCCGCCATCGACCAGCGGGACGGGGCCCGGTTTGTGGCCTCCCGGGCGGGGCTGAGCCATCCCTGCATCTATTTTTCCGAGCTGATGGAGATGACCCCCAGGCAGCTCAAGCCTTACGCCTGCATCATCGTGGACGAGGCCCAGTTCCTCAGCCGGGAAGAGGTGCGCTACCTCACCGACCTGGTGGACGACTGGAACATCCCTGTGATCTGCTACGGCCTGCGAGCCGATTTCAAGGGGGATCTGTTCCCCGGCTCGGCGGAGCTGCTGGCCTCCGCCGACGTGATCGAGGAGGTCAAGACCATCTGCTGGTGCGGCAAAAAGGCCCTGTGCAACGCCCGGTTCGACGAGAACGGACATGTACTCAAAGAGGGGGAGCAGGTGGTGCTGGGGGCCAACGATAAGTATATCGGCCTGTGCCGCAAGCACTGGAAAGAGGGCAACCTAGGGCCCCAGTAAGTCGGGACCCAGGGACTCTACCGCCAGGAGCAGGCCCAGACGGAAACCCTGCTCAAAGGAATACATGCCGTGACCGGCGGCGGGATTGCTCTGCAGCTCCTCCGGCCAGCGGTCCGGCTGCGGCGGGCCGACAAAATAGTGGTAGAGCAGTTCCATGGTGAGAGACATGAGAATACCTCCATAATACGCAGTTGACTGTGTGTTATGATGGTAACACGCAGTTTATTACGTGTCAAGGGGGAAGCTATGTTTGCTGACAGAATTCGGATCTTGCGCAGCGAGCGCAATTTGACCCAGGCCGAAGTGGCTCGGGAAGTGGAACTCTCCCCCCGGGGATACCAGGACCTGGAACTGGGCAGAAAGCCAAAATATGATACGCTGCTGCGGCTCGCCGACTTCTTCGACGTGTCCGTGGACTGGCTCATGGGCCGTACCCAGCGAAGGGAAGTCTGGAAATAGATTTGCCTGCTTCAGAGGCAACGTGCCTCCGGCGGCCCACTTTCGACTGGCCGAAAGTGGGCAAAGGCCAGTCAGGGCGGGGGATTTCGATTTCCCCCGCCCCAACACCCCACCCCTTGAAACGACCAATCAGGGGGGCCTGCGGGCCCCCCTATTGGATGTACCCCCCGGAGGGGCACTTGCGCCACCTGACCCGCTGGAGGCATCGCCTCTTTTGAAAACAGGAAAGGAGCAATCAACATGATCTGCAATCTCTGTCCCCGGCAGTGCGGGGCGGTCCGCACCGAAACCGAGGGGCAGGGCCTGTGCCGGATGCCGGAGGCCCCGGTGGTGGCGAGAGCCGCCCTCCACAAATGGGAAGAGCCGCCTGTCTCTGGGACAAACGGCTCCGGTACAGTCTTTTTTTCCGGCTGCTCCCTGGGGTGCGTGTTCTGCCAGAACGAGCAGATCAGCCACCGGGATTTTGGCAAGCCCATCACGGTCTCCCGCCTGCGGGAGATCTTTTTTGATCTCATCGGCCAGGGCGCTCACAACATCAACCTGGTCAACCCCACCCACTACGCCCATGTAGTGCTCCAGGCCCTGCAGGAGCCCCTGCCGGTGCCGGTGGTGTGGAACTCCGGCGGATACGACCGGGTGGAGACCCTGCGGGCCCTGGAGGGAAAGGTGCAGATCTATCTGCCGGACTACAAGTACCACACCCCGGAGTACGCCGGGCGGTACTCCGGCGCCGCCGATTATCCGGAAACGGCCCGGGCCGCCATCGTGGAAATGGTGCGGCAGACCGGGCCGTATTGTTATGAAGATGGGCTTTTAAAACGGGGAGTTATCATCCGCCACCTGCTGCTGCCGGGAAAACTGGCGGAGGCCAAGCGGGTGATGGACTGGGTGAGGGAAGAGTTTGCGCCTGGGACGGTGCTCTTTTCCCTGATGAGCCAGTACATCCCCTGGGGGCGGGCGGCAGAGGTTCCCGAGCTCAACCGGCGGGTGCGCCCCTCTGAGGCCAGAGCTGCGGAGCAGTACATGGCCGACCTGGGGCTGGAGGGCTTTGCCCAGGGGGTGGAGGCCGCACACTCGGAGTATATTCCCCCCTTCGATCTGACAGGAGTGTGACCTTTACCGGCCCAGCAGGGCCGCCATGTCCGGCGGCAGGGGGAGCTGGAAGCGCAGCCCCTCCCCGGTGACCGGGTGGGCCAGAAAGAGCTGAGCGGAGTGGAGGGCGGGGCGGGTGATCAGGCTTTGATCCTCCGTACCGTAGAGAAAGTCCCCGGTGAGGGGACAGCCCAGATAGGCCATATGGACCCGGATCTGGTGGGTGCGGCCGCTGTCCAGCTCCAGCTCCACCAGGCTGCGGCCGCGGACGGTCTCCAGCACCTGATACCGGGTGCGGGCCCACTGGCCCGCCGGATCCACCCGCCGGGCGATGAGGGAGTCGGGGACCCGGCCGATGGGGGCGTCCACCACCCCCTGGGGCGGTTCCGGCGTGCCGTCGCACACCGCCAGATAGATCCGGCGGAAAGCGGGTGTGTGAAGCTGGAGCTTCAGCCGCTCCTGGGCATGGGGGTGCTTGGCCACCACCATCAGCCCGGAGGTCCCCTTATCCAGCCGGTGGACCAGGTGGATGTCCCCGGAAATGCCGGATATTTTGTAATAATGGGCAATGTAATTACAAAGAGTATCGGAATAATGGCCGGGGCCGGGATGGACCGGCAGGCCGGGGGCCTTGTTGACCACCAGCAGGTCCCCGTCCTCATATACCACGTCCAGCGGGCCGGGGGT
>NZ_NFIQ01000032.1 GCF_002159455.1 Flavonifractor sp. An306
GGGGGTGCGGCGGGGGGTGGTGGCCCTCACCCCCCGCCGCACCCCCAGCAGGGACAGGATGGCCAGGTGCTCCCTGGTCTGGGGCATGGGCCCCTGGTCGGCGGCTACGGCCAGCAGCGCCAGGTCCATCCCGGCGCAGCCGGAGAGCATGGTGGGAATAAACTTCTCGTGGCCGGGTACGTCCACCACGCTGATCTCCCGGCCGCTGGGCAGGGTGAGGGGGGCGAAGCCCAGCTCGATGGTGAGGCCCCGGCGGCGTTCCTCCGCCAGCCGGTCGGTGTCCACCCCGGTAAGGGCCTTCATCAGGGCGGTCTTGCCGTGGTCCACATGGCCGGCGGTGCCCAGGATCATGGCTCTTCCCCCTTCCAGCGGGAGAGGGCGGCGGCGATCACGTCCTCATCTCCCGGCAGTAGGGTGCGCACGTCCAGCAGCAGCCTGCCCTTGTGGATACGGCCGATGACGGGAATTTCCCAACCCCGGAAAAAGGACTCCAGCTCCTCCGCCGGGGTGAGGGCCGCCGCCCAGCCGGGGAGGGATATGCCGGGCATGGAGCCGCCCCCCGCCTCCCCGGGGCTCTCGGCCAGCTGGCAGACGCAGCCCTGGGGACACAGGGGATCCAGCCGGGCTACCAGCTCCTCTGCCTTCTGGCGCAGGGTGTCCCCGTCCGCCCCCAGCATGGCCGCCGCCGGGGGGAGGATGCCGTCCCGCCAGTCCATCAGGGTGGCCTCCAGAGCCGCCAGGGTCAGCTTGTCCGGCCGGAGGGCCCGAACCAGGGGATCGGATTTGAGCCGGGCCATGGGTGCCGCCCGGCCCAGCAAAATCCCCGCCTGGGGGCCTCCCAACAGCTTGTCGCCGGAGAAACACACCACGTCGGCCCAGCGCACCGCCTCCTCCACCGTAGGCTCCCCGGGAAAGCGCCCGGTGGAGAGGGCGCCGCTGCCCAGATCGCACAGCAGGGGTGCATTTTTCTGCCGGGCCAGCTCCCCCAGCTGGGGCAGCTCCGCCGCCTGGGTGAAGCCCACTACCTTGAAATTGCTGGGGTGGACCTTCAGCAGGGCCTGGGCCGCGCCTGCATCCAGGGCGGCGGCGTAGTCGGACAGGCGGGTTTTGTTGGTGGTGCCCACCTCCACCAGCCGGGCCCCGCTGCGGGCCATGATGTCGGGTACCCGGAAGGCGCCGCCGATCTCCACCAGCTCCCCCCGGGAGATGGCTACCCCCAGGCCGGGGGTGAGGACCGAGAGCATCAGCAGCACCGCCGCGGCGTTGTTGTTCACCACGCAGGCCCCCTCCGCCTCCGTGAGCGCACGCAGCAGCTCCTCCACCCGGCCGGTGCGGCTCCCCCGGCGGCCGGAGGCCAGGTCGTATTCCAGGCAGCAGTAGCCCGCCGCCGCCTCCTGAACGGCCTGAGCCGCCCGGGGGGAGAGGGGGGAGCGGCCCAGGTTGGTGTGCAGGGGCACCCCGGTGGCGTTGATCACCCGAACAAGACCGGGGCGGGAGAGGGCCCGGGCCAGCGCCAGCGTCCGGGCGGCGGCCTCCGCCTCGGTGGGGGCCCTGTCCCGGCTCCCGGCCAGCAGCCCTTGCCGGGCTTCCTCCAGCGCCTGCCGCGCCGCCCGCCGCACCAGCGGGTAGGGCAGGCCGCAGCCCGCCAGCTCTTCCCGGGCCAGCAGCCGGTCCATTTTCGGCAGCTGGGACAGTTTGTGTTTTGCCACGGCACAGCCTCCCTTTTTCTTTGGCGTTTCCCTTGCAGTATACCACATTTCGGCAAACGATAGCGTATAAACTTTATGGTTTTCAGAAAAAGCCTTGCAAATTACGCTAAGAAAAGGAATAATTGCAATTGACAGATGAGAGCCAAAACAGGTATCATCAAATTGTGAAAAAGTTGACGAAATGATTTGGTGTTGTGAAAAGGAGCGACTGACATGCGGGTATTTGAGACACATGTACAGGAACTGAAAAACGATGTGCTCCGCTCGGTGGCCAAGCTGGCCTGGGCGGATGACCTGCAGACCGGAATTCTGGATATTCCCGAGCAGCTGATCCCCGGGCCGGAGGCCAAGATGCGCTGCTGTATCTATAAAGAGCGGGCTATCATCAGCCAGCGGGTGAAGGTGGCCATGGGGGGCGACCGCACCAACCCCAACCTGGTGGAGGTGCTGGACATCGCCTGCGACGAGTGCCCGGTGACCGAGATCTCCGTGGGCCCCTCCTGCCGGGGCTGTATCGCCACCCGCTGCGTCCACGCCTGCCCCAAGGACGCCATTACCGTGGTGGAGCGGAAGGCCACCATCGACCATAAGAAGTGCATCACCTGCGGCAAGTGCGTGGCGGCCTGCCCCTACGGCGCCATTGAAAAAAAGACCCGCCCCTGCGAGCGCAGCTGCAAGGCGGGGGCCATCTCCATGGGAGAGGACCGCAAGGCCTTCATTGATCCCAACAAGTGTACCTCCTGCGGCGCCTGTGTGTACCAGTGCCCCTTCGGCGCCATTATGGACAAGGCCTTTATTGTGGACGCCATTCAAATGCTCCAGGGGGCCGACAAGTGGGGCTTCCACGTGTACGCCGCGGTGGCTCCCTCCATCGCCGGCCAGTTTGCCCCGGCTGATCTGGGCCAGGTGGTCACCGGCCTGAAGATGCTGGGCTTCCACGACGTGGTGGAGGTGGCTCTGGGCGCCGACATGACCGCCAAGCACGAGGCGGTGGAGCTGGAGGAGAAGGGCATGCTGGCCTCCTCCTGCTGCCCGGCCTTTGTGGACTTTGTGGAGAAGAACTTCCCCGAGCAGGCCCACCTGATCTCCTCCACCCCCTCGCCCATGATCATGGCTGCCCGGAACATCAAGAAGAAGGACCCCTCCGCCAAGGTGATCTTTATCGGGCCCTGCGTGGCCAAGAAGAAGGAGGTCAAGCTGGGCAAGACCATGCGGGCGGTGGACAGCGCCCTCACCTTTGAGGAGCTGTACGCCATGTTTGAGTCCCGTGACATCGACGTGTCCAAGCTGGAGGACGCCGACCTGGACCAGGCCAGCGGCTTTGGCCGGTCCTTTGCCCGCAGCGGCGGCGTCACCGCCGCCGTGAAGGAGGCCCTGGCCGAGCGGGGCAGCAAGTTTGAGGTTAAGCCCATGACCTGCAGCGGGCTGGAGGCCTGCAAGCTGGCCTTCCTGAAGGCGGCCAAGGGCATCGGCGACTTCAACTTTATCGAGGGTATGGCCTGCGAGGGCGGCTGCGTTCAGGGTCCCGCCCAGCTCATCCGCTCCCCCAAGAACCAGGGGGATGTGGACCGCCACGCCAAGCAGGCGGAGGGCCGCACCATTGAGGAGGCGGTGGCCGCCGCGGAGACGCTGTCCCAGAAGGACGAAGCGGAATAAGCGCAAAGAGACAGGGCCCCGCCGGGATCAACCGGCGGGGCCCCTGTTTGTTTCATCCATACAGATTGTAGTCGATGACCAGCGCGTCCAGCGCCCAGAAATCGTCGTCGGGGATGCCCCAGTAGTCGTCGTCTCCCAGAGCCACCTGCACCAGGATGGTGGAGGGCTCCAGATAGCCCAGCCGGGGCAGATTTTCCTCGGTCAGGTCCATGAACAGCTCCACCCATTCCACCTCATAGGCCAGATACTCCTCGTCGGTCATCTGATCGGGGTAGCGGCTGTTGAGGTCGTCGGCGGCGCCGTTGGACAAATCGTCCGCCACCAGATGGAAGATGTCGATAGGCTCCACCGTTACCTTGACGCTGAAGGTGCGCTCGTCCATTTTGGAGGCGGACTCCACGGTGTACCTGGACTGGGCGTAGATCTGCCGGTACATCTTGCTCAGCTCCTCCAGCAGGCGCTCTTCCTCCTCCTGGGGCAGCTCGCTCTCCACAAAGGAGTCCAGGAAAAACTGGGCCTCGGTGGTCAGACTGTCGGCGTAGATCTGGTCCACGTCCTCCTCAGAGATGTCGATGAGCTCCAGAAACTCCGGGTCGGCTTTGCCCAGATAGTTCTCATCCATGGTGCCCTGGATATAGCACATGGCGTCCTTTTCCGTCAGCCCACCGAAGCTGCAGGCGGTCAGGGGAAGGGCCAGCGCCAGGGCCAGTGTCAGGGTCAGAGCTGCGGTCTTTCCTCTCATTCTCTTTGTCCTCTCTCTCTTGACAACCCCTCCGGGTCAGGAGCACAGATCAATGATGGCCTGGGTAAAGATCTTGGCGGCGGTGAGCTGGTCGGCAATGCAGGTGTGCTCGTCGGCGCCGTGCATGTTGCCGTTGAAGCCGGGCATGCAGCAGCCGAAGGCCACGCCGCCGGGAATGTCGTGGACATAGGTGCCACCGCCGATGGCCAGGCATTTGCCGGGCTGGCCGGTGAACTGCTCATAGCAGCGCAGCAGCGTCTTTACCAGGGGGGAGTCGGCGGGGGTATGGTGGGGCTCCTGCATGCCGCCCTCGGCGGTGAAGCCGAAGCGGGCAAAGGAGGCCTCCGCCGCCGCCTTGCAGTTTTCCTCGTTGGCGCAGATGGGCACCCGGCTGTCAAACTGGCCCCGCAGGCCGGTTTCGGTGATCTCCAGCAGGGAGAAGGCCAGGGTGAGCACGCCGGAGATCTCGTCGGACTGGGCCACCCCCAGGGCCTTGCCGCCCCAGTCTCCGTGGGGGAACAGGGCGTTCAGGGCGTGGAGGGCGGCGGTGGAGCCCACCTTGGCCAGGGGCAGGGTGCACAGCAGCTCCAGCAGGGCGGTGATGGCGTTGTTGCCCTCCTCCGGGGTGGAGGCGTGGGCCCCCTTGCCGTGGCAGAGGATCCGCAGGTCATCCCCCTCCTCCTTCAGCTCATAGCTGGCGCCGGTGAGCTCGGCGGTGGTGTCGCAGTAGGGGCGGACGGCCTCGGCGGACAGCCCGGCCAGCACGCACTCCGCCTCCGGCGGCACCACGTTGGTGCGGAAGCCGCCGTGGAATTCCTTCAGCCGGGGCGTGGCGGTCTCGGCCTCCCAGCTCTTGGTAAAGACCGGCCGGTAGCTGCCCTTCTCAATGTTGATGAGGGGGAACTCGGCGTCGGGGGAGAAGGTGTAGGGGGCATAGGGCTCTTTCCCATAGTAGTAGGCCAGATCCTCCGACCCGCTCTCCTCGTCGGTGCCCAGGATCAGCCGGGCGTTGTGCTTCAGGGGTACCCCCAGGTCCTTTACCGCCTGCATGGCCATCAGCACGGCGCAGGCCGGGCCCTTGTCGTCGTCGGTGCCCCGGCCGTAGAGCATCCCGTCCACCTCTTTGGGCTCGTAGGGGGCGGTCACCGTCCAGCCGGTGCCCTCGCCCACCACGTCCAGGTGGCAGAGGATGTGCAGCGCGGTGTCCTGGCCGTTCAGGTCCACCGTTCCCACATAGTTGTCATAGTTCTGAACGGAGAAGCCCAGCTCTTCGGCCAGCTTCAGGCCCTCCGCCAGGGCGGCGGCGGGGCCGGGGCCGAAGGGCATGCCGGGCTTGGCCTCCTCCCGGACGCTGCGCACCCGTACCAGCCGGGAGATATGCTCCACCAGCTGGGCCCGGCGGGCGGGATCGGCAAAATAGGAATCAATCTGCTGCTTGTACATAAAACATATGCCTCCTTATTCGGTAGGATCATCCTCGCTGCCGGTTCCCGCCAGCTCTCCCAGGTATTTGTACACCGTGTATCGGGATACCTGAAGCCGCTTGGCCACAAAGGGAACCGATTTGCGGAAGGAAAATGCGTTTTTCTGATCCAGAAGGGCGATAATCTTCATCCGGTCCCGCTTGTTCAGGGCGTTCACCGGCTTGCCCACCGCCGCCAGACACTCCTCGAACAGATCGCCCAGCTGCTTGTCCCCGCCGTGCCACATGGCGCTTTGCAGGTCGGCCTCCGCGCTCATCAGATCCACCAGGATCCGGTTGGCGTACACCAGGGAGGAGTAGTCGAAGTTGATGCCCAGAGCCAGGTTGTAGTCCTCCCCGATGAGGTGGAAGGTGCTGCTCTTGATCTGCTGGCCCGAGGGGGTGGTGGCGTAGAGATTGACAAAATCGGTGACCAGGGCGTCCTGGTCCAGGGCCCGGGCGGTGCCCAGAATGTCCAGGGTGGAACCCACCGTCCGCCCGGAGACATGGCCGTTGTAAATGGACAGTATGGGATGACTGGGGTCCCCCATGTCGTGTACCAGGGTTTCGCAGGTGGAACCGAACATCTCCGCGATTCCCCGGGCGGTACGGTCCAAAAACTCAAAGGCTTCCTCCCGATCCATCATACAGGTTTTCCGCTCCTCTCCAGATGACACCATAGCCCTTCTATTTTACTGTGCTCCCGCCGAAAATGCAAGGTGATTTACACGACGGGGCGGAACTGCTATACTTGGGACAAAAGGAGGGGCGGACCATGGGCGAACACAATGGAGCGCAGCGCCGGGCGGAGGTGGCCCGGATTCTGGAGGAGGCGGCGGCGCCGGTGAGCGCGGCGTCCCTGGCCCGGCGGCTTTCCGTCAGTCGGCAGATCATCGTGGGCGATGTGGCCCTGCTGCGGGCGGGAGGCGCCCGTATTCTGGCCACCCCCAGAGGCTACCTGCTGGAGCGGCGGACGGAGGGGGTGGAGCGGACGGTGGCCTGCGTCCACACCCCGGAGGAGACCCAGGCGGAACTCAATGCCATCGTGGATGCCGGAGGCGAGGTGGTGGACGTCATTGTGGAGCACCCGGTTTACGGCCAGCTTACCGGCATATTGGGCGTGCGCAGCCGATATGATGTACAGGAGTTTGTGGAGCGGGTGGCCCGGCACGGCGCCCGGCCCCTGTCCGACCTCACCGACGGCATCCACCTCCACACCATCCGCTGTCAGGACGAAAAAAGTTTTCAAAGGATACAAAAAGCACTTGCAAAAGAGGGGTTTTTGCTCAATATGTGAATTTAACATAGTAAAGAGCTAGTCCGACTGTACATTTTGACAAAAAAGTGTTGCCAAATTGTGAATGATAGTGTATGATGAGGATGAATCCTTGGGTTGGGGAGGCTTTTAGGATTCGAATTTATAAGGGAGGGTTATTATGAACTCACCACGTACAAAGCAGTTTGGCAAGTTCCTGCTCGTCCTGTTTGCACTGGTCAGCGTCCTGACGCTGGTGGCCTTTGCTGAGGGCGACGAGGCGGCCGTCAGCCAGTTCTATGGCACGATCTGGTCCCTGCTGCCCCCTGTGGTGGCCATCGTTCTGGCGCTGATCACCAAGGAAGTGTATTCGTCCCTGTTTATCGGCATCCTGGTGGGCTTTGTCCTCCAGGCCAACTTCGACCCGGTCATGACCTTCAACCACCTGGTCAACGGCTTTGTGGGCAACATCGGCGGCAACGCCGGTATCCTGATCTTCCTGGTCATCCTGGGCACCCTGGTGGCCCTGATGATCCGGGCGGGCGGCTCCAAGGCCTACGGTGACTGGGCTGTGGCCCACATCAAGACCAAGGCCGGCGCCCTGTGGTCCACCTTCATCCTGGCCATCGTGCTGGGCGTGGACGACTACTTCAACAACCTGACCACCGGCAACGTCATGCGCCCCGTGGCTGACAGCCACCACATTTCCCGCGCCAAGCTGTCCTACATGTGCGACGCCACCGCCGCCCCCGTGTGTATCATGATGCCCATTTCCTCCTGGGCCGCCGCCGTTACCGGCGTCATCAACAACGAGGAGCTGGGCTTCCAGATCTTCCTGCGGGCCATTCCCTATAACTACTACGCCATCCTGACCATGGTCTTCATCATCATCATGACGGCCCTCAACGTGGACTACGGCCCCATGAAGAAGCATGAGGACAACGCCGCCAAGGGCGACCTGTACACCACCCCCGAGCGGCCCTACGCCGACGCCGAGGAGATGAAGTTCAACCCCAACGGCAAGGTCATTGACCTGATCCTGCCCGTCGTCATCCTCATCATCTGCTGCGTCATCGGCCTGCTGTACGCCGGCTGGCTGGCGGGCGGCACCACCATCCTGGAGATGTTCGCCAACACCGACGCCTTCTTCGCCCTGCCCTTCGGCGGCATCATCGCCATCATCATCGACATGATCTACTTCATGGTGCGCCGCTCCATGACCTTTACCGAGCTGATGGACTGCCTGCCCAAGGGCTTCAACCAGATGGTGCCCGCCATCCTGATCCTCTGCATGGCCTGGACCATCAGCGGCGTGACCCGTGACGGCCTGGGCGCCCCCCAGTTCGTGGCCGAGTTCGTGGAGACCCTGGGCCCCGGCCTGCACAACTTCCTGCCCGCCGTGGTCTTCCTGATCGCCTGCTTCCTGGGCTTTGCCACCGGAACCTCCTGGGGCACCTTCGGCATCCTGCTGCCCATCGTGCTGGAGATCTTCACCCCCGGCGGCTTTGACAACCTGACCGCCGAGGCCCTCAACGAAGTGCCCATCCTGATGGTGGGCATCGGCGCCACCCTGGGCGGCGCGGTCATGGGCGACCACTGCTCTCCCATCTCCGACACCACCATCATGGCGTCCACCGGCGCCCAGTGCTACCACCTGAACCACGTGGCCACCCAGATGCCCTACGCCGTCACCGTGGCCGCTATCGGCTTTGTCAACTACATCATCACCGGCCTGATCATCGACTATGTGCCCCAGATCGTCTGCCTGCTGATCGCCATTGTCTCCACCGTGGTGGTCATGTTTGTCATCGGCAAGCTGAACCACTCTATGACCTGGCACTCTCAGCGCGACTAATTACATAGCACACTGAGCACGCCGGCTTCCGCCCTTGGGCGGAAGCCGGCGTTTTTTTCAGGGATGGGAGAGGAATCCATGTTTGTCACCATACGGCAGACCCAGGCCAATGGAAGCCATCTGTTCCAGGTGGAAGGGGAGGACCGGGTTCTGTTCCGGGCCCAGACGCCCTGGGCCGATGTCCAGCTTCCATTTCAGATGGAGCATCTGCGCCGGCTGAGTTTTACAGACGCCGATGGAAACGAGGTGTTTCACACCGCCTATAACGTCCTGGAGAACACCCTCCAGTCTGTCTCCCGGTATAAATACCTGTTCGGTTCGGCCACAAAGCTGGGGGAGTACCAGGTGGTGGGCAGGGACGGGGCGGTGTACGGCTCGTTCTATACCCAGATTGACGGAGCCTTTACCAAGCAGATGACCATAGACTACCGGGAGCACATCTATGACTGCTATGCCCGGGCCCTGGGCAGGATCTACGTCATCAGCGTGTTTGACGGGGAGCGGCAGATTGCCCAGATCACCAAGCCCCTGGACACCTGGAACCGGCTGGATGTGTTTTATCTCCACCTGGAGGACGGCTGCCGGGACATGCTGCCCATCCTCAGCTTTTTCACCATCTATGTGGACGCCCGGCAGTTTAACCGGCCCGGGCGGTATTCCACCTGTGAGGTGGAGAAGTCCTGGAGCTACACCTTTGACCGGAACAACCACAAATATGACCCCAACTGGATCCGGCGCACCTTCGGTCCGGCGGCGGCCGACCAGCTGAACCAGCTGCTGAGCGCCCGCCCGGAGCAGTCCGCCGCTGAGCTGGAGCTGGGCAGAAAGATGAAGCGGCGGCTCATCGGCATCCTGGCGGCCCTGGGGGTGGGCGTGGTTGTGTGCGCAATCGTTTTGCTGCTGCCGCTGTTCCAGGCGAAAACCGCCCTGGTTCCCGGAGATTTCGCGGTACAGATGAGCGAGTACGGCTATACCGTCACAGCGGAGGCCCCGCCGGAGCTGGAGGGCGGATGGGAGCTGGCCTTTCAGGCCAGGAGCCAGGCGTACAGTATATGGTACCTGAGCTATCCCACGGAACAGGAGGCCAGGCAGGCTTTCTCCAGCCTGGAGGACCAATTTGTGCAGAACAGGGGCAGCTCCTACAGCGAGGTTCACTCCAACCTCCTCAACAGCGCGGAATATGCCCTGACCTCCGGGGGAACCTATTCCGTGGTGTCCCGCATTGACAATACGCTGGTTTTGTGTACCACTTCCGTGGAGCACAAAGGGGCTGTCAAGGAGATTTTCCAGGAGCTGGGCTACTGACAGCAGAAAACATGCCCCAGTCCCCGCAAGTTTGCGGGGACTGGGGCATGTTTGTTTTTGCGTTCAGCGGGCGATCCACAGCAGGTTGGAGTCGGTGACGAAGTTGGGCACGCTGTAGAGCACCAGGGCCTGGTCGATCTCGTTCTGCTGAATATACTCCTGAATGGACAGCTTGTAGTACCGCAGGTCGATCAGGTGGATTTCGGAGAAGTGGGGGGTGAGGAAGGGCACCAGGGAGTCGGTATAGGAGTCCCGGATGATGAGCAGCTTGGGCTTGTCGGTGTTGGGGGTGGTGACTACGCCCAGAGACTGGTTGCCCCCCAGGAACATGGAGTACTTGTCCTTCACATTGAGGAAGGACTCCACATACAGGGACCGGGGCTCCTCCACCGGGTTGCCCTTGTTGTCATAGGTGTGGCTTACCACGGTGATGCCGGTGTCGGGCACATAGGTGGAAATGGTGTCGGGGCTTACCCACCGCACGCCGGAGGAGGAGAACACGGTGCCGTAGAACTCGGTGGAGCGGACGGTCTCGGTGTAGCTGTCCAGGCTCACCGGTTCATAGCCCAGGGCCTGGGCCAGGCCGGTGTAGCCGTAGTAGGCGCCCAGGCTGGTCCAGTGGTGGTCGGTGCGGTAGAAGATGTCCTCATCCTTGTGTTCCCACAGGGGGGTGTACAGGTCGGCCCAGGTGGCCCCGGGCACCGCGGCCTGAGCCTGCGTCAGAATGTCGGTCTGGCTGGCGTTGGGCGCGCCCTCCGGCAGGCGGTCGGCCCAGATGCAGGCCTGGGTGGGGATCAGGGAGAAGGTTACGGGGATATCCACATTTTCCACAAAGTTGTTCACATAATTCAGGTTGTCCGTCACCTTCTGGCTGTCCGGCTGGTCGAAGCGAGTGATGAGGGTGTTCTGGTCGCAGAAGTAGACGCCGTTGTTCTCCTGCTTGCCCAGCGCCCGCTCCGTGGCGGACTTCAGGCCGATCCAGCCGTCACGGGCCACAAACTGGTCGGTGGTGTAGGTCTCAAAGTCCTTCATGAACTCCCCGCTGAGCAGCGTCTTGACCGAGGGGGTGGGCAGCTGCTCCAGGTTGCGATTCTCCATTTCGGAAAAGGTCCGGTCGGGGGCGACGGCGTTGGCCACCAGGAATACCCCGATAAAAGCGCAGAACAGAGCGGTGATAAAGATGCAGTATTTTTTCGACATGTCAGAACCTCCAATCAGAAGCGGAAATAGAGGAAGGGATTGTAGGTGGCGTCCACCAGGTAGGCGGTGGAGAAGATCAGGCCCGCCAGCAGCAGCACCGGCAGCACCAGCTTGACGGCTTTCTCCGGCAGCTTGCCCCAGAGCTTCACCGCCAGCGGGGTGGCGGCTACCCCACCGATGATGAGCATGGGGAGATAGGAGGAGAAATAATACCAGACGTTATCGTTGGTCAGGCCGCCTCCCGCCATGCCGAACATGGCCTTCAGGTAGGCGCCCAGCTGGCCGAAGTCCTCCACGGCGAAGATGGCCCAGCTTACCAGCACGAAAAACAGGGTGTAGATGTGGCACAGGACGGCGGGCAGCTTCTGGAGGAGCTTGCCCAGGAAGGCCTTCTCCAGGATCAGCAGGGCGGCGAAGTACAGGCCCCAGAGCAGGAAATTCCAACTGGCTCCGTGCCAGATGCCGGTGGCCGCCCACACGATAAGCAGATTGAAGAACAGCCGGGGCTTGCTCACCCGGTTGCCCCCCAGGGGGATATACATATACTCCCGGAACCAGGTGCCCAGGGAGATGTGCCACCGCCGCCAGAACTCGGTGATGGACTTGGAGATATAGGGGTAGTTGAAGTTGCGCATGAACTCAAAGCCCAGCATCCGCCCCAGGCCCACCGCCATGTCGGAGTAGCCGGAGAAGTCGAAGTAGAGCTGCAGGGAAAAGGCCAGCACCCCCAGCCAGGCCCCCGCCACGGTGAGCTCCCCGGTGGGCAGGGCCTTGTACACGTCCCACAGCATGCCCAGGTTGTTGGCCAGCAGCACCTTTTTGGCCAGGCCCACCACAAAGACCTGCACGCCGGAGGCGAACATTTCCGGGGAGTGCTTCCGGTAGTCGATCTGATCCCCCAGATCCTTGTACTTGATGATGGGACCGGCGATAAGCTGGGGGAACAGGGTGACGAAGGTGCCGAAGTTGATGATGTTCCGCTGTACTTTGGCGTCTCCCCGGTACACATCAATGGTGTAGCTCATGGTCTGGAAGGTGTAGAAGGAGATGCCGATGGGCAGGCTCAGCCCCAGCTTGGGCATGAAGGTGAGTCCAATGGCCTCCAGCGACCCGGCGATGAAGTCCCAGTACTTGAAGAAGAACAGAAGGGCCAGGTTACAGACCACCGACGAGGCCACCGCCAGCCGGGCGCCCCGGTCGTTGCCCTTCCGCTTGTTGGCCTCCACCAGCATGCCGTGGGTGTAGTCGATGGCGATGGAGACGAACATGATCAGGATATATACCGGCTCGCCCCAGGCGTAGAAGATCAGGTTGGCCACCAGCAGCAGCAGGTTGCGCCACTTCAGAGGCGTAATATAATAGAGCAATAATACAACAGGGAGATAGAGGAACAGAAAATACAGGCTGGAAAAGACCAACGTCTCACCTTCTCTTTCTCAGACTTGCGAAAACGCGCCCGGCAGGAGCGGCCCTGCCGGGCGCGTTGCGCGTAATCTTTATTATACCACAGATTCCTTACTTTGTATAGCTGTTAAAGATGCTGACCGCCTGATCGGCCTGCTCGCCGATGGCAAAGAGCACATAGTTGCCGTTGGTCACCAGCTTGTAGTTTTTCACCAGCTCGTACTGCTCGGGCAGGTACTGGGACCACTGGGTGTCCAGGTCGGCCTGGCGCTTGGCGATGCCCGCCTTCACGGTGTCCATCTTGCCGTCCTTCACTTCGGCCACAAAGAACTCGGTGGCGTGGACGCCCATCAGGGGCATGTAGCACTCATAGCTCACCAGATCGGCGGCGTCGATGCCGTAAAGGCTGCTGAGCAGGGAGTCGTCCAGCTCGGTCATGCTGGGCAGCTCCAGAGCGGAGATGTCATTCCACACGGAGGCCACCACGTCGGTCTCGGGCTTGCTCTCCGGCGTGGGAGTGGGCGCGAGGGTGGCGGAGGGCTTGGAGCTCTCAGCAGGCTTCTGGGTGGGCTTGGTGGTGGGAGCGGCGGAGGGCTTGGAAGAGGGGGTGCTCTCCGGCGCCTGGCTCTCCTCGGTCACGGGGGCGGAGGACTCGGGGACGGCAGGGGTGGTCTCCGCCACGGGGGCGGAGGACTCGGGTGCGGGAGAGGCGCTCTCCACGGTGGGCGGGGTGGTCTGGGTGTCGGGGGTATCGCTGCCGCCGCCGCAGGCGGTGAGCAGGCTCAGGGTCAGCGTTCCGGCCAGGGCCAGAGCGAGAAAACGACGATTCATAGTTGGTAGCTCCTTTTCTGTTTTTGAGTTTCGAACTATTGGACGGCAGCTGTGAGAAAAAAGTTCCCTCCGATTTGCAAAAAAAGCGGCCCATCCGAAACAGGATGGGCCGCGTGGATGTCAGGAGGCCTCCGGCTCGCCCTCCTCCATGGGGGCCAGGGGGAGCACCAGGGTAATCCGGGTGCCGACGCCGGGCCAGGAGACCACCTCGAACCAGCCGCCGTGCCGGTCGGCGATCCACTTGGCGATGGCCAGACCCAGGCCGGTGCCGCCGGTCTGGCGGGCCCGGCTCTCGTCGGTGCGGTAGAAGCGGTCGAAGATGTGGGGCAGGCTCTCCTGGTCAATGCCCTGCCCCTCGTCCTCCACCGACAGCCGGGCCAGACCGTCCGCCCCCTCCGCCCAGATGGTGACGCGCCCCCCCTCCGGGGTGTACTTGATGGCGTTGTCCACCAGCACCCGCAGGGCCTGCTTGATGAGCCCCAGGTCGGCCCACACCGGCACCGGCAGGGACCACCGGGCGGTGAATTTGTGGGTCTGGTCAATCATCTGGGTCTCCCGCAGCACCTCGCCCGCCACCTCGGTGAGGTCGAAGGGCTCAAAGCTCACCTTCATGGAGTCGTTGTCTCCCCGGGCCAGGAAGAGCAGCTGCTCCACCAGCTCCTTCATGGAGTCAGCCTCCTGCCGGATGGCGTCGATGGCCTCCTGCCGGGTGGCTGGGTCGTCCTTGCCCCACCGGTCCAGCAGGTTGGCGTACCCCTGGATCACGGCGATGGGGGTGCGCAGCTCATGGCTGGCGTCGGACACAAAGCGCATCTGGGAGCGGTAGGCGGCGTTGATGCGGTCCAGCATGGCGTTGATGGCCCGGGCCAGGTCCCGCAGCTCCTTCTGGGTGCCGGTGACCGAAATGCGCCGGTCCAGATGGGTGGCGTTGATCTCGTCCAGCTTGCCCGCCAGGGCCTGAAGCTCCTCCGGGGACATGCCCTGAGCCGCCTGATTCAGCCGAACCGCCGCCGCCGCCAGCTCCTGGATGGGCCGCAGGGTGCGGCGGATGGTGCCCGCGTTTTTCAGCAGATTGAAAATCAGGCTGACCAGCTGGCACACCAGCAGCACCCGGGCGGTAAAGACGAAGATGGCCGCCGGGCGGGACAAGTCCAGCCGGATGGTGCAGCTCTGCCCCTGACACTGGGTGATCAGGGTGTAGCTGGTGGAGCCGCCGCTGGCAAAGGTGAGCAGGGGCAGCAGGTCCGCCGTCCCCGGGTCAAAGTAGCGCTCATCCTCCTCCAGCCCCGCCGGGCTGGGCAGCCAGCCGGGGAGTTTGACTCCCTCCGGGGTCTCCGCCCCCGCCGAGACGGTGTAGCTGCCGGCGGCCATCCACTCGGTGGCCTCCGCCGAGGGGACGCCCCGCTCCTCCGCCAGCTCGGCCAGCTGGGCGGCCTGCCCCTCCGCCCAGGCCACCAGCCCGCCGCAGAACAGCAGCACCAGCAGCAGGTCCAGCATAAGGTAGATGCCCAGCAGCCGGAAAAACAGCTTGATGTTGAGCCGGGCCACGATGGAGGACTGAAACCTGCCACCCTGCCGGCTGGATTTACGGGCCATGTCAGCCTCCTATTCTCCGCACCGGCGGCTCACGGGTTCCCTTCCTCCCGGATGGTATAGCCCACGCCCCGGACGGTGTGGATGAGCTTGAAGTGAAACTGTTCGTCCAGCTTGGAACGGAGAAAGCGGACGTATACGTCCACCGCGTTGGTCTCCCCGGCGAAGTCGAAGCCCCACACCTGGTCCAGCAGGGCCTCCCGGGTGAGCACCTTCTCCTTGTGCTCCAGCAGGCAGCGCAGCAGATCGAATTCCCGCCGGGTGAGAGCCACGCTCTGGCCGTTTACCGTCACCTCATGCCGCTCGGTGTCCATGACCAGCGGCCCGGCGGTGAGCAGGGGGGCCTCCTCCGCCGGGCGGGCGGGCCGCTTGCGGAGGGCCGCCCGGATGCGGGCCAGCAGCTCCTCGATGGCGAAGGGCTTGGTCACGTAGTCGTCCGCCCCCATGTCCAGGCCGGACACCTTATCCACCACCGTGTCCCGGGCGGTGAGCATGATGACGGGCACCTGGCTCTCCCGCCGCAGCCGCCGCAGCACCTCCATCCCCGACAGGGCGGGGAGCATGATGTCCAGCAGCACCAGGTCGAAGCCGCCCCCCAGGGCCAGCTCCAGCCCGGTCCGGCCGTCAAAGGCCTTCTCCACCGTGTAGCCCTCGTACTGGAGCTCCAGCTCCACCATACGGGCCAGCTTTTCCTCGTCCTCCACCAGCAGGATCCGCTCCCCCATGGAGCAACACCTCACTTCTTATCCCTGTGATTTTCGTGAAAATAGCGCTGGGCCTGGTCCCGGATGCGCTCCACCGTGTTCCCCACGGCGGAGGCGGCCCGGCTGACCGCCTCGCCGGCCTGGCCGTGCGCAAAGTCCGGCCCGGCCAACCGGAACCGGCAGCCCGCCAGCAGACCCACCACCACCAGCGGCAGGCAGATCCAGAAGGCCACCACTAGCAGCAAGGCGGCGATGAGCAGGGGAATACTCACCATATGCTCCCCCCGCCGCCAGACCTCCAGATTGTTCTCCACACTCCGGCGGAGCAGGTCCTGCGCCATATGCCAGAAGCCGGAGCCCTGCTCCGGGGGCTCTTCCGCTGGTCCCGGGTAGAAGGCCTGGCTGCTCTGGTTCCCCGCCCCGGGCCGGGTGGAATAGTGGGCGCTACGCCCTGCGCCGGGGTTCACCTTTCCCTGCCGTTCCAGCAGGATCAGCGCGTCCAGCAGGCTGCCCCCCGCCTCCTCCAGCGCCGCCTTGGCCTGCTCATAGGAGACGTCGGCCTTCTCCCGCAGGCGCTCCACCTGTTCCAATGTAATTTCCATAACGTCACACCCTTCCACGGTATGGTATCAGTATACCGGCCCGCCGTTGAAGATGGCATTTAGGAAGTGTTAAAATCCCATTAAATCCCCGGAGAACTTTTTTCCATTATACTATGGGGGAAAATGGGGCGCAAGGCCCGCTTTACCCCCGGCGGCATCCGTGGTATAATCAGATATCTTGCAGAAGGGAGGCGGTCGGATGGCACGATGGAGGCGGCTGCTGGTCTGCCTGTGCGCCGCCGTGCTGGCGGTGGGGCTGCTGGCCGGCACCCAGGCCATGGCCGACGAGGTGGATATTTACATCATGGCGGAAAACGACCAGATGCTCAACCTGCCGCTGGAGGCCATGCCGGTGCGGATCGGGGGGAGCATGTATGTGCCCTACCACGCCTTTGACTGGACCTACACCGGGGTGAACCTGGGGGTCTCCTACGGCCAGGAGCACAGCGGCTCCAAGTACCTGTTCTCCCTCTACAGCCTGGAGGGAACCCTGGTGTTTGACGTCAACGCCGGCACCTGCCAGGAGGCGGGCACCGGCGAGGATATGGAGATGAAGGCGGTGGTGCGCAACGGCCGGGTGTTTGTGCCCCTCACCGGGGTGTGCCGCTATTTTGGCCTGAGCTACAGCTATACCCCCACGCAATACGGCACCCTGATCCGCATTACCAACGGCCAGGAGTGGCTGAGCACCTCCAAATTCGTGGACTCCGCCACCAATTCCATGCGGGTGCGCTACAATGAGTACATGGAGGTGCTGGCGGCCGCCTCCAGCCCCGCCGCCTCCGTTGGAGGGAACACCAGCTCCACCGTCCGGCCCTCCAGCACGCCGGAGGACACCGGCCAGCGGCAGCTGACGGTGGCCCTGGCCTTCCAGTGTACCGGCTCCGGAGCGGAGCAGCTGCTGGACGCCCTGGAGCAGGCGGGGCTCAGGGCGCTGCTTCTCTTCCGGCCGGAGGAGCTGGCGGAGAACGAGGCCGCCATTCGCCGGGCGGTGGGCTCCGGCCACACCATTGGCCTGAGCATCCAGGAGACCAGCGCCCAGCAGGCCCTGGAGGAGGCGGAGCAGGGCAGCGCGTGGCTGGAGGACTACCTCCGCCTGCGCCCCCACATCGTCTATCTGGAGGGGGGAGACGGTGAGGCCCAGCGGGCCATGGCTCAGGCGGGCTGGGCCTGCTGGTCCGGCGGCCTGGACGCCAGGGACGACGGCCGGAGCCAGAGCGTCCAGCGCTCCGCCCTGCTGCAGGAGCTGGAGGGGGAGCAGGGGCTGGTGCGGATCCTGCTGGATGACAGCGAAACCGTGCTTGCCATGCTGCCCCAGGCAATAAGCCAAATGCGGGGGGAGGGCTACTCCTTCCATCTGACTGTGGAGACGGATTTATGAGAAAGCGAAGAGAGAACGTCTATCTGGATAACGGCGCCACCTCCTTTCCCAAGGCCCCCGGCGTGGGAGAGGCCATGTGTCAATACATAGAGCGGGTGGGCCGCAACGTGGGCCGGGGCAGCTACGCCCCCGCCATGGACGCCGCCGGACAGGTGCTGTCCGTGCGGGAAAAGCTGCAAAAGCTGGTCAACGCCCCCTCCAGCCGCAACGTGCTGTTTACCCCCGGCGCCACCTGGGGGCTGAATTTGCTGCTCCATGGCCTGCTGCGGCCGGGGGACAAGGTGCTCACCTCCCCCATGGAGCACAACGCCGTCCTGCGCCCCCTGGAGCAGCTGAAAGCGCGGGGGGTGGAGGTGGAGCTGCTCCCCTGCACCGGCCGGGGGGAACTGAGCCTGGACGGACTGGAGGAGAAGCTCACTTCCAACATCCGGGCGGTGGTGCTCACCCACGCCTCCAACGTGTCGGGTAATCTCTTCCCCATTGGCACGGTGGGCAGGCTGTGCCGGGCGCGGGGGATCTTCTTCCTGGTGGACGCCGCCCAGACCCTGGGGGCGCTGCCGGTGGATATGACGGATATGGGCATTGACGGCCTGGCCTTTCCCGGTCACAAGGGCCTGCTGGGGCCCCAGGGCATCGGCGGGCTGGCGGTGACCGACGCTCTGGCGGCGGAGCTGGAGCCCCTGGTCTCCGGAGGAACGGGCAGCATGTCCGAGTCCCTGCATATGCCCCCCTTCCTGCCCGACAAGCTGGAGCCGGGCACCCTGAACCTGCCGGGGATCATGGGCCTGGGGGCCGCCCTGGACTACCTTTTGGAGCAGGGGGAGGAACTGCGGCAGCGGGAGCGGAAGCTGGCCCGCCACCTGTGGTACCGGCTGAAGGAGCTGGACGGGGAGGGCCTGCGGGTGCTGGGCAGCGACGATCCCTACAACCGGGTGGGGGTGGTGTCGGTGGACTTTACCCATGCCGACAACGCCGAAATGGCCTTCCGGCTGGAGCAGGAATACGGCATCCAGACCCGCTGCGGCCTCCACTGCGCGCCCCTGGCCCATCAGACCCTGGGTACCTTCCCCCAGGGGGCGGTGCGCTTTTCCATCGGCCCCTTTACCACCTTTGGGGAGCTGGACTACATGGAAGGGGCCATAGAGGCCCTGCTGTAGGCCGCCGCAACCGATAGTTGCGCCCATGAAAAGCGGAATGGGTGGCGCTTTGTCTCTGGAGCGGATAAACTAACCCCAGGAGGGATGCCCATGAATATCGAGATCGCCGACCGGCTGGTGGCCCTGCGGCGGGTGCACGGCTACTCCCAGGAGGAGTTGGCCACCCGTCTGGGGGTGAGCCGCCAGGCCGTCAGCAAGTGGGAGCGGGCGGAGTCCTCTCCCGATACCGACAACCTCATCGCCCTGGCCCGGCTGTACAGCATCTCCCTGGACGAGCTGCTGCTTCAGCCCGCCCGGCCGGAGGAGAGCGCCGAGGCCCGGGAGGAGCGGGAGGTCTTTGAGGCGGCCCAGGCCTTCGAGGACGCGGAGGAGCGTCTGGAGCGGAAACGGAACAAGAAACGGCAGGCCAAGAAGGAAAAACTCCTTTGGCTGCTTACGCTGGCGCTGATGGTAGGCATGCCTGTCATCACCCATCTGCTGCATCTGGATGCGGTCTACGCCGTGGTGATAACGGTTGTGTATCTCATCACAGGCTTTCTGCTGGACAACTGGCACCCAGGTTGGATGCTCTATCTCACCATCCCAATCTATTATACCCTGCTCTTGAGAACATGAAAAAAGGCATATGCTGACGCTTCAGTTTACAATCTCCTCTCTGATATGGTATGATTGGAATGATCTACAAAAGAAGGAGAGGATTTCCCATGAACCTGAAAAAGCGCATCCTGTCCCTGGCACTGGCCTGCGCGCTGCTGGTGGGTCTGCTGGTGGTGCCCGCCGGGGCTTCCGGCTCCAGCGACGAGTCCACCCAGCGGGCCGATCAGCTGGCCTCCCTGGGCCTGTTCCAGGGCACCGGCGGCGGCTACCAGCTGGACGCCGTTCCCACCCGCATCCAGGGCCTGGTTATGCTCATCCGCCTGCTGGGCCTGGAGGATGAGGCTCTGGCCTGCACCGAGCCGTCCCCCTTTACCGATGTGAGCTGGGGAGACAACTATGTCTCCTACGCCTACCAGAACGGTCTGACCAACGGCACCTCCGCCACCACCTTCGCGCCCAACACCACCCTGAACGCCAACGGCTATGTCACCTTCCTGCTGCGGGCCCTGGGGTACAGCGACGCCAACGGTGATTTCAGCTGGTCGGACGCCCTGTCCTTTGCCGCCGGGATCTCCATGATGGACTCGGCCTCCGCCTCCACCCTGGCCAAGGTGACCATGAACCGGGGGGATATGGTGGACCTGTCCTACGCCGCCCTGATGTGCCAGATGAAGGACGGCAGCCAGACGCTGGCCCAGTCCCTGGTGGATCAGGGGGTGTTTACCGCCGCTGACGCCACCGCCGCCGGCGTGCTGGGGGGCAGCAAGTGGACCTATACCTATGTGCCCTACGACAACTCCACCATCAGCTATGAGGTGAAGAACCTGGCCGGCGTCACCGCCCACGTCTTTACCGTCAACACCCACAACCCCAAGGTGGAGGTACACGCCAACATCGTCAACGGCGTGGTGGGCTCCACCGCCCCCTTCTCCACCATTGTCAACAACTCCGGCGGGGCCAAGCTGGTGATGAACGCCAACTTCTTCAACTCCGGCAGCGCGAAAAAGACCCCCAACGGCCACGTGATCGCCGACGGGCAGCTCATGTACATCAACTCCGGCTATAACTGCCTGGGCATCACCGCCGACGGCGATCTGATGACCGGCCGGCCCGGCATGTTCATCCGGGTGAAGGCCAGCAGCGGCAAGGAGTGGTCCGCCTATGAGATGAACACCGCCGCCCAGAGCGCCACCTACAGCAATCTGTACAGCCGGGCCTACGGCTCCTCCGTGACCTTTACCTCCGCTGGCAACGCGCTTGTCATTGACAACGGCGTGATCACTTCCTTTAACCCCGTCAGCGCCGGTACCGCGGTGTCCATCCCCGCCAACGGCTATGTGATGTTTATGGGTACCGGCTTTATGGGTACCTCCTACTTCCAGCAGCCCACCGTGGGCGAGAGCGTCACCATCGAGCCCTACCTGCTCAAGGAGGACGCCGAGGGTTTCCAGATTGAGAACGTGGTGGACCTGATCGCCGGCGGTCCCCGTCTGGTGCAGGACGGCGCCATCTACACGGAACTGGAGGCCCCCTTCACCGAGGAGCGGTTCACCACCATTGTCTCCCCCCGCTCCGCCGCAGGCATCAGCGCCGACGGTAAGCTGATCCTGGTCTCCGTCCCCGGCGGCGCCAAGATCCAGCAGATGCGGGAGCTGATGCTGGCCCTGGGCTGCGTGGACGCCATCAACCTGGATGGCGGCGCCTCCTGCGGCATGTACTACGACGGCAAGTATATCGCCACCCCCGGCCGGGAGATCACCACCACTCTGCGGGTCTATGTGAATCCCTGAGCGACAGAAAGACAGAAAAAATCCCCATTCCGAATGGAATGGGGATTTTTTTGATGTTTACAGGTGGATAGCGGTGCCGGTCTTGCCGGCCACGCCGTCCTTGGCCTTCTCCAGCAGGGTGATGAGGGCGGAGCGGCCGGGGGCGCTTTCAGCGAACTCCACGGCGGCCTGCACCTTGGGCAGCATGGAGCCGGGGGCGAAGTGGCCCTCGCTGATGTACTTGCGGGCCTGATCGGGGGTCAGCTCGTCCAGCCACTGCTCCTCGGGCTTGCCGAAGTTGATGGCCACCTTCTCCACGGCGGTGAGGATGATGAGGGTGTCGGCATTGACCTGCTGAGCCAGCACGCAGGAGGCGAAGTCCTTGTCAATGACGGCGGCCGCGCCCTTCAGGTGGTGGCCCTCGGTCTTGTAGACGGGGATGCCGCCGCCGCCGCAGGCCACGACCACCAGGCCGGCGGAGACCATGTCCCGGATGGACTCGATCTCGATGATGGACTGGGGCTTGGGAGAGGCCACCACCCGGCGGTAGCCACGGCCGGCGTCCTCAATGACGTTATAGCCACGCTCGGCCACCAGCTTGTCGGCCTCCTCCTTGGTCATGAAGGCGCCGATGGGCTTGGTGGGGTTCTGGAAGGCGGGGTCCAGGGGATCTACCTCCACCTGGGTGAGCACGGTGGCCACGCCCTTGTTGATGCCCCGGTCCAGCAGCTCCTCCCGCAGGCCGTTCTGCAGGTCGTAGCCGATGTATCCCTGGCTCATGGCCACGCACACCGACAGGGGGCAGGGGATGTACTTCTCCGGGTCGGACCGGGTCAGCTCGGCCATGGCCTTCTGGATCATGCCCACCTGGGGGCCGTTGCCGTGGGCGATGATGACCTCATGCCCCTCCTCGATCAGGTCAGCGATGGCCTTGGAGGTCTGCTTCACGGCGATCATCTGCTCGGGCAGGTTGTTGCCCAGCGCGTTGCCGCCCAACGCGATTACGATACGCTTGCCCATATGGTAAACACCTCGG
Organism: Flavonifractor sp. An306; assembly: GCF_002159455.1. Taxonomy (GTDB): domain Bacteria; phylum Bacillota; class Clostridia; order Oscillospirales; family Oscillospiraceae; genus Flavonifractor. Next base: position 22,259 of record NZ_NFIQ01000032.1, read on the forward strand.
TCATAAAATTTGAAATAGTGCGGCCCGTCCGCACAAAGTCAGGCAGGAGGACCTATGCGGACGGGCCGTGGATGAAGGGAAAAGAAATGGAAGTCTATCCGTTCAAAAGCAGCTTACGCTTACTTGTTGAACCAACGGGCGAGGCCGCGCTCCTCCAGAGCCTTCAGAGTGGCCTGGGGATCCTTGCACTTGGCCAGGAAGATCATGGCGGCGATGATGTAGGGCTTGAAGGAGGCCTCCTTGTACAGAGGATCGCGGTAGCGGTCGAACACGGAAGCCTCAACCTCGCCGTCCTTGCAGGAGACGTCGTTGATGTCGGCGGGCAGGCAGTGCATGTACAGAGCCTTGCCGTCCTTGGTGGTCTTCATCAGTTCCTCGGTGCAGCACCAATCCTTGTGGTTGGCGTTCTGAGCCAGCAGCTCCTTCTCCAGAGCCTTGATGCCCTCGCTGTCGCCCTCGGCGTACAGGTTGGTGCGCTTCTCCATGGCGGCGAAGGGAGCCCAGCTCTTGGGATACACGATGTCGGCGTCCTTGAAGGCCTCGGCCATGGAGTGGGTCTTGGTGAAGGTGCCGCCGGACTTCTCGGCGTTCTTCTTGGCGACCTCCTCAACCTCGGGCATGACCTCGTATCCCTCGGGGTGAGCCAGGACAACGTCCATGCCGAAGCGGCTCATCAGGCCGATGATGCCCTGGGGCACGGACAGGGGCTTGCCGTAGCTGGGGCTGTAGGCCCAGGTCATGGCGATCTTCTTGCCCTTCAGGTTCTCCACGCCGCCGAAGTGGTGGATGATGTGCAGCATGTCGGCCATGGCCTGGGTGGGGTGGTCGATGTCGCACTGCAGGTTCACCAGAGTGGGCTTCTGCTCCAGCACGCCGTCCTGGTTGCCCTGGGTCACGGCGTCCATGAACTCGTGCATGTAGGCGTTGCCCTTGCCGATGTACATATCGTCCCGGATGCCGATGACGTCGGCCATGAAGGACACCATGTTGGCGGTCTCACGGACGGTCTCGCCGTGGGCGATCTGGCTCTTGCCCTCGTCCAGGTCCTGGACCTCCAGGCCCAGCAGGTTGCAGGCGGAGGCGAAGGAGAACCGGGTACGGGTGGAGTTGTCGCGGAACAGGGAGATGCCCAGGCCGGACTCGAAGATCTTGGTGGAGATGTTGTTCTCGCGCATGTAGCGCAGAGCGTCGGCCACGGTGAACACGGCCTCGATCTCGTCGTCGGTCTTCTCCCAGGTCAGGAAGAAGTCGCCGTTGTACATCTCCTTGAAGTTGAGCTTGTTCAGTTTGTCAATATAAGCCTGCAGCTTGGCGTCCATGTGGATCGTCTCCTTTTCAAAATTCAGATTTTAAGAAGTAATGGAAGTAATTGCGGGAAGAAAATTACTTGATGTCGTTGTTGGTCTTGCCGGCGCGGAACTGAGACACATCGGCGGTCTTGTTCTCCTCCTTGTACAGGCCGGGCACGGCGGCGTACAGGGCGGCGCAGGACACCAGGTCCTTCTTCCAGGTGATCTCGTTGGGAGCGTGCGCCTGGCTCTCGGCGCCGGGGCCGAAGCCCACGCAGGGGATGCCGTAGCGGCCCTGGATGGCCACGCCGTTGGTGGAGAAGGTCCACTTGTCGATCAGAGGACGGTTGCGCAGGTGCATGGCGCCGTCGGGCCCGATGCGCTTCTCGCCGAACAGGGCGTGGTGGGCGTCCACCAGAGCCTGCACGTGGGCGGCGTTCTCCTTGTTGATCCAGGTGGGGAAGTAGGCCTCGGTCTCGTACACCTCGCCGGTCCAGGAGGGACGGTCGTACATGTACATGGACACCTTCACGTCGTCGCCGTACTTCTTCACGTTGGGCAGGTTGCGGATCTCCTCCAGGCAGGAATCCCAAGTCTCGCCGGCGGTCATGCGGCGGTCGATGGAGATGGAGCAGGAATCGGCCACAGCGCAGCGGCTGGGAGAGGTGTAGAAGATCTGGCTGGTGGTGCAGGTGCCGCGGCCCAGGAAACGGGCGTCCTCATAGTGCTCGGGGTTGTACTTGGGGTTGAGCATCTTGACCAGACCCTTGATCTCGGTGGAGTCGGCGTCGTCGTTCTCGTTCAGGGCGCGCACGTCCTGGAGAATGTCGGCCATCTTGTAGATGGCGTTGTCGCCGCGCTCGGGAGCGGAGCCGTGGCAGGACACGCCCTTCACGTCCACCCGGATCTCCATACGGCCGCGGTGGCCGCGGTAGATGCCGCCGTCGGTGGGCTCGGTGGAGATGACGAACTCAACCTGCTCCTTCTTGATGCCCTTGGCGGGGAAGAACTTGTTGACAATGTACTGCCAGCACATGCCGTCGCAGTCCTCTTCCTGCACGGAGCCCACCACCATGATCTTGTAGCCGTCGGGGATCAGGCCCAGCTCCTTCATGATCTTGGTGCCGTACACGGCGGAAGCCATGCCGCCCTCCTGGTCGGAGCCGCCGCGGCCGTAGATGACCTCGTCGTCCTCATAGCCCTTGTAGGGGTCGTGGGTCCAGTTGTTGATGTTGCCGATGCCCACGGTGTCGATGTGGGAGTCGATGGCGATGATCTTGTCGCCCTGGCCCATCCAGCCGATGATGTTGCCCAGGCCGTCCACTTCCACCTCATCGTAGCCCAGCTTCTCCATCTCGGCCTTGATGCAGGCGACCACTTCCTTCTCCTCGCAGCTCTCGCTGGGATGGGAGATCATGTCCCGCAGGAAGCGGGTCATGTCGGCCTTGTAGCCTTCGGCGGCGGCTTTGATCTTCTCAAAATCCATGTCAGTGACCTCCAAATCTTAGTTTTTCCTTTTCTTCATCCCAAATGGGTCTTGCTTACTTACTGATAGGGGTGCTGGGGGGTGTCGGTGGTGGGATACTCGCCGTCCCAGATCACCCGGCGGAACTTCAGGGGATCGGTGTTGCCCTCGGTGGAGAACATCAGCACCTGGCTGAACCGGTCCAGCTCCAGAGCCTCCCGCAGCTCCTTATAGGTGTCGTCGCACATGATGGCGTCCAGAGCGCCCATGCCCACCGCGCCGGACTCGCCGGAGATCACGGTGGGGTCGCCCTTAACAGGCACGCCCAGCATCCGCATGCCCTTGGCGCTCACCCAGTCGGGGCAGGACAGGAAGGCGGACACATGGTTGCGCAGGATATCCCAGGAGATGGTGTTGGGCTCGCCGCAGGCGAGGCCGGCCATAATGGTCTGCAGGTCGCCGGTGACGATGCGGGGGGAGCCGTCCCCGGCCAGCGCGCCCTGGTACAGGCAGTCGGCGGCCCGGGCCTCCATCACCACGAACTTGGGAGGATCGTTGGGGAACAGGTTGGCGAAGTAGCCCACCACGGCGCCGGCCAGGGAGCCCACGCCGGCCTGCACGAACACGTGGGTGGGCCGGTTCACGCCGCACTGGCGCAGCTGCTCGGCGGCCTCGTTGGCCATGGTGCCGTAGCCCTGCATGATCCAGGAGGGGATCTCCTCATAGCCGTCCCAGGCGGTGTCCTGCACGATCACGCCGTGCTCGGTCTGCTCGGCCTCGGCGGCGGCCATACGCACGCAGTCGTCGTAGTTGACCTCCTCGATGGTGACCTTGGCGCCCTCCTTGGCGATGTTGTCAAAGCGGGACTTGGCGCTGCCCTTGGGCATATGTACCACGGCCTTCTGGCCCAGCTTGTTGGCCGCCCACGCCACGCCCCGGCCATGGTTGCCGTCGGTGGCGGTGAAGAAGGTGGCCTGGCCGAACTCCTTGCGGAAGGCCTCGCTAGTCAGATAGTCGTAAGTCATCTCAGACACGTCCCGGCCCATCTCGCTGGCGATGTACCGGGCCATGGCGAAGGAGCCGCCCAGTACCTTGAACGCGTTCAGGCCGAAGCGGTAGGACTCATCCTTGACGAAAAGGCCGCCCAGGCCCAGGTACTTGGCCATGCCCTCCAGCTGGGCCAGAGGAGTGATGGAGTACTGGGGGAAGGAGCTGTGGAAGAACCGGGCCTTGGCCACGTTGGAGAGCGACATCACACTCAGCTGCTTGTCGTCGCTCTTAGGCATCTTGTTCAGGACCCATTTGATCTGGTCTTTCATCAATCTGTCGCCTCCAAAATGTTTTTGAAGCCTGCATATTTTTCAGCTTATTTCTGACACAATCATACCACGTGTGGAGCAGATGTCAAGAGGGAAAACTAAAAAATTTCATGTAAAGCTAAAAATTTTTTTGGTAGGGCAAAAACCATGGGATATCAATGGCTCCGCCCTTTCGCGCTTTACAGTGAAGTGAGAAAAAAGGGGCCCTGGTACAGCGCGGCCGCAGCCGCCGGACCAGGGCCCTGGGGAGGGCCGTCCGGCCTTCGCAAGGGGAGGGTAAATGGGGGTTATTTTTTCTTGTTGTAGAAGGTATCCTCCATGGGCAGGGAGGTGCGCAGGATGTGATCCCGGGCGTAGTAGGCCCCCTGCACCGCCGGGGCGGTGGGGATGGTGGCGATCTCGCCGATGCCCTTGGCGCCATAGGCGAAGGGGAGCAGCTCCTCCTTCTCCACATAGATGGCGTGGATGTCGGGGATCTGGTCGGCCCGCATCAGGCCCAGGGTGCCGAACTTCACCTGAGGCACGCAGTCCTTCAGGGTAAACTTTTCCGTCAGGGCATAGCCCAGACCCATGAGCACGCCGCCCTCAATCTGGCCCTGGATGGAGATGGGGTTGACCACCTTGCCCGAGTCGTGGGCGGCCCACACCTCTTTTACTTTGCCCTCATCGTCCAGGATCACCACATGGGTGGCGAAGCCGTAGGCGATATGGCTCTTGGGGTTGGGTACGTCGGCGCCCAGCTTGTCGGTGGGGTCGAAGAACTCGGCAAAGTACTCCTTGCCCTCCAGCTGGGTCAGGTCGCCGCCCGCGGCGTCCAGGTCCTTTTTCACATCCTCGCACACCATGCGCACAGCCTCGCCGGTAATGAGAGTCTGGCGGGAGCCGGAGGTGGTGCCCGAGTCGGGGGCCAGCTCAGAGTTGGCTCCCATGCATTTCAGCTTTTCCTTGGGCAGGCCCAGGGTCTGGGCCATGACCTGCACAAAGACGGTGAAGCAGCCCTGGCCGATGTCGGAGGCGGCGGAGTACAGCTCCACCTTGCCGTCCCGGATGATCACCTTGGCCCGGCCCTTGTCGGGCAGGCCCACGCCTACGCCGGAGTTCTTCATGGCGCAGGCAATGCCGGCGTGGTCCATGTTGGCCTCATATACGTCCTTGACGGCCAGCAGGGTCTCCTTCAGGGCGGTGGAGCAGTCAGCGATCTGCCCGTTGGGCAGCACCTTGCCCGGCTCGATGGCGTTGCGGTAGCGGATCTCCCAGGGGGAGATGCCCACCTTCTCGGCCAGCAGGTTAATGTTGGACTCCAGGGCAAACTCGCTCTGGCACACGCCGAAGCCCCGGAAGGCGCCGGCGGGGGGATTGTTGGTGTAGTAGCCAAAGCCCCGGATGTCGGTATTCTGGTAGCAGTAGGGACCCACCGAGTGGGTGCAGGCCCGCTCCAGCACCGGGCCGCACAGGGAGGCGTAGGCGCCGGTGTCGAAGTAGATCTCGCAGTCCAGGCCGGTAAAGATGCCGTTTTCGTCGCAGCCCAGGGTGAAGGTACCCTCCATATAGTGGCGCTTGGGGTGGAAATTGATGGACTCCTGCCGGGTCAGCTTCACCTTCACCGGGCGGTTCACCTTCAGGGCGGCCAGCACCGCCAGATGCTGCACCGACACGTCCTCCTTGCCGCCGAAGCCGCCGCCCACCAGCTTGTTCTCCACCACGATCCGCTCGGGCTCCCAGCCCAGCATGATGGAGATTTCCTTCCGGGTGTCGTACACGCCCTGGTCGGAGGTGTACACCTTCACCCCGTCCTTGTAAGGGAAGGCCACCGCGCACTCGGGCTCCAGGAAGGCGTGCTCGGTGAAGGGGGTCTGATACCGCTGGGTGACCACGTACTTGGAGTTGGCCAGGGCGGTCTTGGCGTCGCCCCGGGTGACGTGGCGGGACTGGCACAGGTTGCCCTTGGAGTGGACCAGGGGGGCGTTCTCCGCCATGGCCTCCTGGATGGTGCGCACCGGCTCCAGAGGCTCGTAGTCGATCTTCACCAGTTTTTTGGCCTCCCGGAGAATATCCTCGTTTTCCGCCACCACCATGCAGATGGCGTCCCCCACGCAGCGGGTGACGGCCCCCTTGGCGATGAACACGTCCCAGTCCTGCTGCAGGTGGCCCACCTTGTTGTGGGGCACGTCGTCGGCGGTGAGGACGGCCAGCACGCCGGGCATGGCCAGGGCCTCAGAGGCGTCAATGTTCAGGATCCTGGCCCGGGGATACTGGGAGCGGATGGCCGAGCCGTGGACCATGCCCTCCATCTCCACGTCGTCACAGTACTCGCCGGTGCCCAGCACCTTCTCCCGTACGTCGGTGCGGAAGGCCCGGTCGCCCACCTGGTAGCGGTCGCCCCCCTCCAGAGCGGGGTCAATCTTCTCGTCTCCCCGAAGGATGGCGGCGGCCAGGGAGATGCCCTCGATGATCTTCTTGTACCCGGTGCAGCGGCACACGTTGCCCCGGATGGCCTTTTTGATCTCACCCTCAGAGGGGTTGGGGTTCTGGTCAATGAGGGCCTTGCCCGCCATTACCATGCCGGGGATGCAGAAGCCGCACTGCACCGCCCCCACCGAGCCGAAGGCGTACACAAAGGCCTCCTGCTCGTCATAGCTCAGGCCCTCCACGGTGAGGATGGTCTTGCCCACCGCCTTCTTGGTGGTGAGGATGCAGGAGCGGACGGCCTTGCCGTCCACCACAATGGTGCAGGTGCCGCAGGCGCCCTCGCTGCAGCCGTCTTTTACCGAGGTCAGATGGAGGTCCTCCCGCAGATAGCGCAGCAGGGGTTTGTCCTCCTGGGTGGTACGCAGGACGCCGTTGACAGTAAAGGAATAGCTCTCGCTCATGTGAGGTACCTCTTTTCTGATGCGGGTTCAGCCCGCCGCCCCCAGGGGGCGGCAGGCTTTTGGCCGCTTATTTCAGCAGATAGCTGTAGTTGTCGTACACCGCGCAGATCAGGCGGCGCAGGGGATCGTACAGGCCGTAGCTCTCGTCGGCCACGTCGTACTCCTTCACCTGGCCGTCCAGACGCACCCGGGTCTTGGTGCCGTCCAGCTTCAGGAAGCCCTGGTTCTCGCTGTTCTGGAAATCCTCCTCGCTCCAGAACAGGGTGAACTTGTCCTTGTAGGGCCGGGAGTCGTAGGGGCAGAAGGTGCCGCAGTTGCCGCACTCGTTGCACATGCCGTCCACGTGGATGATCTGCCGCTGGCGCATGCCGGGCACCGCCACCGCCACGTTGGCCCGGTTGGGGCACACCTCGGTGCAGGTCTCGCACACGGTGGCGCAGCCCAGGCAGCGGATCTCGCTGCTGCTCTTGCAGTCGGCGCACAGGTCGCCCCGCCGGGACAGGGGCTTCTGGTAGTCGGGGTTCACGTTCTTGTCCACGTAGGTGTCCACGTCGAAGTTCTCGATGGCCCGGGCGGCCTTGGTGGCGTCGGCAATGGCCTCCACCACGGTGCCGGGGCCCTTCATGCCGTCGCCGATGACGAACACGTTCTTCACGGAGGACTCCAGGGTGTCGGCGTTCACCACAGCCTTGCCTCGCTTATCCACTTCCAGACCGTTGGCGGTGTACAGAGCGGTGTCCACCTTCTCGCCCACGGCGGTGATCACGGTGTCGGCGGGCACCTCAGCCACCTTGCCGGTGTCCACCGGGGACCGGCGGCCGGAGGCGTCGGGGGCGCCCAGCTCCATCACGTGGCAGGTGAGCACGCCGTCCTTCACCCCCACGGGAGCCAGCAGTTCCTTGAACTCCACGCCGTCCTCCAGGGCAAACTCCAGCTCCTCCTGGTCGGCGGGCATGTAGCGCTTGGTGCGGCGGTAGACCAGGGACACGCTCTCCACGCCGGGGATACGCTTGGCGGCCCGGGCGGCGTCCATGGCGGTGTTGCCGCCGCCGATGACCACCACGTGCTTGCCCAGGTTCAGGCTGCCGGGGTTCTTTTTGGCGTTCTCCAGGAACTCAATGACGTTCATCTCCTGGCCGTACTCCAGTCCGGCGCTGCCCTTCTCCCAGGCGCCGGTGGCCAGGATCACATGGGTGTAGCCCTTGCTGAAGAGCTCCTGCACGTCCTTGACCTCGGTGTTCAGCTCCACCTTCACGCCCATGGCGTTCATCAGCTTGACATCGTTGTCAATGGCCTCATCGCTGATGCGGAAGGCGGGGATCACGTGGCGGACGATGCCGCCCAGAGAGTCCTTGCGCTCAAATACGGTGACGTCCACGCCGGAGCGGCCCAGGAAGTAGGCGGCGGACATACCGGCGGGGCCGCCGCCGATGACGGCCACCTTCTTGCCAGCCACGGGAGCGCCAGGCTTCAGCTTGGGCAGCAGGGCGTCAAACCCGCCCTCGGCGGCCTTCAGCTTCTGGGTGCGGATATACACGCTCTCCTCATAGGCGTTGCGCATACACTTGTCCTGGCAGCGGTGGGAGCAGATGGTGCCGGTGATGAAGGGCAGGGCGTTGCGGTGGGTGATGATCTCCAGGGCCTCCTCAAACTTGCCGGCGTTCACCCGCATCAGGTAGGCGGGGATGTCCTGCTCAATGGGGCAGCCGTTGCGGCAGGGGGCGGAGAAGCAGTCGATGAGGGGGACCTTCTTGTCGGTCTTGCGGCTGGGGATGGGCTTCATGGGCTTCTGGTAGTGGTTATCAGAGGCAAAGGCGGTGACCATGCCCTCCACCTTGGCGGGGTCCACCCCGGCCCAGGGGCCGTAGTCAATGTCCATCAGCAGGTTGCCGATCTGGCTGAACCGCTGGTAGCCGCCGGACTTGAGGACGGTGGTGGCCATGGTGATGGGCCAGATGCCCGCGTTGAACAGGTCCTTGATGTTGTAGTAGTCGGCGCCGCCGGAGTAAGAGATGCGCAGCTTGCCGCCGAATTCCTTGGCCAGCTTGCCCGCCAGGGACAGGGACAGGGGGTACAGGGAGCGGCCGGACATGTACATCTCCTCGCTGGGCAGCTCTCCGGCCTTCACGTCCACGGGGAAGGTGTTGGTCAGCTTCACGCCGAACTCCAGACCCCGCTCGGCGGTCAGCTTCATCAGCCGCTGGAACATGGGCACCGCGTCGGCCCACTGCAGATCCTCCACAAAGTGGTGGTCGTCAAAGGCGATGTAGTCAAAGCCCAGGCCGTCCAGGGTCTTGCGGGCGAACTCATAGCCCAGCAGGGTGGGGTTGCACTTGACGTAGGTGTTCAGGTTCTTCTCGGTGATGAGGTAGGTGGCGATGCGCTCGATCTCGTCGGGGGGGCAGCCGTGGAGGGTGGACTCGGTGATGGAGTTGGAGACCTTGGGGGAGATGCCCTTCACGTAGTCGGCGTCCACGTTCTGGAACTTGTCCAGGTTGTTCAGGGCCCAGTCCATGCACTCCTGCCACACGGCGCTGCCGGAGGCGTCCTTCATGCCCTCGATATACTTGTCGATCTTCTCACTCTGGATGCCCTTCAGGTCGTAGCCCACGCTCATGTTGAACACGAAGCCGTCGGGGTCGCCCAGGCCCAGCTCCTTGGCCAGCAGCTTGCAGGCGAACCAGCCCTTCACGTACTCGTCAAAGGCCTGGGGCACGTACAGCTCGGTGGACCACTCGCAGTTGTAGCACTCGTCCTCGGCGGTGATGCAGGGCTTGGCCACGCACTTGGAGAGCTCGTCGCCGTCCATGATCTGCACCGTCTTGAGCTCAAAGAACCGGGAACCGGCGGCGTAGGCGGCCACCAGGTTCTGGGCCAGCTGGGTGTGGGGACCGGCGGCGGGGCCGTAGGGGGACTCGATCTTCTCCTTGAACATGGGCAGGGCCTTGCCGTTGTCGTGGCGCACCAGCTTGGACACGCCGAAGATGGAGCCCTGGCTCTTGTACTCGGACAGGATCCAGTTCATCAGGTTGGAAAAGGGGATGGGGCGCATAATGTCGCTCATACGATTCGACCTCCAAATTTGATCAGATGAATAGATATCAGTAGGTGCGGTGGTTCAGCTCGCCCCACAGCTTCTTGGCCTGCTCCATGGTCCAGGCGTTGATGCGCTCCTCGTCGATGCCCACGAACTCCCGGTCCTTGTAGAGCACCTTGCCGTTGATGATGGTGGTGCGGCAGTTCTTGCCCATCATGCCGAAGAGCATATGGCCGTCGATGTTCTCGGTGGAGAAGGGGGTGAAGGGCTTGTAGTCCATGACGATCACGTCGGCGGCGGCGCCGCTCTTGAGCACGCCCAGGGGCTTCTTGAAGTAGCGGGAGCAGATCTTGGCGTTGTTCTCAAAGAGCATGCCGGTGGCCTCGCACCAGCCCACGTTGGGCAGGGCGGCGTTGTGGCGCTGCATGGGCAGCAGCACCTTCAGGCTCTCCAGCATGTCGTGGGTGTAGGCGTCGGTGCCCAGGCCGATAAGGATGCCCTTGCCGTACATCTGCAGCACCGGGGAGCAGCCCACCGCGTTGCCCATGTTGGACTCCGGGTTGTGGCACACCATGGTATTGGTCTCCTTGATGATGTCCAGCTCGGCGGGGGAGACGTGGATGCAGTGGCCCAGCATGGTCTTTTCGCCCAGGATGCCGTTGTACAGCAGACGGTTCACCGGGCGGCAGCCGTAGTTGCGCAGGGAGTCGTACACGTCGTTCATGCCCTCGGCCACATGGATGTGGAAGCCGGTCATGCCGTCGTTGGCCTTCACCATCTCCTCAAAGGTCTTGTCGGAGATGGTAAACAGGGCGTGGCCGCCGAACATGGCCTTGATCATGTCGTCGTCCTGCTCCTTGGCCCACTTGGCAAAGTCAGCGTTCTCCTGGATGGACTGGCGGGTTTTCTCCTCGCCGTCCCGCTCACTGACCTCGTAGCACAGGTTGGCCCGGATGCCCAGTTCCTGGCACACGTCCTTGATGGCGAACAGGGAGCCGGGAATCTCGCAGAAGGAGGCGTGGTGGTCAAAGATGGTGGTCACGCCGTCCCGGATGCAGTCCAGCACCGTGGCGTAGGCGGAGGCCCGGGTGCCGTCCAGGGTCAGGTGGCGGTCGATGTTCCACCACATCCCCTCCAGCACCTCCAGGAAGTTGGTGGGGTTGTTGCCCTCAATGGCCAGGCCCCGGGCCAGGCCGGAATAAATGTGGGTGTGGACGTTGATGAGGCCGGGCATGATCACGCCGCCCTTGGCGTCCACAAACTCCGCGTCGGGATACTTGGCCTTCAGGTCGGCCAGGGTGCCCACTTCCTTGACAACCTCGCCGTCCAGCGCTACGGCGCCGTCCTCCAGATAGGGCAGAGCCGGATCCCGGGTAATCAGTTTTCCGTTTCCAACCAGCAGCATATGCAGTTCCTCCTGTTATGATATAAGATGTTCTTTTTCGCAAGAAAAAAACGCCCATTCTTCAAAGAATGGACGCCGGTTTTTGGAGCGGAGCCGCAGTGTGTCCGCAACTCCCCAGACGAAATCCAGGTCCATCCAGCCCGTGCGCGATAGCACTCCGTTGCAGCCACAACCACATGTTAAAATTTGTGAAATATGAACAGATTATTTTGCTCTACGGATTCATATTACCACAAAACGCCCGGACATGCAACACCTTTATTAGAAAAACTAAAAAATTTTTAGGCCGCATAATTTTATTGCAATTATAGCCGCCTGTGGTAAAATAGAAGATAACTTCAATAAACGTACGCTATGAAAAGGAGAGAAGCCACGTGTTAGAAGCCTCAACGCTGCAATTTCTGTTCAAACTGGCCAAAGGGATCGCCAGCCAGTTTGGACCCAATTGCGAGGTGGTGGTCCACGACCTGGCCACCAATGACCCGGAGAGCTCCATCGTCGCCATTGAGAACGGCCAGGTCACCGGCCGGAAGGTGGGGGACGGCCCTTCCCATGTGGTGCTGGAGGCCCTGCGGGGGGAAAACAGCCAGCTGCAGGATCACCTGAGCTACCTGACCAAGACCCGGGACGGCAAGATCCTCAAGTCCACCACCATCTACATCCGGGACGATGACGGGGACCCCATCGGCATCTTCGGCATCAATTACGATATTACCCTGATGCTGGCCATGGAGACCGCCCTGAAGCAGTTCACCGCCACCGAGAAGGAGGAGAAGGAGCCGGAGGCCATCTCCCGCAACGTCTCCGACCTGCTGGACGAGCTCATTGAGCAGAGCGTGAAGATCGTGGGCAAGCCGGTGGCCCTGATGACCAAGGAGGACAAGGTGAAGGCGGTGCAGTTTCTCAACGAGACCGGCGCCTTCCTCATCACCAAGAGCGGCGACAAGGTGTGCAAGTTCTTCGGAATCTCCAAATATACGCTGTACAGCTACATTGACGAGGCCAAAGAGTAATTGCGGCTTGGAAAGTGCCCGGCTCCCAAAGGAGCCGGGCGCTTTTTGTGCTTATTTCTTGGCGTTCTCCTTGGGGAGCACCAGGTTGAGGATAATGGCCATCAGAGTGGCGACTACCACGGAGGAGGAGCCGAACACGGTGTTGACCCAGCTGGGGAAGCCCTCGCCGGCCAGGCAGCCGGACACCTGGGTGATGCCTACGCCCAGCGCCACGGACAGACCTACCACAGAGCTCTTGCGGGGAGTGAAGCCGCCCTCGGTGATCATGCGGATACCGGTCATGGTGATGGTGGCGAACACGGAGATGGTGGCGCCGCCGATGACGCTCTGGGGAATGGTGGTCAGCAGGGAGGCGAACTTGGGCATCAGGCCAGCTACCAGCAGGATCAGGGCGGCCAGGGCGAACACCGCCCGGTTGATGACCCGGTTGACGGTGACGATACCCACGTTCTGGCTGTAGGTAGCGGCGGGCAGACCGCCGAAGAAGGCGCCCAGGATGCTCATGACGCCCTGGCCCATGATGCCGCCGGCCAGCTCCTTGTCGGTGGGCATACGGTCCATGCCGCCCATGGTGGTGGAGCTCAGGTCGCCGATGGTCTGCACGGCGTTGACCACATACACAATGCCCAGGGACACGCAGGCGGCGGGAACGAACTTGATCTCAAAGGGCATGAACTGGGGCAGGGCCACCCACTGGGAGGTGCCCACGCCGGCGAAGTCCACCAGACCCAGAGGCAGGGACACGATGTAGCCCACGATCATGCCGATGAGGATGGCGCCCAGCTTGAAGATGCCCTTGGTGAAGTTGGTGAGGATGAACACCACGGCCAGGGTGACCAGGGCCACCAGCCAGCTCTTGGGGGTGCCGAAGATGGGGGTGCCGGCGCCGCCGGCCATGTACTTCACGGCGGTGGGATAGAGGGACAGGCCGATGGTGAAGATCACCGTGCCGGTGACCAGGGGGGGGAACAGGGGGCGGATCCACTTGACGAAGATGCCGAAGATGATGGCCACGCAGCCGCCTACAATCTCCGCGCCCAGGATGGTCGCCATGTCAAATTCCGTGCCGATGGCCTGCAGGGTGGGGATGTACGCGAAGCTGATGCCCATGATGACGGGCAGGCCGGCGCCGATGCGCCCGAAAATGGGGAACAGTTGGAGCAGGGTAGCCAGTGCGGTCAGGATCAGCGAGACCTGAATCATCAGCGTTTTTTCCGCCTCGGACAGTCCGCAGGTGTTGGAGACCAGAATGGCGGGGGTGATGATGCCCACCACCGCAGCCACCACGTGCTGCAGACCAAGCGGTACCAGCTGTCCCGGTTGGGGAATGCCTTTCCATTGGAAAATGGTGTCAGATCCGTTCAGATTTGGGGCACCCATTCCTTTCACCTCACAAAATTTTTTTAGCACAAACAACATTTTTTACAATCCAAACTATAACCGATTTCCCACAAAGATGCAAGGAAAAAATCCGGGTCGCCTACCAAAAAGAATGGCAAAAATTTGTACACAACATACAAAAGTGGAAGGGATGGTGAAAGGGAAGGGTGGAAAACTGACAAATAGTAAACCGGTAGGTTTAAAGAAGAAGCGGCCGCTCACAGAGCGGCCGCTTCTTTGCGGACAGGTGTTTACTTAACGGCGACAGCCTCGATCTCGAACAGAGCGCCCTTGGGCAGCGCGGCCACCTGCACGCAGGAGCGGGCGGGAGCCTCGCCGGTGAAATACTCGGCATAGATGGCGTTGATGGCGGCGAAGTCGTTGATGTCAGCCAGGAACACGGTGGTCTTGGTGACGTCGCAGAAGTCCATGCCGCCGGCCTTCAGCACGGCTCCCAGGTTGTCCAGGGCCTGACGGGCCTGGGCCTCCACGCCGGCGGGCAGCTCTCCGGTGGCGGGCACCAGGCCCAGCTGCCCGGAGGTGTACAGGGTGTTGCCGGCCAGCTTGGCGTGGCAGTAGGGGCCTACGGCGGCGGGGGCGTTGGTGGCGGTAATGGTCTGATTCATAAAAGAGTCCTCCTTATAAAATATTGCATGTGTTCGTCTCCATTATAATAGGGCGCAGAAAAAAATCAAGGACTACTTAAAAAAATTCTGTCCCCATGCAAGAAAAATATGGGAAAGCCTTCACAAAAGGGTAAGAGGGCCTTTGCAAAAAATTAAGAAAGTTCTGCTATCCTGAGACAAACGAAAGGGAGGATACAGAGATGGAACCGATTTTACAAGTAGAACATCTGGTGCGGGAGTACGGCGGCAGGGGCAGCCTGATCCGGGCCATTGACGACGTGAGCTTCACGGTGGAGCAGGGGGAATTTGTGGGCATTATGGGGGCGTCGGGCAGCGGCAAGTCCACCCTGCTCAACTGCGTGTCCACCATTGACACCCCCACCAGCGGCAGCATCTGCGTGGAGGGCCGGGAGGTGACCCGGCTCAGGCCCAAGCAGATCTCCCGGTTCCGGCGGGAGCGGCTGGGCTTTGTGTTCCAGGACTGCAATCTGCTGGACACCCTCACCGCCTTTGAGAATATCGCCCTGGCCCTCACCATCCGGCGGGTGGCCCCGGGGCTGGTGGAGAAAAAGGTACGGGAGACCGCCCAGCTGCTGGAGATCGCCGACTGCATGGACAAATACCCCTATCAGATGTCCGGCGGCCAGCGGCAGCGGACGGCGGCGGCCCGGGCCATCGTCACCGACCCCGCCCTGGTGCTGGCTGACGAGCCCACCGGAGCGCTGGACTCCAAATCCGCCAAGCTGCTGCTGGACCGGTTTGAGGCGTTGAACCGCCAGCGGGAGGCCACCATCCTCATGGTCACCCACGACGCCTTTACCGCCAGCTACTGCCACCGGATCCTGTTCCTTCAGGACGGGGCGGTGCTCACCCAGCTGGAGCGGGGAGAGCGGAGCCGCCGGGACTTTTTCCGGCAGATCATCGGCGTGGTGACCCGGCTGGGAGGTGACCAGAGCGATGTTCTCTAAGCTGGCCCTGAAAAACGTCCGCCGCAGCGTGAAGGACTACGGGGTGTGGTTTCTCACCATTGCCTTCGGCGTGTGCCTGTTCTATGTGTTCAACGCCCTGGAAACCCAGTCGGTGCTCCGCTTTCTGGCCCAGAACCCTAAGGTCAACGTGGTGGAGGCCATCCAGCGGCTCATCGGCATCCTGTCCGTCTTTGTGTGGGTGGTGCTGGCCTTCCTGATCCTCTACGCCTCCGGCTTTCTCATCCGCCGCCGCAAAAGCGAGCTGGGTACCTATCTGCTGCTGGGCATGGAGCGGTGGCAGGTGGCCCGGCTGCTGCTGGTGGAGACGGTGTGCATCGGCGTGCTGGCCCTGGCGGCGGGGCTGGTTTTGGGCGTCCTGGCCGCCTGGGGCCTGAGCGCCTTTACCGCCGGGCTGTTCGCCGTACCCATGACCTTTTTCACCTTTGAACTGTCCCTGCCCGCCCTGGTCAAGACCGCCCTGGCCTTTGCCGTCATCTTTCTGCTGGTGATGGTGTACCACGCCTTCGCCGTGTCCCGGTGCAGGCTCATCGACCTGATGCGGGCCAATCGGGTGAACCAGACCCTGCGGCAGCGGAGCCTGGGGGCTTCGGTGGCCCTGTTCCTGGTAGGGCTCGTCCTGCTGGTCATCGCCTACGCCATGCTGCTGACCCGGGGGCTGCTGCGGGTGGATACCCTGTTCTGGGTGATGATCGGCCTGGGCAGCCTGGGCACCCTGCTGTTTTTCCGGTCCCTGTCCGGCTTTTTACTCCGCATCTGCCAGAGCAGCAAGGGGCTCTACTACAAAAATCTCAACCTCTTTGTCCTGCGGCAGTTCAACGCCCGCATCAACACCACCTACCGCTCCATGACGGTCATCTGCCTCATGCTGCTGCTGGCCCTGGGCATCACCGCCAGCTCGGTGGGGCTGAACAACACCGTGGAGCAGATGACCAATCAGATGAGCCCCCGGGACATGCAGCTGATCTTCTGGAATGAGCCGGAGGACCCGGAGCCCGACCTGGCGGCCATTTTAAAGGAAGGGGGCTTTGATCCGGAGCGCGAGTGCTCCGCCTGGCTCTCTTTCCCCGTCTATCAGGGGGAGAACTCCAACGTCCTGACCCAGGCTGACTATGACGCCATAGTTCAGCGCTGGGGCAAGGAGGAGGCGGACGCTTTCCTGGAGCGGGAGTGGCTGAAAGTGTCCGCCCACCAGGGCGGCCAGACCGCCCCGCTGAACTACTGGTACTTCCTGGCCGACTACGCCGGAGACAAGAACGCCGCCGAGGAGAAATTTGAGGAGGCGGTGTCCGGCCTGGCCCAGCTGGGGGGCTTCAGCTGGTCCAGCAAGCTGCAGAACTGGCTGGGCATGATGGGCACCAAGGTGCTGGTGCTCTTTATCGGCCTGTACCTGGGGGTGCTGTTCCTGCTGGCCTCGGCGGCGGTGCTGGCCCTCCAGCAGCTGACCCAGGCCGCCGATTCCGCCGGGCAGTACCGGCTCCTGTCCCTGCTGGGGGCCCCGGCCGGTATGCGGGGACGGGCGGTGACTGCCCAGGTGTTCCTGGCCTTCTTCCTCCCCCTGTCTCTGGCTCTGGTCCACGCGGCGGTGGGTATGACCGCCGCCAACGCCGTCATTGCCGAGGTAGGAAAGGTGGATGCCGCCGCCTCCTCCGCCGTGACCGCCCTGCTGCTGCTGGTGGTGTACGGGGGCTACTTCCTGGCCACCTGCTGGGGAAGCCGCAGAATTTTGCGCACTTCCCGGTAAAAGAACGAAAAAACCCTTGCAATCGGCCCTGAAATGTGCTATCATACCTCTTACGTGTGAGAGTAGGCGCGGTTTGCAAGCGCCAAACGATAGCGACATACCCCGTGACGGGGTCGAAAGGACGATGTAGCGTGGATATTACCAAGCTGGTTCTGAGCGTGATTGACGTGGCGGCCTGCCTGTTCCTCATCGCCGTGGTGCTGCTCCAGTCCGGCAAGAGCGCCGGCCTGTCCGGTGCCATCGCCGGTGTGGCGGACACCTTTATGGCCAAGAACAAGGCCAAGAGCTGGGACGCCAAGCTGGCCAAGATGACCAAGTGGGTGGCCATTGGATTTATGATCCTCACCTTTGTCATCTGCCTGCTCTGAGAAACCGAAAAAACGCCCTTCCGACTGCGGAAGGGCGTTTTTTGTTGGAAAAATGCCGGATGCAACTGTTGGTTGCGCCCATTGAAAGGCCGCTTGGTGGACAAATCCGCCCCTTTCGGCTATGCTGGTTGGGAAAGCGGAAGGAGGAGTACCATGACATTGGGAGAGAAGATCTGCCGCCTGCGGAAGGCCAGGGGCCTGTCCCAGGGGGACCTGGCCGATGCGCTGGGGGTGTCCCGGCAGTCGGTGTCCAAGTGGGAGACCGACAGCTCGGTGCCCGACCTGGACAAGCTGGTGGCCCTCAGCCGCCGGTTCGGCGTGACATTGGATGAACTGGTGTGCGGGGAAGGGGATGAGGAGAAGGAGCGCGAACCGGAGCCGCCCACGGCAGCCCAGCCCCAGGGCCGCCAGGTGCTGGGCGGGGTACTGCTGGCGGTGGGGCTGCTGGGCCTGCTGCTGTTCACCCTGCTGTGGGGGCTGGAGGGGCTGCTGCTGAGCCTGATGCTCCTGCTGCCCTTTCTGCTGTGCGGGGTCCTCTGTCTGAAGGTCCGGCTGCGGCTGGGGCTGTGGTGCGCCTGGGCGGTCTATCTGCCTCAGCAGGTCTACTGGACCATGGCCACCGGCATCACCTGGCGCCTGGTCCTCGCCACCCCCCATTTTACCCGGGAGATGAACTATTTCCGCCTGTTCATCGGCTGGGTGATGCTGGCGGTCATGGCGGCCCTGACAGTGGCCACGGCCCGCAGCTTCTCCGGCCTTCGGAAGGAGCCTACCTCCCCAATGGTGGGGCTGACCGCGGTGCTGTGGGCGGCGGCGCTGCTGATATGGCGGCTGTGCGCCCTGTTCTTTGGACTGTTTGCGGACGAGACCGGCCTCATCCAGCTGCCGGGGCTGGTGACCGGTCTGCTCCAGGGGGCCTGCGCCGCTGGACAGACCGCCGCCCTGGCGGCGGCAATCACGCTGACCCTGGCCCTGCTCCGGGGCAGGCGGAAACAGGTGCCCGGCTGATCCTGCGGGCCCTCCGGCGGCTTTGCCGGAGGGCCTATCTTTTCGTTGAGACCGGAAAGAAAAGGGGGTATAATAAGTAGAGTGAACACAGAAAGGAATTATATATGAAAGAATTACAAAAACTCACAGGAACTTACCAGGCCACCGGCCGTGGATTTGGATTTCTCATTCCGGAGGAGGGGGAGGACTGCTTCATCCCGCCCCGGGCCCAGGGGAGCGCCTGGAACGGGGACAAGGTATCCGCCGTCATTACCGAGGAGGACCCGGCCACCGGCCGCCGGACGGCCAGGGTGACCGGCGTGCTGGAGCGGGCCAACAAGACGGTCATCGGCGTGCTGGAAAAGCACGACCGGGCCCTGTGGCTCTGCCCGGACAGCCAGCGGCTGCCCGGCCTGATCCAGGTGGCCACCAAGCGGCGGAACCTGCGGGTGGGGGAGCGGGCGGCGGTGTCCATGACCAGCTTCGGCGGCGACCGCCATCCCCCCGTGGGCACCCTGCGGGAGACCTTCGGCCCCGCCGACCAGCGGGAGAGCGCCGTGGCGGCCATCCTGTACGGAAACGACATCCACCGGGACTTTCCCCCGGAGGTGATGGAGCAGACCCGTTCCATCCCCCAATTTGTCCAGACCGCCGCCCTGGAGGGGCGGCTGGATCTGCGGGACAAGACCATCATCACCATCGACGGGGCAACATCCAAGGACTTTGACGATGCGGTGAGCCTGGAGAAAGACGAACAGGGACGCTGGGTGCTGGGGGTCCACATCGCCGACGTGAGCCACTATGTCCAGCCCGGCACCCCCCTGGATCTGGAGGCCTATGAGCGGGGCACCTCGGTGTACTTTGCCGACCAGGTGGTGCCCATGCTGCCCGAGGCCCTGTCCAACGGCATCTGCTCCCTCAACCCCCAGGTGGACCGGCTGACCCTGTCCTGCATCCTGACCCTGGACCGGGAGGGGGCTGTGGCGGACCACCGGATTGCCAAGACCGTGATCCGGTCCGCCGAGCGGATGACTTACGGCGACTGCAACAAGCTGCTGGCGGGGGAGGACCCGGCCCTGGCGGTAAAGTACAACCATATCCTGCCCATGCTGCAGGACATGGCCGCCCTGGCCAGGGTGCTGGAGGAGCGCCGCCGCCGCCGGGGCGGCCTGGACCTGGAGACCCAGGAGAGCCAGGTGGTGTGCGACGACCAGGGAGAGCCGGTGGCTGTTTTGCTCCGCCGCCAGGGGGAGAGCGAAAAGCTCATCGAGGCCTTCATGCTGGCCGCCAACGAGTGTGTGGCAGAGCACCTGGCCCGGGCGGGGAAACCCTGCGTCTACCGGGTTCACGAAAAGCCCTCCACCGAAAAGACCGACGCCCTGCGCACCCTGGTGGCGCCGCTGGGCTATGATCTCAAGACCGCCGACGGCCCCGGCCTGCAGAAGCTGCTGGACTGGGCCAAGGGAAAGCCGGAGGAGGGGGCGGTGTCCATGATGGTGCTCCGCTCTCTGATGAAGGCCCGGTACGACGGGGAGAACCTGGGCCACTTCGGCCTGGCGGCCCCCTACTACTGCCACTTTACCTCCCCCATCCGCCGCTACCCGGATCTGATGGTCCACCGGATTCTCACCGCCCTTCTGGACGGCAAGTGGAACAAGGAAGGGAAGCGGCTGACCGCTGCCGTGCCCCGGGCCGCCCTCCAGTCCTCCCAGCGGGAGCTGGCCGCCCAGCAGGCCGAGCGGGAGATTGAAAAGCGGTATCTGGCGGAGTATATGTCCCATCAGCTGGGGGAGAAGTTCACCGGCGCCATTACCGGCGTCACCCGGTTCGGCCTGTTCGTCATGGTGGCCGGCGGGGTGGAGGGGCTGCTGCCGGCGGAGGCCCTGCCCGGCGGACCCTGGGAGTACGACGAGGCCCGGCTCACCCTCCAGGGTCCCAATGGCCGGTACGCCCTGGGCATGGAGCTGGAGGTGGAGTGCGCCGCCGCCGATCCGGTGTCCGGCCAGATCGACTTCATCCTGCCCGGCGGCGTCCCCGTGCCCGCCCGGAAGCCCAAACAGGAGGAGCGGTCCAGACCGCCCCGCCGGAAGGAGGGGAAGGGCCGGGGCCGGTCCATGCACGTGCCCAAGCGCCGCAAGGGAGGGAGAAAGCGATGACAAAACGTTGGCTCATACCGGTTCTATTACTGATGGTATTTGCTTTAGCGGCCTGCGGCGGTCAGCCGGAGGTTACGCCCACGCCGGAGGCCACTCCCACCGTGACGCCTACCCCCACGCCGGAGCCC
>NZ_NFIQ01000033.1 GCF_002159455.1 Flavonifractor sp. An306
CTCGTCCTGCTGCCGCTTTGGGATACAAAAGCCCCGTTCAGTACAGAACCGAACAGGGCTTTCGATAAATTCACTTTTTCTGTGTCTACTTTTGCTTGACAAGTGCAGCAGGGTACGCCCTGCCGGCTCTTTTTCTCTTATTCCACAGGCTTGAACATTTCCTTGTCCACGCCGCACAGGGGGCAGGACCAGGAGGAGGGGATGGCGTCAAAGGGGGTGCCGGGGGCCACGCCGTGAGCGGGATCCCCTTCGGCGGGGTCGTAGATGTAGCCGCACAGGGCGCAGACAAACTTGCCGCCGGCGGGCTTCTCCTGGGGGGCGTCTACCGGCACGGTGCACAGGGCGGCCACACTGCGGGCGTAGTCGGCCATGGCGGCCAGGTCGGTCTGGGTGGGGGTGAACAGCATCCGGAAGGGGGCCTCGGGGGCGGCGTAGCGCAGGCCTTTCAGGAAGGTGTGGAGCATGGGGGCGGCCTCGCCGCTCCAGCCGTAGGCGCCGAAGGCGCCGGCGGCCTTGCCCTTCAGATTGATGGGGTCAATGGAGGTGAGCACGTCCCACACCGCCTTGGGGGCGGCCCGGTTAATGGTGGGGGAGCCAACCAGCAGCACGTCTGCCTCGTGGGCCAGCTTGACGCAGGTTTCGTAGGATTCCACCGTAACGTCGGCCAGGGTGACGTCGTACCCTTCCTCCTCCAGCGTCTTGGCGGCGGTCTCCGCCAGGGTGCGGGTGCAGCCGTAGGCCGAGGCGTACACCACAAAGGCGGTGCGGCGGGCCTTGGGGGCGGGGGTGCTCCAGGCACGGTAGAGCTCCTTGGCCTTGCCGATGGTCTCGGTCAGGCAGGGGCCGTGGCTGGGGCACACCAGATCGGCCTCAGCGGGCATCTTGTCCAGACCGGAGAGCACATGGGGCTTGAAGGGCCCGAAAATGCCGTTATAGTAGTAGGCGAACTCGCCCTCGTAGGCGTTCTTGGCGTGGATGTGCTTGTCCAGCATGGTGGGCTCGCAGAAGTGGCAGCCCAAAAAGTCGCAGGTGAACAGGGTTTTGTCCTTGGGATCCCAGGTAAACATGGAGTCGGCCCAGTGGAGCATGGGGGCGGGAATGAACTCCAGCACCCGATCGCCCAGGTCCAGGGTGTCCCCGGCGCCCACCACCCGGCAGGGCAGGCTCAGGTTGGTGATGTCCTCCAGGTGTTTCTTGCCCGCCTTGGTGGCCAGCACCTGCAGCTTGGGACACACGGCCAGCAGCTTGGCCACGCTGCCCGAGTGATCGGGCTCGTTGTGGTTCATAATGAGGTAGTCCACGTCCTCCACGGGAATGACCTGGCGGATGTTGTCCAGATACTCCTCAAAGTAATCGGTATGTACCGTTTCAATGAGCACATTCTTTTCTCCGGTAAGCAGGTAGGCGTTATAGGAAGTGCCATATTTGGACTCCATTACGATGTCAAATACCCGCAGGGAGGGGTTGAGCACACCCACCGACCAGAGATTTTCTTTCAGTTTGATCGCGCTCATGGCGATTCCTTCCTTTCTTTTCACACATTTTATTTCCTAGCAGAACACAGTATATTATTCCAGCCCACCCTTGTCAAGGGCATTTGCAAAAACTGGTTGGTCTGTTTTCCGGGACTGGGGCCGCCTTGACTTTCCACAGGGCGGAGGATACAATGGGAGGGCGAAAAAACACAGTTTTTGAGGTGAATCTGTATGCCCATTTATCTGGACAGCGCCGCCACCACACGGGTGTGCCAAGAGGCGGCCCAGGCGGCCTATGAGGCCATGACCGAGGGCTTTGGCAATCCCTCCTCCGGCTACGCCGTGGGCCAGCAGGCCGCCGCCCGGATGAAGGCCTGCCGGGAGACGGTGGCGGACAGCCTGGGCTGCCTGCCGGAGGAGCTGACCTTCCTCTCCTGCGGCACCGAGGGGGACAACTGGGCCATCCGGGCCGCCGTGGAATATGGAAAGCGGAGAGGAAAGCACATCATCACCACTGCCATTGAGCACGCCGCCGTGCTGGAGCCCATAAAGGATCTGGAGCGGCAGGGGTATGAGGTCACCTATCTCAAGCCGGATCGGAAAGGCCATATCAGCTTGGACGAGCTGACCGCCGCCCTCCGGCCGGACACGGTGCTGGTGTCCATGATGCTGGTGAACAACGAGCTGGGCACCATCCTGCCGGTGGCACAGGCCGCCCAGGCCATCCGGGACAGCGGCGCTCCCGCCCTGCTCCACTGTGACGCGGTCCAGGGCTTTCTGAAGGTGCCCTTTACCCCCGGGGAGCTGGGGGTGGATCTGCTTACCATCAGCGGCCACAAGGTGCGGGCCCCCAAAGGCATCGGCGCCCAGTATATCCGCAAGGGGCTGGAGCTCAAACCCCTCCTGCTGGGGGGCGGGCAGGAGCGGGGCCTGCGCTCGGGCACCGAGCCCACCGCCCAGATCGCCGCCCTGGCCGCCGCCTGCGCCGCCTGGCGGGCGGAGGACCGGGAGAAGCTGGCGCACACCAAGGCCTACACCCTGGATCGGCTGCGCCGGGTGCCGGGGCTGGAGGTGGTCAGTCCCGGAGACGCCCCCCATATCTGCGCCGTCGCCCTGCCGGGCTACCCCAGCGAGATGCTGGTACGGGATCTGTCCGACCGGGGGATCTGCGTCTCCTCCGGCTCGGCCTGCCATAAGGGCAAGCCCAGCCATGTCTTTGCCGCCCTGGGTCTGCCCAAGCGTACCCTGATGGGGGTGCTGCGGGTGTCCTTCTCGCCGGAAAACAGGCAGGAGGATGGGGACGCCCTGGCGGAGTGCCTGACGGAGATTACCAAAAATCGGATTGCAATGAGGTGAGGTCTTGTTCTCCTACCTGAACCGGGGTAGAGCCTTTTACCGGGACGCGGCGCTGCTGGCCCTGCCCATCCTGCTGCAAAATCTGTGTACCACCCTGCTGGGTCTGACGGATACCTTTATGGTGGGAGCCCTGGGGGAGGCTCCGCTGGCGGCGGTGCTGGTGGCCAACACCCCGGTGTTTGTCATCCAGCTGGTGATCTTCGGGCTGCAGAGCGGCTCGTCGGTGCTCATCAGCCAGTTCTGGGGCAAGGGGGACACCGACTCCATCAACCGGGTGGTGGGCCTGGGGTGCTATGTGGCGGGGGCCATCTCCCTGGTCTTTGCCGGGGTGATGTTTTTCCTGCCGGTGCCTTTGATGGGTATGCTCACCGACAACCAGGAGCTGGTGCCCCTGGCGGCCAGCTACGCCCGGATCGTTGGCTTCTCCTATATCCTCAACAGCATCACCGGCGTCTACGTGGGGGCCCACCGGTCCATGGAGAATCCCAAGCTGGGCATGGTGATCTTTGCCATTTCCATGCTCACCAACACCTTTTTGAACTGGGTGTTTATCTTCGGCAATCTGGGGGCGCCCGCCCTGGGGGTGGAGGGCGCGGCGCTGGCCACACTGCTCTCCCGGACGGTGGAGTTTGTCATCATGGTGACCTACGCCCTCACCAACGCCCGGTTCCGGCTGAAGCCCGCCCTGCTGCTCCGGCCGGGGAGCGCCCTGCTCCAGAAGTTTGTCCGCTACTCCGGCCCTGTGGTCCTCAACGAGACCCTGTGGGGCCTGGGCAATTCTCTCTATAAGGTGGTCATGGGCCACATGGAGGGGTCCACCGAGATCTTGGCCGCCCGGGCCCTGGCGGGCAATATGGAGGACCTGTGTACCGTGGCCATCTTCGCCATTTCCGGTACCACCGCCATCATCATCGGCCGGGAGATCGGCGCCGGCCGGCGGGAGCAGGTGTATGAGATGGGGGCCGCCCTGAACACCATGGCTATGGGCTGCGGTCTGGTGATCGGCCTGGTGCTGATTGGGGGAGCCTGGTGGATTTTTCCCGGCCTGGTCTATCCCTTCTTCCACCTGTCATCGGTCTCCGGGGGGATCACCACCATGATGCTCACCTTTACCGGCGTGTTTCTCCCCCTGCGGGCCTTCAACACGGTGAATACCGTGGGGGTGCTCCGGGGCGGGGGAGATGTGCGGGCCGCCACCGTTATCGACCTGCTCCCCCTGTGGCTGGTGGCCCTCCCGCTGGCGGCAATCTTCGGCCTGGGCTTGAAGTGGGGGATCTTCTGGGTGTACGTGGGTATTATGATGGAGAGCACCACCAAATTTTTCCTGGGAGTGCCCCGGTTTCGCTCCCGGGCGTGGATCAACGACGTCACCCAGTTTTCCCACGTCAAGGAGGGGGAGCCCTCCCTGTGAGACTGCCTGAACGGACGAAAAAACAAGAGGACGCGCCTGGCGCGTCCTCTGTTTTTTTATAAAGCTCGCTCCATTCTGATATCGGAGAGTTGAAACCATTTGTCAGAATACGTCACGTATTCAAAATCAAACCGCTCGTACAGCCGCAGGGCGGCCTTCAGCTTGTGGTTGGAGGTGACCACCATAGTGGTCTGGCCCGCCTCCCGGGCGGCATGGAGGACGGCCTCCATCAGCGCGGTGCCCACGCCCCGCTCCCGGTACTCCTCCTTCACGCCGAACTTCAGGGCCTCGCAGACGCCGTCCCCCTGGAGTTCCAGCATCACCATGCCCACAATCTCGTCCTTCAGCCGGGCCAGCAGCACCCGCCCGCCTCCGGCCACAAACCGGTGGGGGTCGGCCAGCATTTCCAGGTCCACCGGCTCCAGCAGGTCGTACTCCAGCAGCCAGGGCAGGGAGATGTCCTCCAGCGCCTGCTTGTAGCGCTCCTCATAGTCGATGATCTCCACCGGCAAGCCCTCCAACACGCATACCCCCTCTTTGTGTCCATCATACCATTGAAGGGTTTCCCCGTCAACCGTGGATCATTCGCAATCGGGCTGTTTCTCTGCTATCTTTTTCACGTTCACATTTAATTTACAACCGGACCCCTTGACTTTTCCGGCAGACGGTGCTACATTATGGTTAGCACTCAGGGAGTGTGAGTGCTAAAAACGCGAAAGGGTGGCCGGAATGGATTTAACAGAGCGAAAAAAACGGATTCTCCGGGCCATCATCGAAAGCTACATTCTCTCGGCGGAGCCGGTGGGCTCCAAGGCCATTGCCCAGGCCATCGGCATAGAGGTCTCCTCCGCCACCATCCGCAACGAGATGGCGGACCTGGAGTCTATGGGCCTGCTGGAAAAGCCCCACACCTCCGCCGGACGGATTCCCTCTCCCAAGGGCTACCGGCTGTATGTCAACGAGCTGATGGAGGAGCACAAGCTCTCCCTGCAGGAGACCCAGCGCATCAACCGGGCCCTGCGCATGAAGATGCAGGAGCTGGACCGGGTGCTGGATCAGGCGGGCCGGGTGGTGTCTCAACTCACCAATTACCCCGCCTTCGCCCTCTCCTCCGGCATGAGCCGGGTGACCATCCGCCGGTTCGATCTGCTGATGGTGGAGCGCAACGCCTTTATCATCGTGGTGATGACCGACAGCAACATCGTGCGCAACCGGCTCATCCGCCTGCCCTCCGATCTGACGGAGGCCCAGCTGCAGATGCTCAACACCCTGCTGAACACCACCTTTACCGGCCTGACGCTGGAAGAGATCACCCCCGAGCTGATGCGGGTGGCCCAGCACGCCGCCGGAGAGGCCTACGGGCTGATTTCCCTGGTGGTGTCCTTCGCCATTGAGGTGCTGGAGAGCCTGGAGCAGCGCACCGTCCACACCTCCGGTCTGGCCCATCTGCTGGAGCTGCCGGAGTACCGGAGCCTGGAGCGGGCCCAGCCTCTGCTGAGCTACCTGTCGGAGGACGCCGACCCCGCCCGGTTCCCCGTACCCAAGGACGACCCCATGAAGATCCTCATCGGCCCGGAAAATGTGGCCGCCGCCCTGAAGGACACCAGCGTGGTGGTGGCCAGCTACGACATCGGCGAGGGGATGCGGGGTGTCATCGGGGTGGTGGGACCCACCCGTATGGATTACGCCAAGATAACCGCCCGCCTGTCCTACCTGGCCGAGGGCCTGAGCCGTCTGTTCGGCCAGGGCGAGCTGCCGGAGGGCAGGGACGATCATAAATAGGAGATGAGTGTACTCAATGAGCAGCAAGAAAGAACAGAACCCGGCGGAGGAGCTGGAGCAGACCGCCTCTCAGCAGCCTGAGGAGCAGGCCCCCGAGGCCGCCGCTGCGGAGGAGACGCCCGATCCCCTGGTGGAGGAGCTGGAGGCCATGAAAAAGACCATCAGCGAGCAGGAGGACAAATTCCTCCGGCTGGCTGCGGAGTACGACAACTACCGCCGCCGCAGCCAGAAGGAGAAGGAGTCCGCTTGGGCGGATTCCAAGGCGGAGACCGCCGCCGCCTTCCTGCCGGTGTACGATAACCTGGAGCGGGCTCTGAAGCAGGAGACCGCCGACGAGGCCTATAAAAAGGGCGTGGAAATGACCATGACCGGGCTGAAGGAGGTCCTGACCAAGCTGGGCATCGAGGAGATCCCCGCCCTGGGCGAGACCTTTGACCCCAACCTCCACAACGCGGTGATGCACGTGGAGGACGAGAGTGCCGGGGAGAACACCATTGTGGAGGTGTTCCAGGCGGGCTTCCGCACCGGCGAAAAGGTGATCCGCTTCGCCATGGTCAAAGTGGCAAACTGAGTTTCTATCAAATTTATATAAAACCAATTTCTTTATTATTGGAGGAATAGATTATGTCTAAGATTATCGGTATCGACCTCGGTACGACGAACTCTTGCGTGGCCGTCATGGAGGGCGGCGAGGCTGTCGTCATTGCCAATGCGGAGGGCAACCGCACCACCCCGTCGGTGGTGGCCTTCTCCAAGGACGGCGAGCGTATGGTGGGCCAGGTGGCCAAGCGCCAGGCCATCACCAACCCCGACCGCACCATTGCCTCCATCAAGCGTGAGATGGGTTCCAACTACAAGGTGAACATCGACGGCAAGGCCTACACCCCCCAGGAGATCTCCGCCATGATCCTGCAGAAGCTGAAGGCGGACGCCGAGGCCTATCTGGGCCAGCCTGTCACCGAGGCGGTCATCACCGTGCCCGCCTACTTCACCGACGCCCAGCGTCAGGCCACCAAGGACGCCGGCAAGATCGCCGGTCTGGACGTGAAGCGCATCATCAACGAGCCCACCGCCGCGGCTCTGGCCTACGGCGTGGATAAGGAGACCGACCAGAAGATCATGGTGTACGACCTGGGCGGCGGCACCTTCGACGTGTCCGTGCTGGAAGTGGGCGACGGCGTCATCGAGGTGCTGGCCACCGCCGGCAACAACCGCCTGGGCGGCGACGACTTCGATAAGGCCGTCATGGACTGGATGGCCGCCGAGTTCAAGAAGGACACCGGCATCGACCTGACCGGCGACAAGGTGGCCATGCAGCGGCTGAAGGAGGCCGCTGAGAAGGCCAAGATCGAGCTGTCCGGCGTCACCTCCTCCAACATCAACCTGCCCTATATCACCGCCGATGCCACCGGCCCCAAGCACCTGGACCTGACCCTGACCCGGGCCAAGTTCGACCAGCTGACCGCCTCCCTGGTGGAGGCCACCGCCGGCCCCGTCCGTCAGGCCATGAGCGACGCCGGCCTGGGCTCCGGCGACCTGTCCAAGGTACTGCTGGTGGGCGGCTCCAGCCGGATCCCCGCCGTGCAGGACATGGTGAAGAAGCTCACCGGCAAGGAGGGCTTCAAGGGCATCAACCCCGACGAGTGCGTGGCCATCGGCGCGGCCCTGCAGGGCGGCGTGCTGGTGGGCGACGTGAAGGGCCTGCTGCTGCTGGACGTCACCCCCCTGTCCCTGGGCATTGAGACCATGGGCGGCGTGATGACCAAGCTCATCGAGCGCAACACCACCATCCCCGCCAAGAAGAGCCAGATCTTCACCACCGCCGCCGACAACCAGACCTCCGTGGAGGTCCACGTGCTGCAGGGCGAGCGTGAGATGGCCCAGTACAACAAGACTCTGGGCCGGTTCAACCTGGACGGCATTGCTCCTGCCCGCCGGGGCGTGCCTCAGATCGAGGTCACCTTCGACATCGACGCCAACGGCATCGTGAATGTGTCCGCCAAGGATCTGGGTACCGGCAAGGAGCAGCACATCACCATCACCTCCTCCACCAACATGTCCAAGGAGGACATCGACAAGGCCGTCAAGGAGGCCGAGCAGTTTGCCGCCGAGGACGCCAAGCGCAAGGAGGAAGTGGACGTCCGCAACCAGGCCGACCAGGTGGTCTACCAGACCGAGAAGGCCCTGGAGGACGCCAAGGACAAGATCGACGCGGGCGACAAGGCCAATGTGGAAGCGGCCCTGAACAAGCTGAAGGACGCCCTGAAGGGCACCGACATCGAGGCTATCAAGGCCGCCACCGAGGAGGCCACCAAGGCTTTCTACCCCGTGGCTGAGAAGATGTACCAGCAGAGCGGCCAGGCCGGTCAGGCCGGTCCCGACATGGGCGGCGCCGACTTCGGCGGCCAGGCCGGCGGGACCAACACCGACCCCAACGTGGTGGACGCCGACTATCAGGTCGTGGACGACGACAATAAGTAATAGCCGGAGCAGAGCGGCGGGGGCTTGCCCCCGCCACTTTCCGCGTAAGAGAGGTGAACACCAATGCCTGAACAGAAACGAGATTACTATGAGGTCCTTGGGGTATCCAAGGGGGTCTCTGACGACGAGCTGAAAAAGGCCTACCGCAAGCTGGCCAAAAAATACCACCCGGATCTGAACCCCGGCGACAAGACCGCCGAGGCCAAGTTCAAGGAGGTCAACGAGGCCTACGAGGTGCTGTCCGACAAGGAAAAGCGGGCCAAGTACGACCAGTTCGGCCACGCGGGGGTGGATCCCAACTTCGGCGCCGGCGGGTTCAACGGCGGCGGCGGATTCGGCTTTGATATGGGCGACATCGATCTGGGCGACATTTTCGGGTCCTTCTTCGGCGGCGGGTTCGGCGGCGGCTCCAGCCGCCAGCGCACCGGCCCCATGAAGGGGGAGACCCTCCGGGCCGCGGTTACCATCACCTTTGAGGAGGCCGCCTTCGGCTGTGAGAAGGAGATCGTCCTCAACCGCACCGAGACCTGTGAGGACTGCCACGGCACCGGCTGCGCCCCCGGCACCACCGCCGAGGTGTGCCCCGACTGCCACGGCAGCGGCACCATCCGCATCCAGCGGGGCGGCGGGGCCTTCACCTTCGCCACCACCACCACCTGCCCCAAGTGCAACGGCAAGGGGAAGATCATCCACCAGCCCTGTAAATCCTGCGGCGGTACCGGCACAACCCGGAAGCAGCGGAAGATCACCGTCAACATCCCCGCCGGCATCGATAACGGCCAGGCGGTGTCCCTCCGGGGCCAGGGCGGCGCGGGCCGCAACGGCGGACCCGCAGGCGACCTGCTTATCAGCGTCACCGTCCGGCCCCACGCCTTCTTCAAGCGGGAGGGTACATCGGTGTACCTGGACCACCCCGTCACCTTCCTCCAGGCCACCCTGGGGGCGGAGCTGGAGATCCCCACCATCGACGGCAAGGTGAAGTGGAACCTGCCCGCCGGCACCCAGCCCGGCACCACCTTCCGGCTGCGGGGCAAGGGTATTCCAAGCGTCAACGGCCGGGGCCGGGGCGACCAGTACGTCACGGTAAACGTACAGGTCCCCACCAGCCTGACCCACGAGCAGAAGGAGGCGTTGCGTGCCTATGGCGAAGCCATGGGCGAGATTCAACCGGGCCCGGTGGACAGCGTAAAATCTTTCTTTGACAAAAAGAAGAAGAAGAAATAAAATAAGAGGATGAGTGCAGACTCATCCTCTTATTTTTTCTTTGACCTGGAGGTGTTGTTCCCCGTGGGTCCCATCCAATATATCGTCTATCTGTTTCCCGTCCTCACCGCGGCGGCCCTGTTCTACTTTTTCGCCTGGTATGTCCAGACCCAGCGCGCCCCGCTGGCCCAGCAGCTGGATCCGGCGCCGGTGAAGCGGCGGCTCTCCTTTTCCGCTCCCTGCCATCCCATGGTGAAGCGGGACGCCATTGCGGCGCTGATCATTACCGCCGTCTACGCCGTCACCGCCTTTGCCCACCTGGGCGACCTGGAGGCCCCGCAGAGCTACCGGGACTTTGGGGACGGGAAGGCCCAGACTTTCGTGCTGCCGGAGGAGGTACAGGTGTCCAAAATCTGGTATTTCTGCGGCCTGGGCACCGGCAAGTATCAGATTGAGATTTCCACCGACGGGGTGGAGTGGCTCTCCCTGTGGCAGCGGAAGGACGACCCGGAGGACGCCGACAAGATCACGGGCTACTACTGGGCAGACCCGGAGGGGTACGGCGCCAGCTATGCCGTGACCCAGAACTACAACCAGCTGTTCAAGTGGAACGAGGTGGTGATCGACAACCCCCAGTATATCCGCTATTTACGGATTACCGGCCAGGCCAACAAGGGCCTGCTGGAGCTGGACGAGCTGGCCTTTTTCGATATGGAGGGGAACGTCATTGACCTCAGCGACGACACCAATCCCCTCTTTAACGAGCAGGACCTGGTGCCAGAGGCCATCACCTATATGAACAGCGCCTATTTTGACGAGATTTACCACCCCCGCACCGCCTACGAGCACATCCGTGGGATCTATCCCTATGAGGTGACCCATCCGCCCCTGGGCAAGCTGATTATGAGCATCGGCATCCGGCTGTTCGGCATGACCCCCTTCGGCTGGCGGTTTATGGGCACGCTGTTCGGGGTGGGGATGCTGCCGCTGCTGTATGTGTTTCTGAAAAACCTGTTCGGCCGCACCTCCATCGCCACCTGCGGCACCATTCTGCTGGCCGCCGACTTCATGCACCTGACCCAGACAAGGCTGGCCACCATCGACACCTACGCCTTCTTCTTTATCCTGCTCATGTACTGGTTCATGTACCGCTGGCTGGCTCTCCCCGCCGGGACCTCCTTCAAGACCTGCGCCCTGCCCCTGTTCCTCTCCGGGCTGTTCTGGGGCATCGGGGCGGCCTCCAAGTGGACGGTGATCTATGGCTGCACCGGTCTGGTGGTGCTCTATTTCCTGGGTCTGGCGCTGAAGCTGCGCCAGTGGCCGGAGGAGAGCCGCCACGAGCGGGTGGGCTGGACGGTGAAAACCCTGGCCTTCTCGGTGCTGGTGTTCGCCCTCATTCCGGCGGTGATCTATATTCTGTCCTATCTGCCCTACGCCGCCGCCTCCGGGGATACCTCCCTGAGCAATCTGCTCCATGAGGTGTGGGAGAACCAGAAGTATATGCTCTCCTACCACCAGGGGGTCACCGACACCCACCCCTACTCCTCCCGCTGGTACCAGTGGCTGCTGGATATCCGGCCCATCCTCTACTATATGGACAACTCGGTGGCCGGGGAGACCACCCGCTTCGCCGCCTTCGTCAACCCGGTGGTGTGCTGGGGGGGCCTGCTGGCGGTGGTGGCCTGCGGGTTCCACGGTATCGTCCGCCGCAGCGGCAGGGCGCTGTTTATCTTCATCGGCTACCTGGCCCAGCTGGTGCCCTGGCTCTTCATCGGCCGGATCACCTTCGCCTATCACTACTTCCCCTCGGTGCTCTTCCTGGTGCTGGCCCTGTGCTATGTGTTCCACACCCTGGCCCAAAAGGAGGAGCTGGTCCGCTGGAAACCGGCCATGTACGCCGTCACCGGCGGCGCCGTGGCGCTGTACGCCCTGTTCTATCCGGTGCTGGTGGGGATCACCTATCCCACCTGGTATGGCACCTGTGTGCTCCGGTGGTTCCCATCCTGGCCTTTCTAAAGGAGCGTTGTTTATGTACTGTTCTGATTACCATACCCACAGCCAGCTCTCCCCCGACAGCAGCGCCCCCCTGGAGCAGATGGCCCAGGCGGCGGTGGAGGCCGGGCTGGACGAGCTGTGCGTCACCGACCACTGTGATCTGCTGACCCTCCAGGGAGAGCCGGTGGAGCGCTACGACTGGCCCCCCGCCGTGGCCCAGTACCAGGCGGCGGCCGCCCAATTTTCCTCCGGCCTCACCCTGAAGCTGGGGCTGGAGCTGGGCATGGGCCACCTGAACCCCGCCGCCGCCCAGACCATTGTGGGCCAGCCGGAGCTGGACTTTGTGCTGGGCTCCGTCCACAATCAGAGCCCGGAAAAAGGGGGGGTGGACTTCTACTATGTGCCCTACCCCGATTCCGCCGCCTGCTACGCCGCCCTGGACGACTACTTCGCCTCCATGGCCATCCTGGCGGCAACCCCCTGTTACGACGTGCTGGCCCACATCATCTATCCCCTGCGGTATATGGAGGCGCCGGTATCTCTGGAGGGGTATTATGACCGCATCCGGGCCATTCTGCGCACCGCCGTGGAGAACGGCCGGGGCATGGAGGTCAACACCTACCGGGGCCGCACCGTAGCGGAGTGGAAACCCATTCTGGAACTCTACCGGGATTGCGGCGGCGAAATTCTCACCGTGGGCTCCGACGCCCACATCCCCGGCGGCGTGGGCAAGGGGATCCGGGAGGCCATGGAGCTGATCGCCGGCTGTTCCTTCCGGTATGTCTGTACCTATGACAAGCGAAAGCCTGTGTTCCACAAGCTATAAGAGGAGGAGTTTTGTTATGATCGCGTTGGGTTCCGACCACGGAGGGCTGGCCCTCAAACAGCACGTGATGAAGTATCTGGACGCCCACGGCCTGGCCTACAAGGACTACGGCTGCTACACGTCCGAGAGCTGCGACTACCCCGACTTCGGCCGGGCGGCGGCGGAGGCGGTGGCCTCCGGGGAATGTGACCGGGGCATTGTGGTCTGCACCACCGGCATCGGCATCTCCATCGCCGCCAACAAGGTGAAGGGGATCCGCTGCGCCCTGTGCAGCGAGCCCCTGTCCGCCGAGATGACCCGGCGGCACAACAACGCCAATATGCTGGCCATGGGGGGCGGCCTCATCGGCAACAACATGGCGGACAAGATCCTGGACGCCTTCCTCAACACCGAGTTTGAGGGCGGCCGCCACCAGCGGCGGATCGACAAGCTGGAGCCCTGAGTAAAACGGACAAAGCCCGGCGGGGAGCATGGCTCCCCGCCGGGCTTTTGCGTATATGGGTGGTTCAGCCGGCGTTCACCGGCACCTGGGTGCCGCAGATGATCAGGGCGGAGATGTCCTCCAGGGGGATGGGCTGGTCAAAGAGGGCCCCGTAGTGGGCCTTGATGGTCTCGTCGTCAGCGCTGCCGCTGCCCCCCCGGTTGGCGTCGCCCACGGGCAGGACGGTGCCGTCGGAGAGCTGGAGGGAGACGGTGAAGTCGTCCAGCAGCCTCATGGCGTGCTCCGGGGGTTCCCCCAGCTTGGGGATGTCGTTGGGGGCAATGATGTCCATGTGTATCCCCAGGGGGGAGAGCTGTATTTTGCGAATCTGGTAGGTTTTCCCTTCGGTGCCGGTGACGGTGAGGTTATCCACCGGAACGGATACCGTGGCGTCCCGGTATCGGGCGGTATATTTCAGCTCCCACTCTCCCTCCGCCAGCAGGGTGGACTCTTCTCCCTCCTGATAGAGAACCAGATCACGAAAGACCACCTGGACGTTGCGCAGGAAGGGCAGGGTGCCGCTCCCCGTCCAGGTTTCCACCAGCTGTATCTGGTTGTCGGGCAGGCCCTCCCGCACATACTCCACATAACCGCCGCCGCTCCCCCGGTGTAGGCTGTTTTCGCTGTCCTGGAAATGGGCCCCCTGGGGGATGGGCTCCCCGTCCTCCCGGGTGAGGGTGTATACCATCGCCACATTGTACTGGTCGCCGATCACCGCCTCGGCGGTGAGGGTGTAGCCGTTGACGGTGACCGAGGCGTCCACCGGATAGCCGATGCTGTCCACCAGCTCGGTCTGGGCCCCGCCGTACAGGGGGGCAAGCAGGTTGCTCACCGTTCCGGCGGTTACCTCGGCGCTGACGGTGAGGGTAAGAAGGGCCACTGCCGCCGCCAGCACCAGGAGCGTCCGGCCCAGCCGCCGGCGGCGGGGCCGGGCGGGGGTATTCTGCCGCTCCAGGGCCTGCTGGACGGTGTCTGCCGGGGGACGCACCCCGGCAAAGGCCGTCTGATAGCGTTCACGGTTGGTCATCGTCCCATTCCTCCTTTAACAGCTCTTTTAATTTCAGCCTGGCCCGGCGCAGCCAGGTGCGTACCGTGGCCTCCCTGGCCCCCAGCAGGGCCGCGATCTCCCCGGTGGAGTACCCCTCATAGTAGTAGAGGTCCACCGTCAGCCGGTAATCCCGGGGGAGGGATAATACCGCCTCGTACAGCGCCCGGTAGGACGGCTCCGCCGGAGCATACTCCGCCAGAGCCTCGTCCAGAGGCACCGTGGGCCGCCGCCGGACCGTCCGCAGCAGATTCCGGCTCTTGTTTACCGCCACCCGCAGCAGCCACCGCCGCTCGTGCTCCGGCGACTGGAAGGGCTCCGTTCTGCGGCAGCGCTCCAGCAGCACCTCCTGGAGCACGTCCTCCGCGTCGGGGGGTTGGCGGGTGTATTGCAGGGCCAGGCGGTAGATGGTCCTGCCGTATTGGGCGAAGGTCTGTTCCATCGTTTGCGTGTCCATCCCCATTCACCTTCCTTTCTACTTATTCCAACACCGCAGCAGGGGCAAATGTTTCACCAAAGGTAAAAAAAGCCGGGCGGCGGGATGCTGTTCCCGCCGCCCGGCTGGCCGTTATAGGAAGGTCTGGTTTTCGTTCCGAGAGGTAAAGCTCTGCCGCAGCATCTCCACGTGGGAGAGGAAGGCGGGGTCGTCAAAATACTTGGCCCCGGTGGGGCACAGGCGGATGCACCGCTGGCACTTGATGCAGGTGCCGGGGGTCTCCGCCACATTTTCCGGGTTGATGGCCCCCATGGGGCAGGACTGGGCGCAGGCGCCGCAGTTGGTGCATTTGGCAGGGTCGGTCTGGGGCTTGGCCTTCAGGAATTTGGCCGGGGCCCCGTCCACCCCCTTGGGGACGTAGTAGGGAGCGTCGCTGTCGCCGGGGACGGCGGGGGAGGGGGGAATCTGCTGGGCCTGGGTCACTTTGTCGGCCACCTGCCGGGCGAAGGCCCGCATCTCCTCCTGATCCGCCTGGCTGGGGCGGCCGGGGGCCAGGTCGTCGGTAAAGGCGTGCCGCCCCACGAAGGCTCCGGCGGCCACGGGATGGAAGCCGTTCTGGGTGAGGACGGCCCGCAGCTCCGCCAGGGAGTTGTCAAAGCTGCGGTTGCCGAAGGTTACCACCGGCACCGCCAGGGCCCCGTTGCCCGCGGTCTGCTCCTGGACATAGGGCAGCAGCTTGTTGGGCAGCTTTCCGGCGTAGGTGGGCATGGCGAACACCACCACGTCTCCCGGCTGGAAGGACAGCGGCCCGGTGCGGGCGGCGGGCAGGGTGAAGTCCAGGGCCTTCCAGGGGCAGCCCAGAGCCTGGGCCAGCGCCCCGCCGATCACCTCCGCCGTCTGCCTGGTGTTTCCGGTGGCGCTCCAATAGACGGACCATACCTGTGTGGGTACCACAAAGCATCACTCCATTTCATGCCGCGCTGCGGACAAAGTTGAGACATGGGCCCGGAACCTCCGCCGGACCCGAGGATTGTCCTCATTATAGTATAGGGCGGCGGCGGGGTCAAGGCGGGGACTACCGGGCTTCCTTTTTCCAGTCGGGGTTGGTTTCGGTGCTGGAGGCGGTGGCCCGCTCCAGCTGGTAGACCACCTCGCTGTAGTAGCGGGTGGGGACCTCCCCCAGGGTGAAGATGTGCTCCTCCTTGGGCTCGTCATAGCAGTAGCTGCCCCGCTGCACGGTACCCGCCCGGTAAAATACCGCGTCGTATACCGTCACGGTGGAGTTCTCGTCTCCCACGTAGGCGCCGGAGAAGTTCAGCTCCACCCCCATGCCCAGGGCGGGGTCCTCCCGGTAGAAGGTGTAAAACCCGCCGGCGTCCTGCACGCTGCCCCGGTACCAGCCCAGGCCCTGCAGCTTGCCGGAGAGGGACAGGCCGTTGAGCATTTTTCCGCCGAACCGCTCCAGACTGCGGCAGGACTCCAGGACGGGCTCCAGGCGAAAGACCGGGCGGTCCAGCTGCTGGATGCTCTGGGTGATCTCATAGTCCTCCAGCTGCTGCTTCCAGCCCTCCAGGGTCTCCTGGTCCAGCTCCACCGGATGGGCCAGGCCGATGCGGGCGCCCTCGGGCAGCTGGTACTCCTCCTCATCCACGGTGTTGAAGGAGCCGTCCTCCATGTAGCGGAAGGTGGTCTGGAGTTGGCCGTCCTCATAGATGCCCCAGATCAGGCTCATGGCAAACTGGTGCATAATGGGGTTGTGGACAAACAGAGCCTGCCAGC
Organism: Flavonifractor sp. An306; assembly: GCF_002159455.1. GTDB lineage: Bacteria > Bacillota > Clostridia > Oscillospirales > Oscillospiraceae > Flavonifractor. The sequence continues at coordinate 16,271 of NZ_NFIQ01000033.1, forward strand.
TGTCGCCCGTCCAGCACCGCAGCGCCGAGAGGGCGGCCTCCAGCCGGGCCTTCTGGGAGGTGACGGTGGTGCGGATCTGCTTTTTCATGGTCTTGAAGTCGTTGTAGGCGGCGGTGGCCTTGGCCTCGTCGTCGGTCTTGCCGGGGGCGGGCAGATTTTTGACCGTCTTGCCACTGTCGTTGGTGATCTCCAGCTCCAGGGTGGGGGTCAGGCGCACCGTAAAGCTGCGGGGGCCGTAGTCAAAGGTGCGCTTGCCGTCGGCGGAGAAGCCCAGGGTGGGCACGATCCGGTCAGCCAGCTCCTCGGTGGTGATGCCCAGTTCCTGGGCGGCGTTGTCCAGGGCGGCCCCGGCGGCGGCCTTCACCTGGCGGAACTTGAACTTGCGGGAGATGGCGTCCACAATCAGCAGGGCGGCGGGGTCGTCGCTGAGGGCCAGGGCGGTCACCGCGTCGCAGGCGATGGCTCCCCGGGCGTTCTGGGGCCACTCGTTGATGGCGTGGTTCAGCTTGGGGGTCATGGCCGGGCCGCCGTATACCGCCGCGAAGGGGAGCACCCATTTGGTCTTGCTCTGGGCCCCGGCGGCCAGCCAGAGCTCGTATACCTCGTTGGCCAGGGCGGCCAGGTCTTTCTGGTCGATCCCCTGGGCCAGCTGGGCGGCGGTCTCGCTGCGGCCGATCCGGCCCAGCTCGCAGCAGGCCACCATCAAGGCGTCCCGGCGGTCCTGGCTGACCTCGCCCCCCTCTGTCAGGTGGAGGGTGGGCAGGGGATGGTCCAGCAGCCACTGGAGCTTCCGCTTTTTTCCGCCCTTCAGCACCCGGGCGGCCAGCTCGTCGAGGCTGGCGGGAGCCTCTTCACCGGCGGGCTGGGCCTCCTGACCAAGGGCGACCCGGATGGCGTCGGCCACCTTGGCGCTCTTTTCCACCGCCAGAGCCTCCTCCAGCTGCGGCCGGAGGGCGTCTCCCAGCTTGGCCGCCACCTCCGCGGCCATCAGCCGCTGGGCGGCCTTTTTGCTCTTGAGCAGGTCGGCGTAGTCGCCGGCCCAGTCCGGGTGGGAGGCCAGAATGGTCAGCAGCAGCCTCTGGACCTGCTTGGAGGACTCCCCGGTGCAGGCCAGAAGCTCCGCCTTGGCCAGGGCGCCCTCCTCGCCGGGCAGGGCGGTCAGGTCGTCCAGGGCGGAGAGGGCCACAAACCGGCCGTACAGGCAGGCGTCCTGGGCGGCGGTGCACAGCCTGGGCAGATAGGCCGGCTTGTTTACCACCTTATAGACGGCGTTGCGGACCAGGACCTTGTGCCGCTCCTGGTAGTAGGAGTCGTGGATTGCGCTAAATATGTCCAACAGCGTGAGGAAGGGCAGGTCCAGTTCCAACAGCGCCTCCGCCAGCCCGGACATGTCCGACTCGCCGTGAACGAGTTCGGTTATCCCGCTGCCCTGAAACACCCGCCACAGAGCCAGGACACAGCGGCAGGTAAATTCGTCCCAGACCGTGCTGTTCCGGTATTCCCGCAGCCATCTCGCTCCCTGGTGGGGATAGACATAGCGGTTGGAGGAGGTGGGGGCCAGCTGGACCAGGCTGTCCGCCAGACTGCCTGTGTCGGTAAGGTAGGCCTCCAGTTCTCTCTTTCCGGTGGCGGTGTGCCGGACCAGATCGTCGATGATCCGGCGCTTCAAATCCTCTTTTTTATTGGGAAATAGCGAAAACCTCATACGTTGCCTCCTCTGTTATCGGTGTGCCTTCCAGTCGGGGTCGGTTTCGAAGCTGTAGGCGGTGGCCCGCTCCAGCTGGTAGACCACCTCGCTATAGTAGCGGGCGGGGACCTCCCCCAGGGCGAAGCTGTGTTCCTCTTCGTCATCGCCGCAGCAGTCGTCCTGCTCGGTGGTATCCAGCCGGTAAAATACCGCGTCATATACCGTGACGGTGTTATAGCGGTCGTCTCCCACCATACCGCCGGAGAAGTTCAGCTCCACCCCCAGGCCCAGGGTGGGGTCCTCCCGGTAAAAGGTGTCGTAGTACCCGCCGTCCACGCTGCCCCGGTACCAGCCCAGGCTTTTCAATTTGCTCAAAAGGGTCAGATTGTTGAGCCTTTTTCCGCCAAAGCGCTCCAGGCTGTGGTTTTGCTCCGTACCAGGCTCCGGGCAAAAGACCGGGCGGTCCAGCTGCTGGATACTCTGGGTGATCTCGTAGTCCTTCAGCTGCTGTTTCCAGCCCTCCAGGGTCTCCTGGTCCAGCTCCACCGGATGGGCCAGGCCGATGCGGGCGCCCTCAGGCAGCTGGTACTCCTCCTCATCCACGGTGTTGAGGGAGCCGTCCTCCATGTAGCGGAAGGTGGTCTGGAGCCGGCCCTCCTGATACACGCCCCAGATCAGGCTCATGGCGAACTGGTGCATGATGGGGTTGTGGACAAACAGGGCCCGCCAGCTGTCGCCCGTCCAGCAGCGCAGCACCGAGAATGCCTCCTCCAGCCGGGCCTTCTGGGCGGCGGCGGTGGTGCGGATCTGCTTCTTCATGGCCTTGAAGTCGCTGTGGGCGGCGGTGGCCTTGGCCGGGTCGTCGGTCTTGCCGGGGACGGGCAGGGTTTTGAAGGTCTTGCCGCTGTCGCTGGTGATCTCCAGCTCCAGGGTGGGGGTCAGCCGCACGGTAAAGCTGCGGGGGCCGTAGTCAAAGACCCGCTTGCCGTCGGCGGAGAAGCCCAGGGTGGGCACCATCCGGTCGGCCAGCTCCTCCAGGGTGATGCCCAGCTCCTGAGCGGCGTTCTCCAGGGCGGCGGCCGCCGCGGCCTTCACCTGGCGGAACTTGAACTTGCGGGCGATACCGTCCACCGCCAGCAGGGCGGTGGGATCGCCGCTGAGGGCCAGGGCGGTCACCGCGTCGCAGGCGATGGCCCCCCGGGCGTTCTGAGGCCATTCGTCGATGGCGTGGGTCAGCTTGGGGATCATGGCCGGGCCGCCGTATACCGCCGCGAAGGGGAGCACCCACTTGGTCTTGTTTTGGGCTCCGGCGGCCATCCAGCGCTCATATACCTCATAGGCCAGGGCGGCCAGGTCTTTCTGGTCGATCCCCTGGGCCAGCTGGGCGGCGGTCTCGCTGCGGCCGATCCGGCCCAGCTCGCAGTAGGACATCAGCAGGGCGTCCCGGCGGTCCTCACTTGCCGTGCCGCCCGCTGTCAGGTGGAGGGTGGGCAGAGGGTGGTCCAGCAGCCACTGGAGCTTCCGCCTTTTTCCGCCCTTCAGGATCCGGTCGGCCAGCTCGTCCAGGTTGGCGGGAGCCTCTTCACCAGCGGGCGCGGCCCCCTGATTCAGGGCGGCCCGGATGGCGTCGGCCACCTTGGCGCTCTTTTCCACCGCCAGGGCCGCCTCAAGCTCCGGACGGAGGGTATTTCCCAGCCTGGCCGCCACCTCCGCCGCCAGCAGCCGCTGGGCGGTTTTCTTGCCCTTGAGCAGGGCGGCGTAGTCGCCGGCCCAGTCGGGGTGCCCCGCCAGAAGGGTCACCAGCAGATCATGGATCTGCTTGGAGGAATCGCCCGCGCAGGCCAGAATCCCCGCCTTGGCCTGCTCCCCCGCCTGGCCGGGCAGGGCGGTGAAGCCGTCCAGAATGGAGAGGGCGATCTGCCGGCCAAAGGACCGGGACTCCAGGGCCGCGGTACACAGCTCCTTCAGATAACGGGGGCGGTTTACTGCCTGATAGGCGGCGTTCTGGACGCCCTGGCAGTCGGGGTGGGGATAAAAGCTGTCGTACAGCCCCGCCAGCACGTCCAGCACGGTGGGTAAGGGAAGATCCGTCTCCAGCAGGGCCTGCGTAATGCCGGAAAAGTCCAGGCCCTCGTATACCATCTTGTACATCCACCGGCCGCGGAACCCCAGGGCCATGGCCGCGGCGCAGCGGCAGAGGAATGCGTCCCAGCCGAAGTGCTGGCGGTAGACGGCCATCTGCTCCGCGGCGTAGATGGGGTAGACATAGCGGGCCACGGTGACGGGGGCCAGCTGGGCGGCGCTGTCTTTGAGGCTTCCGGTGTCGGTGAGATAGGCCTGCAGCTCAGCCGCTCCCGTGTAAGCCTCCCGCACCAAGTCGTGAATGATCTGGTTTTTCAGCTCCTCTTTCATGGGTAACCTCCCTCTGTTTCGCAATCAAATGCCTGCCAGCGCAGGGTGATGGACTCCTCCTGCAGCTTCTCCCGGCACAGCTCCAGGTAGCGGGCGGTGCGGCAGAGGAGCGCCGCCAGAGGCAGGTCGTCCTTTTCCATGGTGTGGGCCCGGGCGGCCAGAGCCTCCTCCGCCTGGGTCAGCAGGGAGGCGCCGGTGTGGAGGCCCAGCTCCTCGCATCGGGCGGCCAGGGCGTGGAGCCGGGGCGCGGCGGCCGGGCCGCCGGTGTCCAGCCCGGATTGCAGCAGCTCGGTGAGGGCCAGCTGGACCTCCTGTATCAGTTCTGTCATGGCGTCTCCTCCCAGTGGGTGAATGCTTCGATGGGGGAGAGCTTGAGCCTGTCCCCCTCCCGGTAGAGGATACCGAAAAATACCGGGCGGAGGAAGGGACGGCCCTGGAGCTGTTGGACCAGCGCCTCCATCCGCTCCATCAGCTTGGTGGCCTCCTGCTTGTAGCTCACCTCCAGCCAGATGTCCCGGCCCGCCCCGTCCAGCAGCCGCAGGGAGAACACCTGGCGCACCTGGTCGTATTCCTGCGCTTCACAACGGCTGGGCTGGAGAACGGCCAGCCGCTCCGCCTCCGGGGCGTGGGGGATGCTCCGCTCCGCCAGCAGACGGGAGAAGTCGGTGTAGACCTCCTCCCAGGGAAAGGCCTGGCCCGGCTCCCGGTGGCCCAGCAGCACCCCGCTGCACTGCTCGGTGGAGGACAGGCCGCCGGAGCGGGTGGCCTTGGCCCCCGTCAGCTCCAGGGCGCAGCCCTTGGCCTGCCGCAGGGTGCAGGGCAGCCCCCAGGGGGCGGCGTCCCCTCTCCGGCGGGCCGCCCCCTCGTAAAAGGTGGGGCGGAGGTCGGAGAAGGTGTAAAACCGGCGGGCCGACCCCTCCCAGAAATAATAGATGGTACCCGCATAGCCGCTCCGCCCGGAAAAGGCCCGCAGGCCCAGAAGGTACAGCTCCAGCCGCCCCACCGGCAGATAGTCCTCCCGAAAGACGCCGGCCAGCCGGGCGGCGGTCTTTTCGTCGGCGGTCTCCAGGGCCTGGGCCAGCCGGAACGCCCTGGAGAGCCGGGCCAGCAGGGCGTCGTCCCGGTAGGCGGCCGAGCGGGCGAAATAGGCGACGTACTCCTCGTGGAGGGACCGGAGGGCCCGCTCCAGCTCAGGCAGCCGGGCCGTGTGGCACAGGGCCGCCATCCGCTCCGTGGTCTCCTGCACGGAGGGGGAGAGCCGGCTCAGGCCGGTGACCATGTGGGCGGTCAGGGTCTCCTGCACCGCCCGGCATACCCCCCGCAGCCGCTCCAGATCCAGCGCCTCCTCCGGCGGGGCGGCGGCATCCAGGGCCTCCGGGGTGGTCAGTCCCTGGGCCAGCTGCCAGTAGAGCAGGGCCTCCGCCTTGTGGAGGCAGAAGGTCTTGCTGTGGCAGGTACAGGTGCTGTGCTCCAGAGGTTCCAGAAGGCGCACCGTGGCGGGCAGCCAGGGCATCTCCGCCGTGACCACCGAGGTCTCCTCCAGAACAGGCCCGGTCCCGCTCCTGTGGCGGAACAGAATAGCGGACAGCCGCTTGGTCCCCAGCTGTTTGGCCAGCTTTTCGGTGGGGTAGGCCCGCAGCTGGGCAAAGTCCGGCTTTTGGGGCGGCTCCGCCTCCGCGGGGGCTTCCTCCGCCGGGGCGGCCAGCTGTCCCTGCAGCCACAGCATGGCGGTGATCCGGTGGCGGCAGATGCCGCTGCTGGGGCAGGAGCAGCGGCTCTCCCCCAGGGGGGCTTTGATGAGGCAGAGGGCGTCCCCCACCCGGATCTCCACGCCGTCCTCTGTTTCCTGAACCTCCGGGCTGTCCAGGGCCGCCAGGTCTTTTTTCGCCCGGTTTACCGTGCCCTTGTTGCACAGCCCGATCAGATAGTTTTCATCGGCCGCGGCCAGCGCGGCGGCCAATGGCTCCGGCAGATGCACGCACCGTCGCCCCCTTTCACTCCCGCATCACATTTGCCATGAAATCCGCCAGTTTGGCCGGGGTCATGGCCCCCACATGGGCCCCCAGCCCGGCCAGGGCCTGGGCGGTGGCCCGGTCGTAGGCGGGGGCGGCGTTCTCGTCCAGGGCGGTCAGGGCGATGAGCTTGGCCCCGCTCTCCAGAATGTCGTGGCAGACGCCGAAGAGGTTGTGCCGGCTGTTGCCCTCGCACAGGTCGCTGACCAGCACCACCATGGTGCGGTGGGGGGCGGTGATCAGGCTCTCGCAGTAGCGCAGGGCCCCGGCGATGTCGGTGCCGCCCCCCAGCTGAATGCTCATCAGGGCCTCCACCGGGTCGTCCACATAGCCGCTCAGGTCCACCACGGCGGTGTCGAAGATCACCAGGCGGGTGTCCAGCATGGGCAGCTTGGCAAAGATGCCCGCCATCACCGCGCTGTGGATCACGCTGGACAGCATGGACCCGCTCTCGTCCACCGCCAGGATGACCCGCCAGGGGTTGTACCGCTTGATCCGGCCGTTGAAGTACACCTGCTCCAGCATCAGCCGGCGGCTCTCCCGGTCGTAGTGGGCCAGATTTTTCCGGATGGTGCGCTGTATGTCCAGGTTGCGCAGGGAGCGCACGCTGCTCCGGCTGGTGCGGTCCAGCTTGCCCAGGGCCGAGCGGCGCACGTCGTTCTGCATCTTCTCCATCAGCTGGGCCACCACCCGGGCCACCACCCGGCGGGCGGCGTCCAGCACGGGGCCCTTCATCATGTGCTTCAGGCTCAGGACGGTCTCCAGCAGGGCCTGGTTGGGCTCCATCTTCTCCAGAATCTCCCGGTCGGTGAGCAGCTCGGTGAGCTGGTAGCGGTCCAGGGCGTGCCGCTGGAGGACCTCCGCCGTCTCCTGGGGAAAGAGCACCCGTACCTCATTGAGCCACTGGGCCACCGTCAGCTGGCTGGCCTCGTGTCCCCCCTGGGGGTCCCGCTCCCGCACGTCCTGGCCTGCCTCCCGTCCGTAGAGAAACTCCAGCGCCCGGTCCATGCGCATCAGCCGGCCGTCATTCAGGCTGAGCTGCTGCCCGGCGTTTTCGCCCAGGATCAGCCGCCAGCGGTTTAAAGCGGCGCCATCGGTCAGCATCAGCCCTCATCTCCTTCCTCGCCAAATGCGTCCAGCCGGGCGGCGGCCCAGGCGTCCACCTGCTCCGCCCGGGCGTATGCGGCGGCGTCCACACCCGCCCGGTGCAGGTTGATGGTTCTGGCTCCGTGGAGCTCCGCCGCCAGCCGGGCGATGCGGTCGGTCTCCATGGGCACGAAATAGCTGAAGGCCAGCCGCAGCTCGGGCAGCAGGGCGGTAAAATCCGCCTCGTCCAGGGACACCAGCAGCGCGTCGATGTGTCCCAGGAAATCCCGGTCCACCAGCAGCAGGTCCCTGGCGGTGCAGAACAGCCCCTGCAGGAAGGCGGCCGACCGGAGCATCATGTTCCGGGTGCCCCGCAGGTAGCCCTGTATGGCCCGGTCGATGGATGTTTTCCATGCCGGGTCGCTGCCGTAGAGCAGCCCCAGCACCGCCCCGTGGAGGGCGGGGTGGATGGGGTCCCGTCTCACCAGACGCCCGAAGGCCTCCGTCAGCGGCCGCCGCAGGGCGGAAAAGGCTGCCCGGCCGGTGACCTGGTAGAGCAGGATGCAGGCCTGCTGCACCCCCAGCACCCCATGGTCGTCCACCGTGTTCATGCCGGGCAGCAGCTGCAGCACCCGGGTAAAGCAGCGGCGCAGCAGGGCGGGGTAGTCGTAGCTGCCCTGCTCGCCGTACTGGGTCTGCCACTCCTCCAGGGTGCTGAGGCAGGCGCAGGCCTGGCACAGGGAGGTGAAGTCGCCGTCGGCCAGCAGCAGCCGGTCCATGGCCTCGCCCAGCTCGTCGGCCACGTCCCCTATGCCCAACAGAAAGCCATCCAGCAGCAGCTGGGCCCCCTGCTGGGCTTTGGCCGCTACGGCCATCTTCTGCCGCAGCTCGGTGGCGCAGGCCTCCTCCATGGTGGCCCCGGATACCGCATGCTCGATGAGAGCCACGTCCACTGCGGTCGTCCAGCGGTAGGTCCAGCTCTCCCGGATCAGGTTCCGGTCCCGGCCGTGCAGCAGGTCCGGACCTTTGGTCCGCCGGGCAAAGCCGCACTCCAGAAAGACGGTCTGGTGGAAAAACCGGCTGGCGGCCCGGTGCTTGCTCTGGGAGAAAATGGACAGGGTAATCTCCTGGGCGGAGGCGGCGTTGCGCAGCAGCCGGAAGCTGGCGCATTTTTTGTCAAAGTCGGTGGCCAGCGGGGGAATCAGCGCCCCGTCGCACAGCTGGCCCACGGCCTGCCCGGTGGTCAGCTCTCCCAGCACCCGCAGGGGCCCCACCCCGGATAGGCTGGCCTCCCCCTTGACAAAGCTGCTCAGAACCGCGTCCCGCAGCTCGTAGAGGCCGGGCTCCGGCTTCTCCCGCAGCTGGGCCAGCAGCTGAGCCTGCTGGAAGGCGCAGGTCTCGTCAAAGGCGGAGATGGTGTCCCCGTCCCGCCGCAGCCTGCGGCCAGTCCGGACCAGGTAGTCCAGCACCACGTCGCTCCAGGCCCGCTCAGGCTGGTCGCCGTGGAGGGCCTGCCACACCTGGGCGTAGAAGCCGGGGGCGGGCATACCGCTGGCGTAGCCGGAGAGGGCGTCGGCCGCCGGCATGGTGTACCGCATGGGGTAGACCGGCTGGGCTCCGGCGGGCAGGGTCCGGTCCGGAAGGTGGCTGGGGTCGGGGTGGAGCAGGCCCCAGATGTGAAAGCCGCCCGCCACCACCAGCACCCGCCGGTACTGCCCGGCGGCCTCCTGGATCCGGCGGGCCATGTGGGCCTCCCGGGCCAGGCAGCCGTCCTCCCGCAGCTCCACCTCCGGGGTGTTCTGCCTTGACAGAAGGCAGTAGGTATTCATCTGCCGGACAAAGGCCTCGTCGCTGAGACTCAGGCCCGCCGTCTCAAAGTATTTCTCCCAGAATTCCTCAAAGCTCCGCAGGCCCGCCTTTTCGCACAGCCGCTGCTGGAACCGGTTGGAGGCCAGATAGCGGTCGCTGGCGTAGTTCTGCTTTTCCGCCTCGGTGCGCAGGCCCCGGGCGGCCTGGGTGGCCAGCAGGATCTCGGCGTAGCCCAGGTCGATGAACCGGCCGGGGATGCCCCGCTCCGCCGCCGCCCGCAGGGCCACCAGCTCGGGGGAGTGGTCCAGAAAGGGGTAGTAGCAGCAGAACTGCTCCGGCTCCCCGTCGCCTTCGGACAGCAGCCGCCCCTCGTCCCGGTAGGCGTAGTAGAGGGCCACCGGGGCCCGGGTGTCCGGGTGAGTGAGCACCGGGAGCAGGTCGTTGGCGTTTTCCGGCCCCTCCACCAGGATACACTGGGGATCGTAGCGGGCGATCACCTGCTCCAGGTGGCGGGCGCAGACGGGGCTGTGGTGGCGCACCGGGTAGTAGAGCACCGGCGCATCCAGGGAAAAGAGAATTACTTCAGCTGTCCTCTCGCCTGATAGTAGCGCGTCCATGCCCCGCCCTCCCGTCGTGCTTTCTCCCGTACCACGGTGGAAAAATAGCTGGCCAGCTTGTCCATGTCCTCCTGGGACTCCTTGGCCACCGCGCCCACCAGATTTTCCACCAGGCACCCCTCGTCCATGCGGCCGTCGCCGTAGTACCAGGCGGTCATCATGGTCTGGTAGTAGACCGAGATGGCCTCGGCGGTGCTCATGACCGCGGCGGGCTTTTCCAGCCGCTGCCCCTCGGCGGAGACCCCCTCCCGCAGCTCGTGGTAGGTGGTGGCCAGCAGCTCGGCGGCCTCCTGGTCCAGGGGCTGGGTGATCCCGGCGGCGTCGGCCAGGGCCCCCACCTCGTTGAGGATGATATGCTTCTCCAGGGCCACGTCCCGCACGGGCTGGACGGTCTCAAAGTTGAACCGGCGCTTGAGGGCGCTGGACATCTCGTTGACCCCCTTGTCCCGGGTGTTGGCGGTGCCGATGACGTTGAAGCCGGGCCGGGCGAAGAGCAGTCCCTCGTCCCCCAGCTCGGGGATGTTCAGCACCTTGTCGCTGAGCACGCTGATGAGGCTGTCCTGCACCTCGGCAGGGGTGCGGGTGAGCTCCTCGAACCGGGTCAGAATCCCCTTCTCCATGCCCACGTAGAGGGGGGAAGGGACCAGGGCTTGACGGCTGGGGCCGTTGGCCAGCAGCAGGGCGTAGTTCCAGGAGTACTTGATCATGTCCTCGGTGGTGCCGGCGGTGCCCTGGACCGTGTTGGTGCTGCAGCCGCTGATGGCGGCGGACAGCAGCTCGGACAGCATGGTCTTGGCGGTGCCCGGCTCGCCCACCAGCATCAGTCCCCGGTTGCCCGCCAGGGTGATGATGCACCGCTCCACCAGCGCGTCGTTGCCCAGATATTTTTTGCGGATGGTGACGGTCTGTCCGCCGCAGCGGACCGGCGTGCGGGAGCCCAGAATGAACAGCCGCACCGCCTTGGGGGAGAGCAGCCAGTTCTGGGGCTTACGGTTTTCCTGGTCCCAGAGCCGCAGCGCCTCCAGCTCCTCCTGGTAGCGCTGTTCCGCCTGGGGTCGAAGGACGGCGTTTTCCATGGTGTATCACCTCGTTGAAGGGTATTAGTCTGATTTAGATTTATTGTACGTCACATTGAAAAAAATGACAAGCCAGTGGACAAAATCCATGGTCAAAAAGGCGGCTTTGGGCGAAAGCGCCGCTTTGGACACGAATTTGGAATGTGGAATACCCAAAAATTGAAAGCCCTGCCCCGTTATGCTATAATGTCCGCAAGCCTGTCGAAACGGTTTTCCCTGTGCAAGGGCTAATTTGATTTGGATGAGGAATGTCTGATATGGCAATCATCGGGATTGATTTGGGTACCACCAACAGCCTGGCGGCGGTGTGGAAGGATGGCGCGTGCCAGCTGATTCCAAATGCCTCCGGCGCGTTTTTGACCCCCAGCGCGGTCAGTGTGGACGAGGACGGCTCCATTCTGGTGGGGCGGGCGGCGAAGGACCGGCTGATTTCCCACCCGGAGCGCACCGCGGCCCGGTTCAAGCGGTATATGGGGACCGACCGGGTGTTCCAGCTGGGGGAGCACCGCTTTACGCCGGAGGAGCTCTCCGCCCTGATCCTCCGCAGCCTGAAGGAGGATGCGGAGGCCTACCTGGGGGAGGCGGTGACCGAGGCGGTGATCAGCGTCCCCGCCTATTTTGCCGAGCCCCAGCGCTCGGCCACAAAGCGGGCGGGCCAGCTGGCCGGTCTGCGGGTGGAGCGGCTGGTCAACGAGCCCACCGCCGCCGCCATGTCCGCCCACATTGCCGAGGGGGAGCAGGACAAGGTCTGTCTGGTGTTTGACTTCGGGGGCGGGACTTTGGACGTGTCTCTGGTGGAGCGCTTTGAGTCGGTGGTCAGCGTCACCGCCGTAAGCGGCGACAACAACCTGGGGGGAACGGACTTTGATCTGATGATTGCCAAGGCCTTCTGCCGGGAGACCGGCATCGACTTTGGCGCCCTCTCCAGGCAGAAGCAGGAGCTGCTGGTCCAGCAGGCGGAGACCTGCAAAATGGCGCTGAGCGCCCAGGAGCCGGTGTTCATGGCGGTGGAAAACGAGGGGAGCACGGTGTCCCTGCCGCTGACCAATCAGTGGCTGATCCAGGCCTGCGGCCCGCTCTTCCAGCGGATGAAAAGCCCCATCCGGCAGGTGCTCTCCGACGCGGGCATGTCCATGGACGAGCTGGACGAGCTGGTCATGGTGGGGGGCTCCAGCCATATGCCGTCGGTGAAAAGCTACGTCTCCCGGCTGCTCAAGCGGGAGCCGGCCGCCAACAGCCGCCCGGACACCGCCATCGCCCTGGGCGCGGGGATCTGCGCGGGCATGAAGGCCAGAACGGCCGAGCTGAAGGAGTTTGTGCTGACCGACGTGTGCCCCTTCACGCTGGGGGTGGCCGTGGTGAACAGGGCCTATCCCAAGCAGCTGCTGATGTCCCCCATCATTGAGCGCAACTGCGTGCTCCCCTCCAGCAAGGAGGAGATCTACTACCCCGCCCACAAAGACCAGAAGGATGTCTGCATTCAGATCTATCAGGGGGAGAACATGTACTGTGCGGACAATGTGTTTCTGGGCTCCATCAATATGGAGGTGAAGCAGCAGAAGGCGGGGGCTTTTCTGGGCCGGGAGGCCGGGGATAAGACCGAAAAGCCGGTGCGGGTGCGCTTTACCTATGATATCAACGGGCTGCTGGAAGTGGAAGTGGTGAACGAGGCGGGAAAGCGGGCCAGCCTTGTGCTCAAGAACCGGGACATGACCGAGGCGGAGGCCCAGGCCCGGCTGAAGGAGCTGTCGGTGCTCAAGCTGCACCCCAGGGAGCTGGAGCGGCCCCGGGCGCTGATCGCCCGGGCGGAGCGGCTGTACGCGGCCACCACCGGCGGCCCGCGGCAGTACGTATTTCAGATGCTGAACTGGTACCAGTCCATTCTGGACCGCCAGGACCCCCTGCTGGCCGCCAAGGCGTCCGCCCGTATGGAGCAGGCCCTGGCCCAGGTGGAGGCGGCCACGGGAACCGGGGAGCTGTGGGACGTTGACTTTGACCCCTCTCTGGACGATATGGAGCATGAGGAGGACGAGACGCCATGAGCTGGCCTTGGAGCGAATTGGGCCTGTCCGGCCCGGCGGATCTGGCGGCGGTACGCCACGCCTATGCCGAGCGGCTGAAGACCACCCACCCGGAGGAGGATCCGGAGGGGTTTCAGCGCCTGAACGAGGCCTACCAGCAGGCCCGGCAGCTTGCCCGGAAGGGGGGCAGAGCCGCCTCTCAGGCCCCGGTATCCCGGCCTGTGTCACCGCCCCGCCCCGCCGAAAGGCCGGAGGAACCGGAGCAGGGACCGGAGCCGGAGGAACCGGAGGAGGTTCAGACCCAGGAGACGCCAGTCTATGGGACCGGCGAGGGGGAGCAGCCCGCCTGGAGAAAGCTGGACGATACCTTCGAGGGCGAGGCTTCCCGCCGGGCGGAGGCTCGGGAGCGGATGGCCCAGGCGCGCCGGTCGGCCTTCTTTCACCGGCATACGGCCACCACGCCGGAGGGGGTTCAGCAGCTGGAGCGGCACTGGGGCCGCATTGAGGCGGCTCAGATCATGGCGGAAGTGCTCTACGACAGCAACGCCTCTTTCCAGGAGTGGGTGGACTATCTGCACAGCTCGGTGTTTCTCATTGTGAAGGGCGACCCGGACTTTGTGGCCGGGTTTGAGGAATTTCTGCGCCAGGCCTCCCAGCTGCCCCAGCAGGTGAAGCAGGAGATGGTCCGGGCGTTCTCCGGGCTGGACGCCGGGCAGATTCCCCAGGTGTGGCACGGCATCTATGAGATTCTCACCGGCCGCGCCCCCCAGGCCCCCGGCCCGGCAAAGCGCACCCAAACCAAGCCCTTCTGGAAAAAGCCCGCGTTCCGGATCGTTGCGGGCATTTTCCTGTGTTTGATTCTGGTCCCCCTTGGGGTGAGCGCCATCGCCTATCTGGTCACCATGCCGGGCAGGCAGGCCCGGGCCGCCATGTGCCGGTATCTGGAGGAGGACCTGGGGCGGAAGGTGGAGTCCCTGGAGAATATGAACTCCAGCTATGTCAATATGTACCGGCTGTGGGATGACCCCGGCGTGGTCTTTACGGTGGAGCCCGACGGCGAGCGGGATCTGGCCGCGGGCCGGCTGGGCTATACCACGAACTACAGCAATGTGATGCTCACCAAGGCCCTGGAGGACTTTGAGGAGGAATGGGGCTGGGAGCTGTACCCCATGGACTGGGACGACGACAATGGAGCATGGGGCTATCATTATGGGGACTCCCCCGAGGCCTACCGGCTGGAGGTGCCCATGTGGGGCGACGATGACGCCGTGGCGGCGCTGGGCGAGCTCATGTCCGGGCTGCAGGGGGAGAACTGGTATCAGCTTATACCGCCGGAATATGAACTCTATCTGGTCTACCGGTCCCTTGACAGTCTGATCTGGTACCAGTATACGTCGGAGGAGCCCTTTGACGGTCCGGGACTGCTGGAGTACTACCAGAACGAGGCGGGACCGGAGGCCTGCGCCTACCTGGTGGAAAACAGCGGCCTGGCGGCGGCGGACTTCGGAGAGGCCGCCTACCGGCTGGAGCCGAGGGGAACGGTATGGACAACGGAGCTGCACGACAGAACGTATCCGCTCTTCTGTGTGGACGGGGTGCTGGCGGACACCGGGGAGACGGTCCGGAAATATTTCCTGGACACCCGTGAGCTCTATAGCATCCCGGCGGAGGCGTATCATGGGGATATGAGTATCATTGATCTGGGTGGGGATATTTTTGACACCTCCTGGGAGAACGTCCCCTATCAGCTGACAATCTGGCGGGAATAAAGGGAGAGAAGCGTGATATCATGCTGTTAAAGCTGCATAAACTGATAAAATGGGTGGGTCTCATCGTCTGTGTTCTGGTGAGCCTGCTGGCCGGGGGATGGGTCACAGGGGGGCCGGTCTGGTCTGTGCTCTCCAACGCCATGGGCATGGACGAAACCGTGGCGGTGGGCAGCCAGGCCCAGGCCGATACCCCCCAGGCCCACTCCATTCAGGACATGGAGAATCTCAAGCGTTTTATGGTGCGCCAGCTCCAAAGAGGGGAGCACAATGACGACGGGATCTATTTGACGGATCAGTACTATTGGTTCATCACCCTGGACAGCGGGGAGGTGGTCGCGCTGTACTATGATCCAGACATGGATACCGACTTCTATGACAGCACCCAGGATATCTGGTATTCTCCCGTGGGCACGTGGCGGCCCTGGGAGCTGACCGAGCAGGAGCGGGCCATTCTGGCCCGGGAGGCGCCGGAGCTGACCACCACGGCCTATTACGCGGATATGGCGGGTACCGGATGGACAAGGATGACCAGGGACAGCTTTGTTGGGCAGTTCTGGCTGCTGGGGTCCGCCGTGTTGATGGTGTGCCTGGCCGCCCTCTGGATGCTGTGCCTGAAGCTCAGGGCGGTGCTGGGAGAGAGCAACCAGCCGAAAAATGACCTGGAGCTGTGGCTGACCGGCACCTACGCTATCTGGGGACAGTATTATACCGACTTTGCCATGGGGCGGAAGTACGCGCTGACCCATCCCATCCACATCGGGGGCTGCCCCCGCATGCTGGGCGCCGCCAAGCTGATGAAGCAGACTCTGAAGGGTTCCTGGAACATTACGGACTATGGGGGAATTCTGGAGACAGTGGAGTACATGAGCAAGGGCCCCGGCCTGTGGAATTGCTCGGATCAGGGGGGACGGGCCTGGGAGCTGTGCCGGTCCATGCAGCTTTTGGGATGCGCCTATCTGGTGGGATGGTGCAATCGCAAGGAGCTGCTCCACCGCTCCCGGGAGGTGGGCCTCACCATGCAGCGGCACTTTCAGTCCTGGGAGGAGCTGTGCCAGGGCTTCCTGGACGGCTACTCCGCCTGGCGGCTGTCCTATGGCAGCACCGCCGAGAACCTGGCGGAGGTGCAGCAGCGGGCAGATATCTATTGGGAGCTCCGGGGCAGGAAGGACAGCCCCTATCGTTTGCCCTGGAACATGGACCTGGCGGCGGACGGGAGATAGGCGGAAAAACAGCGGGAGGGAACCGGCATGGCAGCCCCCGATTGACCAGGGCGGTGGCGGTGTTCCCGCAGGAGATGTTGGTCAGCTCGCAGAGGGCGGACTGCACCAGCTCGTCCACTTCGGACAGCTCCAGCCCTGTCATGGTCTCCAGCAGGTGAAGGGCCAGCTGCTTGGAAAAGGCAAAGACCGCCGCGCCCTTCCAATCGCCCACCATCTCTGGATCTTGACAAAAATATCCCCCTGGGGCTGGTAGAGGTCCGTTGTGTGCAGCCGGACCTGGGCCCGGTCCAGGCCTGCCATCGCCTCCAGCACATCCAGCGTGCTGTGGGAAAACAGGTCCGTGTACCGGTCGGAATCGTGTCCCGCCCCGGTGATCTTTTCGCCGGACACCAGCTTCTGGTCGGTATCCACCACATGGTAGATCAGCCAGGTCGTCACTGTGCCGGCCAGATCCTTCATGGTTTTCGCATCAAAGCCGTGCTCCATCAGCCGCGTTTACCAGGTCCTCGGTCATACGGAACAACTCCATATGCTGTTCGTCAATCCGCTCCACACCGAGCCGGTAGCTGTCTTTCCACATCATAAGCTGCCCAGCCTTCTTTCCTCAAAGATATCGCACCATTTTACCACGCCTGAACGGGAAAACAAGCGATGATCTGTCCGGGCGGCGTCCTGAAAAAATGGTCGAAGCAGAGGAAAATCTTTGCAACATGTTGTCCCTCAGCCGTGGCCTTCCAACATATACATCATGAGAGAAAAAGAAGGAAGCCGCATGAAGGAGAGGGGCTTCCCGGCCGGCGGCGCACAGAGGCCGCGGCAGCCTGTATAGAAGCGAGACGATGGAGATGGAAGCCAAAAAAATGGAGACTGTATTGGCCGGACCGGCCTGGGCGCCGCATATACTCCTGAACGGCGGCGCGGCGTCTGCTCCGGCGATGGACTGCCCCAGGGGTATCCTCAGCCGGGCTCTGACAGGGCTCAGGAAGTGGCTCGGCATGTCTTCCCACATAGCCCGGCTGACCTACGAGCGGGAGCAGCTGAAGCAGCAGAACAGGGCCTATCAGGCGGAGTTTTTCCGGATGCGCCAGTCGGAGCAGCAGGTGCGGGCCCTGCGCCACGACATGAAAAACCACCTGGCTGTTTTGGAGGGGTATGCCGCTCGGGGGCAGACCGAGGAGCTGGCGCAGTACCTGAAGCGTCTGGATCAGCAGCTGTCCTGTCCCGGCCTTGTCCACACGGGCAATCTGGAGCTGGACAGCATTCTGAACTATAAGCTGGGCTGGGCGAAGCGGGCCGGAGCCCGGATGAAGCTGGATGTGCGCCTTCCGGAGGGATTTACGGCGGACATGTTCGACCTGAACGTGATACTGGGCAACCTGTTGGACAATGCGGTGGAGGGTCTGGAAAGGAGCGAGGCCAAGGAGCTCTCCCTCTCCCTGGCGGCCGAGCGGGGGGTGCTGTTTCTGAAAATCGTCAACAGCTATGACGGCGTGCTGCTGCGGGCGGAGGGCCCAGAGGGCCAGGCCTACCGCTCCCGCAAGGCGGAGGCGGGCCACGGCCTGGGGCTTTCCATTGTCCGGCGCGCTGTGGACAAATACCACGGCGCGCTGTGCATCGACAGCGCCGGGACGATGTTCTCCGTGGAGGTCATGCTCTATCTGGAGGCGTGAGCAAACGGAAATCAGAGCTGAAAATCCGCTGGAATCCTGAGATTCCAGCGGATTTTTGCTTCATGCGTGGGTTACACATAACATTCTTCCAGTGTCTCCAGACACAGGCATCCCAGCTTTCCGCCATGGCCGCAGCCGCAGTCTATGGCGATCTGATTCCCATGGCGGAATATGGTGTCTGACGGAGGGTTTCCCATCTGATGGTGCAGCAGGCGGGTGGGGGTGTGGCCGTAGACCAGAAAGCGGTCGGGATAAAAGACCGCATCCGGCCTGGGCCGGCAAAAGAGAAAGTCCTCCAGCTCGTAGTCCTCCAGCGCCTTGTCCGGGGCAAAGTGGTCCAGCCCCCCATGAACCAGGACGAAGGTACGGCCTCCGGCTTTTACCTGGGCATAGAGGTCCATCTCCTGGAGATATGCCAGAAGCTCCTGCCGCTCCTCCTGAGACAGCCGGCTCAGTGCGCGGAGGGTGGGCTCCCCGCCGTTGCGCATCCAGTTCTGGTAGACAGCCAGCTGCTCCGTGCCCAGAGCGGCCAGCCGCGCTTCGGTGATCTCCTCCAGCAGCCACCGCAGACAGATGGCGGCCGTCAACTCATGGTTGCCCAGAATGGGCACCACATTGGGCCGGGCCATCATGTCCTGGAGGAGCCGGACCCCGTCCGGCCCCCGGTCAATCACGTCTCCCAGGACGTACAGGGTGTCCCGGCTTTGAAAGGACAGGTTCTCCAGCAGCGTCCGGTACTTGAAGTAGTCGCCGTGGAGGTCGGATATGCAGTAGACCATTGCGCCTCCTTTGCTTCATCCGGCAGGCGCCCAATGCGCCCGCGCCTTTCTCTGTTCCAGTGAAGAAGTTCCTGATATGATTATAGCATAGATTTTTTCCGGCGACAGCAAAGCCTGGGGCGCGGCCGGTGCCGGCGAAAGGTTAAAAAACGCTGTCAATATCTGTCCGTTTTCTCAGAAGTGTGTAAATATTAATAATAGGCAGGTCTATACAGCCGGAAGGAAGTGGATTTTGTGTCTGGAAAGCGAATGCGCCAAAAGGCGCCGGCGTCTCGAATATGGAAACTATTGTATCTGATTGCCGTCGTGTTATCCGCGATGATCATAATCGCCTATCTGGCGTGGAAGGCGCTGATCAAGCCGCCGCCCATGGCGGAGGTCCCTCCGCTGGAAACACAGGTCCAGGCCGGGGGAGACGCAGCGCACACAACGGCTCCGTCAAACACGCAGGGGGATTTTGCCCGCAGGCCCTTGTGCTATACCTTTCTCCTTGCCGCGTCAGACCAGGCAAGCGCCAATGCGGACACCATCATGGTGCTGACGTATGATGCGGAGGAACAGACGGCGGGGCTGGTCTCCATTCCGAGAGATACGCTGGTGGACCGCCGCTTTCCCAAGATCAACGCGGTTTACCACGATGGGATAGAGGCCCTGCGCGACGAGGTGTCCCAACTGCTGGGGATTCCCATTGATTATTATATCTGCGTGGACGTGGAAGGATTTGTCCAGGTGGTGGATGCGGTCGGCGGGATCGATTTTGACGTGCTCATCCACATGGCCTATGATGACCCGCTTCAAAATCTGCATATCCACTTTGAACCTGGGATGCAGCACATCAATGGGAAAGAGGCCCTGGCCATCTGCCGCCTGAGGAAAAATTCTGACGGCACTATGGCCTATCCCGACTCGGATATCGGAAGGACGCGTACGCAGCAGCAGATTTTGACCTCCATAGCGAAAAAGCTGCTTGAAAACCCGCAAAAGGTGCTGGAATACATTGAAATCTGGAATGAAAACGTGGTTACGAATTTGAAGGCGGAGCATACGGCGTGGTTTGTTTCGTCGCTCCTGGACTTTCCGCTGGACACCGGCCTTTCCTTTGAGACGCTGCCCGGTGATGGGACGGTCAAATATAACGGGATAGATTGGTGCTATGAGCTCTACCCGGAGGAAGTTCTGGAGATCGTGAATGAATTGCTGAACCCCTATACAGAGCCGCTGACCGAACAGGATCTGGACATTTTTCAGGTGAAATAGTATGGAAACATCCGGTTGCTTGCACCTGTTGCGAGGCAAAGAAAGGAGTGCGCCATGAAAGGAAACAGACGGTATCTATCGCTTATCTGCCTGCTGCTCCTCCTCATCTTTTCCGGCTGTACTTCCACTGATGCGGAGCCAGTCCCGTCCGCGCAGCCTGCATCCCCTTCCGCCTCTACCCCGGCGCCACAGCAGGAGGGTACCTTTGTATCCATTGCCAGCAGCTATATGACCTATTATGCCGTTCGGGAAGACGGTACGCTGGTGGGCTGGGGTGACAACTACCGTGGACTGATCAACAATCCTGAGGTAGGACTGACCTATGACGGGGCGGTGGAGATGATGAAGAACGTCTCTACTGTCTATGCCGGCGAGTGGGTTACGCTGGCTCTATGCCGGGACGGCACCCTCTGGGGCATTGGCTCCACGATCTTCGGCCAGCTTCCGGAAGGGGATGTGGAATCAGACCAATACGCCCCTCGCTTTTTGATGGACAACGTGCTCATGGCTGCCCCATCGGGAGAGAGCGCATGTGCCCTTCGCGCTGACGGTACCGTATGGCAGTGGGGGGACGGCGAGGCCTTTCAGCCAAAGCAAATTTTAACGGATATCGTAAAGATAGCGGCAACCTCCTCCGCCTTTTATGCCATAGACACGGAAGGCACGCTCTATGCGTGGGGCACGCTTTTGCCCATAGAAACAGACCTGGAGGAGCCTTGGCTGGAACCGCGGAAGCTCCTGGAGGGAGTAACAGATGTAGCCGCCTCCGGAGGGCGGTTATTGGTACAGAAAGCGGACAACAGCCTGTGGCGAATGGGCTGGTGGCAGAAGGAGAGCTACGCATACACCGACCTGGAGCTCTGGATGGAGGATGTTATCTCCTTTACCATTGATCTGGCCATCACAGAGGAGCACACGCTCTGGAGTTTGGAGGACGATACCCCGGTCCCCCTGATGGACAACGTGGCCAGCGCGGTAAGGGGGGAGCAAGGGATCCTCGTTCTGGACCGGCAGGGGCGGCTTTGGATGCTTCCTCCGGACGCCGATGTGCCCACCCTGCTGGCGGGATGCTCTGTGGAAGAAACGCCCACCCACACTGTCGGGGCAGGTGCCCTTCCGGTGGCAGAGGTGCCGGTTTCCGCCCTGGCCGCGTGCTATGCCATCCGGGAAGATAGAACCTTGCTCCGGGTGGAGCGGGACGGCAGTGATACGGCGCTGCTGGAGGATGTGGCCGCCGTCTATGCCGGCCAGTGGGCCAACTACGCCATTGATCGGGGCGGGACCCTCTGGGGGATGGGCGGCGATACGGTCAGCCGCCTGCCCGGCGCCTATTACGGGGAGGCTCCGGCGGAATTTGTCCCCATTCTGGAGGGGGTGGCCTCCCTTGCCCAGTATTCCGAGGCCTGGGCCATGGTCAAGCAGGACGGTACCCTGTGGGCCTGGGGCGACCTTTTGGGGGCGGCGAGCTGGAAGGAGCCGGTTTATCTTGCCGATCAGGTTTTGTCTGCCCCCTGCGAAGCCTATCCCGGCGGCCTCTATATCAAGCAGGACCACACCCTCTGGCGGTGGGAGCCTGTTCTTCAGGGGGACGGGAGCTGTGTGATCCAGCAGCGGCAGGTCCTGGAGGGCGTGCTGGACGTCTGCCGGTGGGATGACGCCTTTTTTGTCCTGAAAGAGGACGGAACGGCCTGGCTCTATGAGGAGCTGGAGCCGGACGGCGGAGTGCGCCTTCTGGACGGAATGCGTTCCATAGGAAGAGATTTTCTGCTTCAGGAGGACGGTACTCTGTGGGAGGCTCTGGCGGAAGGAGAGGAGTGTACCCTTCGCAAGATTGGGGAGCAGGTCACTTATGCCGCGCGGATGTACGCTTGGGACACTTTTCTCTGCCTGGATCAGGACGGCGTGCTGTGGACGCTGGCTGCGGACGGCTCCAGGGAAAGACTTACAGAGGGAATACGGTCTCCTTCCTGAGGGAACCCCACAGCCGTGGGATTTGCTCTGCGGCAGCGTCAGTGCCGCAGGCGGTCAGGGGGAGCAGGAACAGCAGCATGGTGGAGCGGTAGCGCACCTGAATTTCGATCAGCAGGTGGGCGCCGAAGTAGAGCCCCGCCGCCAAAATCAGGATGGCGGAAAGGCTGGGTCTCCGGCTTTTGGCCCATGCGCCCAGCCCGGCCAGGGCCAAAAGCGCTGTGTAGAACCCCACACCCAGCCTGCACCACTTGTCCGTCCAATATCGGACAAAGCCGTCCAGCCCCCAGCTCTGCAGTCTGTCCATCACCCGCTGGGTGAGGGCCCAGGAGCTGTCCTCAAAAGAGCCCCACATTATGGCCAGCTTGTCCCAGAACAGCCGGAGCAGCTCGGGAACGCTGTAAGCGGAGAGCCGCTCCCGGACCAGCGCCTGGGCGGCTGCCGCCGGATCCTCGCTGGCAAAGACGGTGACGGCGTCCAGGCTGCTGTATCGCCCGAGGGAGGTGCGGTTAAGGCCCAGCATAAATTTCCAGGCCGGAAGCTGATTGGACAGTCCGTTGGCGTTCAGGCCGCTGACACAGACCAAAAGGGAGGCTCCCTGCGTGACCGCGGCATAACCGGCGCAGAACAGCAGGCAGGAGCATGCGCAGACCCGGAGGCTCTGCCGGGAGGACGCCGTGTACAGCAGCGTGCCGCCCAGGACGGCCAGTAGGACCACAACGGCCATGGGCCGGAACAGATTGCTGACGGCCAGCAGCACCCCCGCGCCGAGACGAGCTCTATACAGCTTTTTCCCCTCTGCCTGGGGCGATAGGAACACCCAGAGAGCCGCCGTCAGAAACAGCTCCGCCATAAGCTGATTGGTAAGGACCGGAACCATGAAATAGGCGGCGGGGTAGCACAGGTAGATCAGCGCGGCCAGGGCGGCGGCCCGGTGGGAGGCAAACCGCCGGCACAGGCAGTAGAGCAGTACATTGGTGGCGGATACGGCCATGGCGTTCATCAGCAGGAAAAACGGCAGTCCGGCGTGAAAGAAGCGGATGAAAAAGGCCATCCAGGCCACAAAGCCGCTCTGATAGGCCCAGTACTGAAAGTATGGGGTGGTATTCAGCATGTTGTTGCCGCCGGCCAGCTCTTTGGCGGCGTAGTACAGCAGATAGAAGTCGGATTCCGGCGGCGTCCGGAGCAGCAGGGCGGCCGCTCCCTTGGTGACCAGGGACAGCAAAAAGAGCGTCAGGGCGAAACGGCGGGGGCTGAGAGGATGTTTCCCCAGATATAGGGCGCACAGCAGCAGCCACGCCCAGGGCAGGACCAGATAGAAAACGGAAAAGGCCTTTGGCGCGGTATTCCGGTACAGGTGCGCGGCCGCGGCGGCTGTGATCAGGGCCAGCATGGCGCAGAACAGGACAGCCAAGCCCGTGAAGCAGGGCGAGGAGCGTTTTTGACAGAGGCGCGGCGTTCTGCCGCAGGGTATTTCGGACATTGCGTGTCTCCCCAATCGGTAAAAATGAGCGGGCGGGACGGATAGACACAGACAAGGCAGGCCGGACGCACATGCAGGGCGTCCGGCCTGCCCTTATTTTGCCGCGCGGGAGGCAGCGCTGTCCCTTCTTCCCAAATGCCCCTATCTTTATATTTGCGGGAGGGTATCCAAACGGACAAGGGGGATGGCGCATGGCTTCCAAATATCCTTGTCCGTTTTTGACCGGGAGGCCAAATAATACATAGGGCGGCTATATTTGCCTTAGGCCTTATCATTGGGAGACAAGACAGGTCCTGCGGCCGGGGAGACAGCCGGCAGGACCTTGCTGATGTGCGAGCGCACATGATATACTTTTTATGGAATCGTTTGCAGGGAGGCGAGTGTGTATGCAGGCTGATAATAGGGCGATATTTGAGTCCTATTACCGCAAATACTACAGCCAGATTGTGATTCATGCATATCGTTTTTTACAGAACTGGCCCATGGCCAACGAGGCGGCGCAGGAGGCGTTCCTCATTGCCTGGCGGCGGTTTGAGGTATTTCAGTCCAGCGAGAACCGGATCGGCTGGCTCAAGGTCACCGCGAAAAATGTGGCGTTGAATATGATGGCCCGGGCCCTCCGGGAACAGAAGCTGTTCATTTCCATGTGCGAGGTGCCGGAGAGCACCGCGGCCGAAGCTGAGGAACTGCCGGTTTCCGCGGAGCTGCTTTTTCAAAACATGATGACGGAGGATGAGAGCCATTTGCTCAAACGCATTGTCCTGGATAAAGCGACCTATTTGGAGCTGTCCAAGGAACTGGGGATCAGCGTCTGGGCCTGCCAGAAGCGGATGCAGAGGCTGTTGAAAAAGCTGAAAAGCGCCCTGGAGGACAGAGGATGATATCCGCCTGTTTAGCTGTGAAACCGGAACAATCGGATGGGGGAATAGCCATGGACAGCCGCGAAAGCGAGACCTTACACAAGTATCAGTATTTGTATCACCTTACCATAGAGGAACTGGAAACACTTTTGAAGATGCATACCGGCAGGGACACGGACGGGGACGATGGGTTTCTTGCCTGTGTGCTGGATGCGATGGAACAGAGGGAGCGGGAGCATCCCAGCGGACGGATCGCGCCCGTGGACCAGGCGTGGTCGGATTTTACCCGGTTTTATGAGCCGGACGCAGAAGACCCGGACTGTATCTCCTATTTGACGGAAAGCCAGGACAATGGAAAGAAGCGGCCCAGGCCGGTGGCCAGGGTCAAATGGAGCCGTGTCATCCTGGCAGCCGCCATTGTCTGCGTGGTGGTCACCCTCCTGCTGCCTCCCGCCCTCGGCTTTCAGCATGTGGCCCAAATGATCGGCTCCTGGACCGACGGGCAATTTTCCTTTGTCCGGGAGGATGCCGCAAAGGACCCAATGCCGGTGGAAACCACCTTGCGCAACGTGGAATTCCCCGATCTGAAATCCGCGTTGGAGTGCTGCGGAATCAGCCCGGATATTTTACCAGCCATGACTCTGGGAGGCTATTCCCTGAATTGGGTAACTGTAGATTATACCCCGACATCTGGAGTGGCGACACTTGACGCATTTTATGTCAATGGCGATAGATGTTATTTAATTACTTGTGTGGATTGTGACGAAGGAAGTACAAAAGTTCATATATATGAAAAGACGGATGCTCCCGTGGAAGAATTGACGGTAGACGGGACCACATATTACCTTTTTTCAAATATCAATAATATTGTGGGTGCATGGCGTTCAGGTAACGTAGAATGTTCCATTACGGGGAATATCTCGTTTGAGGAGCTGAGAGCGCTTATAAAATCCATTCCGGGGACGCAGAACTGACCGAATGAAACACCATGTAAGGGGGGGAAGGAGATATGTCCGGCCGCAGCAACGATATCTCAAATCAGTATCAGTACTTATACCGCCTTGACATGGGGGAATTGGAAACACTTTTGAAGCTGCATACCGGCAGGGAGCCGGACGGGGACGATGGGTTTCTTGCCTGCGTGCTGAACGCGATGGAACAGCGTGAGCGGGAGCATCCCAGCGGACGGATCGTGCCCGTGGACCAGGCGTGGAGGGATTTTACCCGGTTTTATGAGCCGGACGCAGAAGACCCGGACTGTATCTCCTATTTGACGGAAAGCCAGGACAATGGAAAGAAGCGGTCTAGGCCGGCGGCCAGGGTCAAATGGAGCCGTGTCATCCTGGCAGCCGCCATTGTCTGCGTGGTAGTCACCCTCCTGCTGCCTCCCGCCCTCGGCTTTCAGCATGTGGCCCAAATGATCGGCTCCTGGACCGACGGGCAATTTTCCTTTGTCCAGGAGGATGCTGCAAAGGACCCAATGCCGGTGGAAACCACCGTGCGCAACGCGGAATTCCCCGATTTGGAATTTGCAGTGGAGTTCAGCGGAATCAACACGGATATATTGCCCGCCATGATCCTGGACGGCTACAACTTTGATGGTGTATGGGTGGATTATGTTCCCGCCGCTAGAATCATAGCGCTTGATGTAGTTTATATTAATGCTGATAAGTCCTATATGGTTACCTATATAGATAGTGGACCGCGAGATACCACAGGTGATATAGTATACGAAAAGACGGATGATCCTGTAGAAAAATTGACGATAGACGGGACCACATATTATCTTTTTTCAAATGCCAATAATATTGTGGGTGCATGGCGTTCAGGTAATGTAGAATGTTCCATTACGGGGAATATCTCGTTTGAGGAGCTGAGAACCCTCATAAAATCCATTCCGGGGACCCAGGGCTGACCGGCCGGCTGTGGGATGTGGGGCAGCTGTGATTTTGAGAGGGCCAGCCCATAAAGATCCGGCGCGGCGGCTATAACTGAACCTCTGTGCTTTTGCCCGGGCGTTCAACAAGGATGAGCTGAGGGACCTTTCGCGCGTCTGCCTTGGCGTAGTGCAGGCACACAGCGCATGTGCATAGGCATATTGTTCCCCCAGGCTGTTCGATATATCGTACAGACCAGCAATCATAACCGCACTGGGGACACGGTTTACCGGTTTTATTCCCATAGATATGAATATAAATCATGCTCCTCTGGATGTCTGTCAGTTATTTTGTGAATTTCTGGACTGTGGGCTGCCTTATCTTTTTTAGGGCAGGCATATTATATAATTTTGAACGGCAGACCCTCCAGGGGCAATGCAAAATCCAAGGCTCACGGTGTAAAATTTGCCTGTCTGTGGAGAGAGCCGCCTCGAGGTGACAGTTGGACTTTTGATCCTTGAATACGTACAGGAGCCGCCTGAATGGGCGGCTCCTGTACGTATCAGAGTTTTTCTTTTTTCTCCAAAGGGTAATCAAAATGCTTGCCGCGGCGGCACAGCCGAAGACAGCAAAAACCAGGATGGCGAAACGCGGTAACGGGACGCGGCGGATCGGAAACGGTTACTGTGCAGACCGTTCCGGAGCGGGCGGAGCAGGCGGGAGCTTAGCCGGTCATGGCCATCAGCTGCTCCAGAGTGACCTCGTAGACTAGGGCTTGTTTGAAAAATAAAAGTTGCACAAAAGGAGCAGATATGCGAAACTAGAGGTATGAAATGCTATGAATTAACAACAGAACAATGGGAACGTGTCAAACCT
>NZ_NFIQ01000034.1 GCF_002159455.1 Flavonifractor sp. An306
AGCGGGGCGGGCACCGGCCGGCCCCCGCCCCGCTTGGGCACAATGGGGAAGGGGATGGTGTCCTCCTTGACCGTTTTCCGTCTGTTTCCGCTGCCAAACTCCGCCAGAATGGACTCCAGGGAAAACTCCTCTCCGTCGGGCAGGTCGGTATTCAGTTCATCGTCCCGGTCTTTGGCCATGGGAGAGAGCTCCTTTATCTCAGGTATGGATGACGGGTCAGCCCATGCGCTGGCGCACCGCCTCGTAGAGCAGGATCGCCGCCGCGGCGCTGGCGTTGAGGGAGTTGAGCTTGCCCTTCATGGGGATGCGCACCAGGAAGTCGCAGGTCTCGCTGACCAGCCGGCCCATGCCGTCCCCCTCGCTGCCGATGACAATGGCGGCGGGGCCCTTCAGGTCGGCGTCGTACAGCAGCCGGTCCCCGTCTGCGGCGGTGCCGAACACCCACACTCCCTCGTCCTTCAGCTCCTTGAGCAGGGCGGGCAGGTTGGGCACCCGGGCCACGGGGATGTGGCTCACCGCGCCGGCGGAGGTCTTGGCCACCACCGCCGTCAGCCCGGCGGAGCGGCGCTTGGGGATAATGACCCCGTGGGCTCCGGCGCACTCGGCGGTGCGGAGCACCGCCCCCAGGTTGTGGGGGTCGGAGAGCTCGTCGCACACCACGATCAGCGGCGGCTCTCCCTTCTCCCGGGCGGCGTTCAGGATGTCGTCCACGCTGGCGTACTCCCGCACGGCGGCCTGGGCGATGACCCCCTGATGGGAGTGGGTGCGGCTCATAAAATCCAGCTTCCGCCGGTCGCACTCCACCACCACCACGCCCTTGTCCCGGGCGGCGGCGGCAATGTGGCCCAGGGTGGCGTCGGTCTCACCCCGGGCCAGGAAAATCTTGTCGATGGGGGTGCCGGCCCGGAGGGCCTCGGTCACCGCGTTGCGCCCCTCGATGAGTCCGTCCGCCTCGGCCTGGGGCATGGGTCTGCGCTCCTTCATGCTGCTGTCCCGCCTTTCTGATTCATAATCATCAGTATACCACAACCCGCCCCGCATAAAAAGCCAAATCTGCTTCTTTTGCGCAAAAAGAACCGCTGTCCTCCTATGGGATTTTCATAGAAAGTTTACAGCTTTCCCCTCCTGTGTTTCTTGTTTTTTCGGGTGGGCTGTGCTATAACTATAGATACTTTGTATCTTTCGCATTGAGTAAGAACTCCAACCGGAGGAGGAACCATCACTTGAATTCAGACAATCAGAACAACAACCGGGGGAAAGGCGGCGGCAACAACCGCCGCAACGCCACCGCCATTATCTCCATTATCCTGTGGGCCCTGGTGCTTACCGTGCTGGTGAATTACGCCACCTCCATGGCCCGCTCCGCCAACTCGGTGGAGATCACCTACAGCCAGTTTTTGCAGCTGGTGGAGGACGATATGGTCAAGTCGGTGGTAATGGAGTCCAGCAAGTACACCATTACCCTGAAAGACGGCGTCTCCCTGGACAAAAACGGAAACGTGGTAAGCTCCGGCGCCACGGACGCCGGCACTTCCTCGGAGGATGAGCCGGGCAGCTCCCTGGGCCTGCCCCCGCTGGAGAGCTGGGGCAGCCAGTCCCAGACCGTTACCTACTTCTGCGCCCCCGTGTCCCAGGCGGGCCTGCGGGACGACGAGCTCATCCCCCTGCTCAAGGAGCACGACGTGGCCTTCGGCCCGGAGTATGTGGAGCAGCTCTCCCCCGTCATCACGCTGCTCATCTCCTACGTGCTGCCAGTGGTCATCATGGTGGCCCTGTTCTCCTTCCTGTTCCGCGGCATGGCGGGCAAGATGGGGGGCGGCCTGGGCAACCTGGGCAAGTCCAACGCCAAGGTGTACGTGGAGAAAAAGACTGGGGTCACCTTCAAGGACGTGGCCGGTCAGGACGAGGCCAAGGAGTCCCTGGTGGAGATCATCGACTTTCTCCACAATCCCCAAAAGTATACCGAAATCGGCGCCAAGCTGCCCAAGGGCGCCCTGCTGGTGGGACCGCCGGGCACCGGCAAAACCCTGCTGGCCAAGGCGGTGGCGGGCGAGGCCAACGTGCCCTTCTTCTCCATCTCCGGCTCGGACTTTGTGGAGATGTTCGTGGGCATGGGCGCCGCCCGTGTGAGAGACCTGTTCAAGGAGGCCAACAAGATGGCCCCCTGCATTGTGTTCATCGATGAGATCGACACCATCGGCAAATCCCGGGACAACCGCATGGGCGGCAACGACGAGCGGGAGCAGACCCTGAACCAGCTGCTGGCCGAGATGGACGGCTTCGACCCCACCAAGGGCGTCATCCTGCTGGCCGCCACCAACCGGCCGGAGGTGCTGGACCAGGCTCTGCTGCGGCCCGGCCGGTTTGACCGGCGGATCATCGTGGACCGGCCCAACCTGGCCGGCCGTCTGGCCACCCTCCAGGTCCACACCCGGAACATCCGTCTGGCGGAGGACGTGGACCTGAAGAAGATCGCCATTGCCACCGCCGGCACCGTGGGCGCGGATCTGGCCAACTTGGTAAACGAGGCCGCCCTGCGGGCGGTGCGCCTGGGCCGCAAGGCGGTGAACCAGGAGGACCTGCTGGTGTCCTTCGAGCTGGTGATCGCCGGCTCGGAGAAGAAGGGCAGCGTCCTCACCGAGTTTGAGAAAAAGCTGGTGGCCTACCACGAGGTGGGCCACGCCATGGTGGCCTACAAGCAGAAGAACACCGAGCCGGTGCAGAAGATTACCATTGTCCCCCACACCCAGGGCTCTCTGGGCTACACCCTGCTGATGCCCGAGGAGGACAAGACCGATCTGCGCACCAAGGACGAGCTGCTGGCCAAGATCATGGTATCCATGGGCGGCCGGGCCGCCGAGGAAGTGGTGCTCAACACCATGACCAACGGCGCGGCCCAGGACATCCAGGACGCCACCAGCGTGGCCCGGAGCATGGTGGTACTCTACGGCATGAGCGACCAGTTCGGCATGATGGCCCTGGCCTCCCGCCGCAACCAGTACCTGGACGGCGGCTACGGCATGGACTGCGCCCAGGACACCGCCGCGGCGGTGGACCAGGCGGTGAAAGAGCTGCTGACCCAGTGCTATAACCAGGCCGTCCAGGTCATCCGGGAGAACCGGGAGGACATGGACAAGGTGGTGGCCTACCTGCTGGAAAAGGAGACC
Source organism: Flavonifractor sp. An306 (assembly GCF_002159455.1). Taxonomy (GTDB): domain Bacteria; phylum Bacillota; class Clostridia; order Oscillospirales; family Oscillospiraceae; genus Flavonifractor. The sequence goes on from NZ_NFIQ01000034.1 coordinate 3,168, forward strand.
ATCACCGGCGCGGAGATGGTGGCCATTCTGGAGGGCCGGGACCCCGCCACGGCGGACAACTACCCCGACCCGGACAAGAAGGAGCCCCAGCAGCCCGCCCCGGCGGAGCAGCCGGAGGAGGCCCCCGCTCAGGATGCCATCCCTCTGGGAGAGGGACCGGCCCCCGTCCAGCAGCAGGAGGAGGAACAGCCCCCCGCCGACCAGCCCCCCACGGAATAAACAACACCAAGAACCCCGGCAGATCAGCAGATCTGCCGGGGTTTTTTCGCTCAGCGCCGGGTTTTCAGCCGGGCCATGGCTCTGGCCAGGGCGGCCTTGGAGTGGTAATACTCGTGGATGCTCTGCTTCTGGCGCAGGCGCTCCTCTGCCCGCTCCTTGGCGGCCTGGGCCCGCTTGCGGTCGATCTCCTCCGGGTGCTCGGCGAAGCCCACCAGCAGGATCACGTAGTCCGGCTTGATCTCGGCAAAGCCGGCCCCCACGGCGGCGGGCTCCCACTTGTCCTCGGTCTTGTACCGCAGCTGGCCGGGCTCGATGGCAGTGACCACCGGCTCATGGCCGGGGTAGATCCCCATTTCCCCGTCCACCGCCGGGAGGACCAGGGCTTGGGCGGGGCCGATGTAGAACTGCCGCTCGGGGGTGATGATCTCCAGAGTAAAGGTGCCGGTTCCGGCCATTTACACCGCCCCCATCTTCTTGGCCTTGGCGATAACCTCGTCCACGTTGCCCACGTTGCTGAAGGCGGCCTCGGGGTATTTGTCCAGCTCGCCGCCCAGGATGGTCTCGAAGGAGCGGAGGGTATCCTCCAGCTTCACATAGCGGCCCTCCAGACCGGTGAACTGCTCGGCCACCGAGAAGGGCTGGGAGAAGAACTGCTGGATGCGGCGGGAGCGCTCCACGGTGCGGCGGTCCTCCTCGCTCAGCTCCTCCATGCCCAGGATGGCGATGATATCCTGCAGCTCCCGGTAGCGCTGGAGCAGCTCCTGGGTGCCCCGGGCGATCTTGTAGTGCCGCTCCCCCACCACGTCGGGCTCCAGGATCCGGGAGGTGGACTCCAGGGGGTCCACCGCCGGATAGATGCCCTGCTCCACGATCTTGCGGGAGAGGACGGTGGTGGCGTCCAGGTGGGCGAAGGTAGTGGCGGGGGCGGGGTCGGTCAGGTCGTCGGCGGGGACGTACACCGCCTGAACGGAGGTGATGGACCCGTCCTTGGTGGAGGTGATGCGCTCCTGAAGGGCGCCCATCTCGTTGGCCAGGGTGGGCTGATAGCCCACGGCGGAGGGCATCCGGCCCATCAGGGCGGACACCTCGGAACCGGCCTGGACGTAACGGAAGATGTTGTCGATGAAGAGCAGCACGTTCTGCTTCTCCTGGTCCCGGAAGTACTCGGCCATGGTCAGGCCGGTGAGGGCCACCCGCATCCGGGCTCCGGGGGGCTCGTTCATCTGGCCGAAGATCAGAGCGGTCTTTTCAATGACGCCGGACTCGGTCATCTCCCGCCACAGATCGTTGCCCTCCCGGGTGCGCTCCCCCACGCCGGTGAAGATGGAGTAGCCGCCGTGCTCGGTGGCGATGTTGTGGATGAGCTCCTGGATGAGCACCGTCTTGCCCACCCCGGCGCCGCCGAACAGGCCGATCTTGCCGCCCTTGGCGTAGGGGGCCAGCAGGTCGATGACCTTGATGCCGGTTTCAAAGATGTCCACCACGGGGCGCTGGTTCTCAAACGTGGGGGGCTGGCGGTGGATGGACCAGGTCTCCCCGGTGTTGACCGGGCCCTTTTCGTCGATGGCGTCCCCCAGCACGTTGAACATGCGCCCCAGCACGCCGTCGCCCACGGGGACGGAGATGGGTGCGCCGGTGGCGGTCACCTCCATGCCCCGGCCCAGCCCCTCGCTGGGGGAGAGCATGATGCAGCGCACCGTGTCGCCGCCGGTGTGCTGGGCCACCTCCATGACCTGGCGCTTGCCGTCCAGCCGGACCTCCAGGGCCTCCTTGATCTCCGGCAGCACGCCGCCGGGAAAGGCCACGTCTACCACAGGTCCCATGACCTGTACAATGGTTCCTTGATTCATACGATCTAATCCCCTTTCGGGTCCTCCTGCACTTCTATTACAATGCGGCCTGAGCGCCGCCCACCACCTCGGTGATCTCCTGGGTGATGGCGGCCTGCCGGGCGCGGTTATAGGACAGATTCAGATTCTGCAGCATGCTGCGGGCGTTGTCGCTGGAGGACTTCATGGCGGTCATCCGGGCGTTCTGCTCCGAACAGTAGGACTCCACCAGGGCCCCGAACAGGTCGCCCTTCAGATACCCGGGCACCAGCCGGTCCATAACCGCCTTGACGGAGGGCACATAGGTCACCTCCCGGTTATATTTGTCCCGGTTCTCCTCATATTCCGGAAACACGTCCGGGTCCAGCGGCAGCAGCTTGTGGACGGTGGGCTCCATCTGGAAGGAGGTCACCATCTTGGTGAAGAGGACGTACACCTCGTCCAGCTGCCGGTTCAGGTAGAGGTCGAGCACCAGCTCCGCCATGTCCCGGGCCCGGCTGACCGTGGGGTCCTGGGCGGTGTAGAGGAACTCCACGTCAATGGAGATGCCGTGCTCCTGGAAGTAGGACCGGCCCACCTGCCCCACCACAAACAGGCTGGGATTGGCCGTCTTGGCCAGCTTCCCCTCCGCCAGCTTCAGAATGTTGTGGTTGTAGGCCCCCGCCAGGCCCTTGTCCCCCGTCACCACAATGTACCCTATCTTCCGCTTCTCCGACGGAATCTCCGGCCGCTTGTCGAAAAAGGGGTGGTGGATCTGGGGGGAGTGGTGGAGGATATCGGAGATGGTGGTCTCGATCTTCTGGAAATAGGGCTCCACATCGTTGAGCTGCTTGCGGGCCTTCCGCAGGTTGGAGGAGGAGATCAGATACATGGCGTTGGTGATCTTCAGGGTCTGCTCCACGCTCTTGATGTGGGTGCGGATCTCTTTTATGCTTGCCATGTGGCGCTCACCCGCTTTTTGGCGTCCTCCAGCACCGAGCGGATGGTCTCGATGGCGGGGCCGCTCAGGTTGCCGGTAGACTGGATCTCATCAGTCACGTCGGCGTGCTCGTTCTCCATCTCCTGGGCCACGTCCAGCAGGAACTGCCGCACCTTGTCCAGGGGCACGTCGTCCACCAGGCCGTTGGTGGCGGCGTACAGGATGATGGCCTGCCGGCTCACCGGCATGGGGTGGTACAGGGGCTGCTTCAGCAGCTCCAGCAGCCGCCGGCCGTGGTCCAGGGTCTGCTGGGTGGCGGAGTCCAGGTCGGAGGCGAACTGGGTGAATACCTCCAGCTCCCGGAACCGGGCCAGGTCGATGCGCAGGGTACCGGCGGTCTTTTTGATGGCCCGGGTCTGGGCGGAGCCGCCCACACGGGACACCGACAGGCCCACGTTGACGGCGGGCCGCTGGCCGGAGAAGAACAGGTCGCTCTCCAGGTAGATCTGGCCGTCGGTGATGGAGATGACGTTGGTGGGAATGTAGGCCGACACATCGCCGGCCTGGGTCTCGATGATGGGCAGGGCGGTCATGGAGCCGCCGCCGTACTCACGGGTCAAACGGCAGGCCCGCTCCAGCAGCCGGGAGTGGAGGTAGAACACGTCGCCGGGGTAGGCCTCACGGCCGGGGGACCGCTTGAGCAGCAGGGACAGGGTCCGGTAGGCCACCGCATGCTTGCTCAGGTCGTCGTACACAATGAGCACATCCCTGCCCTTGCTCATAAAGTACTCGCCCATGGCGGCGCCGGAGTAGGGGGCGATGTACTGCAGAGGGGCGGACTCGCTGGCGGTGGAGGACACGATGATGGAGTAGTCCATGGCGCCGTGCTTTTTCAGGGTGTCCTGGATGCGGGCCACGGTGGAGGCCTTCTGGCCGATGGCCACATAGATGCAGATGACATCCTGCCCCTTCTGGTTCAGGATGGTGTCCACGGCGATGGCGGTCTTGCCGGTCTGCCGGTCGCCGATGATGAGCTCCCGCTGGCCCCGGCCGATGGGCACCATGGCGTCGATGGCCAGGATCCCGGTCTGCAGGGGGACGTTTACCGGCTCCCGGCTGACCACGCCGCTGGCCTCATGCTCGATGGGGCGGGTCTCGGTGGCCGCAATGGGGCCCAGGCCGTCGATGGGCTGGCCCAGCACGTTGACCACCCGGCCCACCAGGCCGTCGCCCACGGGCACGTCGGCGGCCCGGCCGGTGCGCCTGACCACGGTGCCCTCCTTCACGCCGGCGTCGCTGCCCAGCAGCACCACGCCCACGCTGTCCCGGGCCAGGTTCATCACCATGCCCTTCACGCCGGTGTCCAGCTCCACCAGCTCGCCGTACACCGCCTTGTCCAGGCCGTAGACGGTGGCGATGCCGTCGCCCACCTCCAGCACGGTGCCGGTCTCGTCCCGCCGCACGCGGGTATCGTATCCCTGGATCTCCTCCTTCAGGATGGAGACGATCTCTTCGGGGTTCTGTTTCATGCCATTCGCCTCTCTTCCAGTTGCCGGGTCAGGCCGGCCAGCGCCCCGCGGACGCTCTTGTCATATCTCACGCCCTCAATCTCCAGCGTGAAGCCACCCAGCAGGGACGGGTCGGTGCGGATCTCAAAGACCACGTCCCTCTTATGGTGGAGCCGGCACAGGGCCTGCTTCAGCTTCTCCAGCTCGCCCTGCTCCGGCGGGCGGACGCAGGTGAGGCGGCACCGGGCCGCCCCCCGCTGGGCCAGGGCCTGATCACGATAGGCCTCCAGAATCTCGGGCAGCAGAGCCATGCGGCCCTTCTCCGCCAGCAGGCGGTAAAAGTTCAGCAGCAGGCCGTGGCCGTCCAGCAGGGGCAGGCGGGTCAGCACCCGGTCCTTCTCCCAGGCCTGGACGGCGGGGGAACACAGGCTCTCCCACAGGGGAGCGTTGTCCATGATGGCCCGGGCGGTGTCCTCCAGGGTCTTTTCATCGGGGGAGACGGCATAGAGGGCCGCGGCGTAACGGCGGGCCAGCTCGCTCATGCCTGCTCACCCACTTCCGCCAGGAAGGAATCCACCAGGACCTTGTCGCTCTCCCCGTCCATGGCCTGCTGGGCCACCTTGGCGGCGGCCAGCAGGGCCAGGGAGGCCACCTCGTTCCGGGCTCCCTGCAGCATGTTTTCCCGCTCGGAGGCGATCTGGGCCTCCGCCTCGCTCCGCAGCCGCTTGGCGTCGGCCTCGGCCTGGGCCAGCTTGCTCTCGTACACCCGCTGGGCCCTGGTCTGGGCGTCGGCCACAAGCTTGGCCGCCTCCTGCCGGGCGTCGGTCAGCTTGTCCTCATACCGGGCCTTCAGCTCCCCGGCCTGGCGTCTGTCCGCCTCGGCGGAGGAGAGCTGGTTCTGCACCAGGGCGGCCCGCTGCTCCAGCACGGCGTTGACCCGGCCGAACAGGAGCTTTCTCAGGATGAAGTAGAGCACCAGCAGATTGAGGACGGTAAACACAATGGTGGAAAGATGGAACTCCAGCATCGGGGGCGCCCCCTTTAACCGACGAAGATGATGAGCAGCGCGGTGATGAAGCCGAAGATGGCGGTACCTTCCGCCAGGGCGCAGCCCAGCAGCAACGCGCTGTTGATCTTGCCGGAGGCCTCGGGCTGGCGGGCGATGGCCTCGCTGGCCTTGCCGGTGGCGAAGCCGATTCCGATCCCGGCGCCGATGCCGGTGAACACTGCGACAGCAGCAGCAATGATAGCCATAGACATGATAATTTCCTCCTGTAAATTCAGTATGTTTTACGCTTCTTCCTCTTTGATGCCCTCGCCGGTGAACAGGGTGGTGAGGAACACAAAGACGACGGTTTGAATGAGCCCGTCAAACAGGTCAAAATAGAGGCTGAACACCGCCGGTAAAATAACCGGCGCCACAAACTTGAGCATCTCCATGATGATGAAGGCGCCCAGCACATTGCCGAACAGACGCATGCACAGCGCCAGGGGCCGGACGGCCACCTCCATCAGGTTGATGGGCAGCAGCAGGGGCATGGGCTCGGCAAACTTTTTCAGCCCGCCCAGCAGCCCGTTGTAGCGGAACTGGGCGCCGTAGATGAGCAGCATACTCATCAGGGCCAGGGCCGCGGTCACGCTGATGTCCTTGGTGGGGGGCGTCAGGCCGAAGATGCCGATGATATTGGCAAAGCCGATGTACAGCGCCACTGTCCCCAGCCAGGGGGCGAAGGGCTTCCAGTGGCTGCCGATATTGGTTTTGACAAAGCCGTTGAGAAACTGCACGGCGCTCTCCAGCGCCACCTGCGCCTTGCCGGGGGCGTCCACGCTCAGGTTCCGGGTCAGCAGCAGGGCGGCTATCAGCAGCACCGCCATCACAATCCACGTCACCACCACCGACTCCGCCACGGGAATCCCGCCAAACAGCGGAATGGTGAACGCGGTGTGGGTCCCCAGCTCCTCCACCAGGGTTTCCTTGAATGCATCCAAACACATCACCTCGTTTTCGCGTGGCCTATCTTACTCCCCCGCCCGCCATTTCGTAACCCTTTCGTAAGTAAAAAAACTATCGAAAATGGGCCGCCCCTCCTGTTTGACAGTCCCCCCGATTTTCCCTATACTAAGGTGGATGAAAAGGAGGCGCGCGCCATGTATACCCAGGCCAGAACGTCCATCCGGGCCCAGCTGATGCGGCTGAGCCTGATCATTGTGGCCGTATCCATCGCCCTGGCCCTGAGCGGGACCATGTACCTGGCCCTGCGGGGCGAGCAGGAGGCGCTGGACAGCAATCTGCTCAACTCCGCCTCCATCCTCTCCCAGGTGCCTCTGGTGCGGCAGGCCCTGCAGGGGGAGCTGCCGGCGGACCAGCTGGCCGACTATCTGGACGCCACCACGGAGCAGACCTCGGACATCGACCTGATCCTGGTGGGCGACATCCACTCCACCCTGCTCTATGTGCCCGACCGGGCCCTGATCGGCACCACCTACTCGGGCACCGCCCAAACCGGCGTTCTCTCCGGCAGCAGCCCCTACACCTCCAACGAGACCGGGCCCATGGGCTCCGACCACTCGGCCTACGCCCCGGTGCGGGACGAGCAGGGCAACGTGATCGGCTTTGTCATCGTGGGGGTGTACTTCCGCAGCATGGCCCTGGTGGCGGTGGGTACGGTGACCCGTATGCTGCTGGTGGGTCTGGCGGCGGCGGTGCTGGGCTCCCTGTTGGCCCTGCGCCTGTCCCGGCGTATCAAGCAGTCCCTGTTGGGCTATGAGCCCGATATCTTTGCCCGCCAGTTCCACCAGCGGGAGGACATTCTGGACGCCCTGGAGGAGGGCATCCTGGCCATCGACGGGGAGAAAACAGTGATCTTCCTCAACGCCTCGGCTGCGGAGATGCTCTCCCTGGACCGCCGGGCCATTTTGGGCCGCCCCCTCCATGAGGTCTATCCCCGCTCCACCCTGGACCGGGTGCTGGAGACCGGGCAGGCGGAGTACAACGTGAGCATGACCTCCCTGCGGGACATCCGGGTGCTGTCCGACCGCCTGCCCCTGTATGAAAACGGCAGGCTGGCAGGGGCGGTGAGCATTTTCCGCAACCGCACCGAGCTGACCCGGATGGCGGACAACCTCACCGGTGTAAGCCATATGGTGGAGGCCATGCGGGCCTACACCCACGAATTTATGAACAAGCTCCACGTGATTCTGGGTCTGCTCCAGATCGGGGAGCCGGAGAAGGCCCAGCAGTACATCATGGACACCACCCAGACCCAGCAGGTGGCGGTGAGCCGGATCATGAACCAGATCCACCAGCCCTCGGTGGCGGCGCTGCTGGTGGGAAAGACCAGCCGGGCCAACGAGCTGGGCATCCGCCTGCGGCTGGACCGGGAGAGCAGCCTCAGCGAGGAGAGCCCCTGGCTGCCGCCGGACGCCTACGTCACCGTGCTGGGCAACCTGATTGAAAACGCCATCGAGGTCCTCAACCAGTCCCGGGGCAGCACCAAGGAGATCTCGGTCAGCATCCGGGAGAGCGAGGAGAGCCTGCTGCTCTGCGTGGAGGACACCGGCCCCGGCATCCCCGCCGCCCTCCGCCGCACCCTGTTCCAGCGGGGCATCTCCACCAAGGGCCGGGAGCGGGGCACCGGCCTGGCCCTGGTCCAGGAGGTGGTGGAGGCCTACCACGGGGAGATCCGGGTGGAATCGGAGAGCGGCGTGGGCACGTCGTTCTTTCTCAGCTTTTGCCGGGGGGAGCCCCCGGCCGTCAAGGAGTGATGCTTTGTGTACCGTGTCGTGATCGTGGAGGACGACCCTATGGTTTGCCTACTGGACCGCACCTTTGCGGAAAAGGATTCCCGCTTCCGGGTGGTCCAGACCTTTCAGGACGGCCGGGCCGCCCTGGAGTGGCTGACCCAGAACCCCGCCGACCTGCTGGTGCTGGACGTGTACATGCCCCTGCTCACCGGCGTGGAGCTGCTCCACGCCCTCCGGGCCCAGTCCATTCCGGTGGACGCCATCATGGTCACCGCCGCCAACAGCACGGCCATGGTGGACGAGCTGCTGAAGCTGGGGGTGGTGGACTATCTGGTCAAGCCCTTTACCGTGGAGCGCTTTCAGCAGGCGCTGGACACCTTCTGCCGGCACCGGGAGGCGGTGGCGGGAGAGGCGGTGAGCCAGGACGAGCTGGACAAGCTCTTCGCCCCGCCCGAGTCGGGGGACCACAGCGCGCCCAAGGGCCTTCAGGAGAACACCCTCAAGCTCATCCGGGCCTGCCTCCAGACCGCCCCGGACCAGGGGCTGCCCAGCGAGGCCATCTCCCGGCAAACCGGCCTGTCGGTGGTCACGATCCGGCGCTACGTCAACTACCTGGTGGAGCGGGGGGAGGCGGCCAGCACCGTCAACTACGACACTGGCGGCCGGCCCTGCCGGCTGTACCGGCTGCAGAGCTGACAGCCCCGGAACCCTGGCCAAACCGGATGGCAGGCTCCTGAAGATTTCTGACAAAAATGTGCCGTTTCTCCCATTCTGGTAGAGAAACGGCACTTTTTTCGCCAAAAACCCGGAGACAAATCGTCACAAATCCTTACAAATTCCGTTTTTCCATTTACGCGGGGCCCCTTCAATGGTAAAATGAACATGCGGGCCGGAACAATCCGGCTCTCCATCCCGTCCCATGAAAAGGAGTTTCCTATGAAAAGAAACAAGCTTTTGTCCGGACTTCTGGCCGGAGCGCTGGCCCTGACCCTGGCCGCCTGCGCACAGCCCGATCCGCTTCCGTCCGGCTCTTCTCTGCCCCAGTCCACCCCCACTCCCTCCGCCGCTCCCAGCGCCCCGGTGGAGAGCGCCGCCGACGCCCTGCCGGTGTGGGGCGAGCAGACCTTTGCCCGTACCTTTACCGCCGGGGACGAGACCACGGTGCTGTCGGTGGAGTACACCCTGCCCATGGTCCAGAACACCGATACCTGCTCTGCAGGCTCGGCTATCAACGACTGGTACAAGGATCTGGGCTCCTCCCTGCTGGTGGGGGCGGAGGACAACTATGAGGCCGCCGTCTCCGACTACGAGGTGTCCAAAACCGCCGGCTACACCTTTACCCCCACGGTGGAGCGGATGGACTATGAAGTGACCTACATGGACAACATCGTGTACAGCGTCCGCCGCCAGTGGCAGGTGAGCGGCGGCATGCCCTACTCCAGCACCTTCCAGCTGGCCGAGCACTTTGACGCCCGCACCGGCATCAAGCTGGGCTTTGCCGACCTGTTCTCCGACGCCGACACGGTGCAGAAGCGGGTGGTGGCCGCCTTCCTGGAGCAGGAGGAGATCGTGGCCGGGCAATTTACCGAGGCCCAGATCATCGCCGTCTACCAGCCGGAAAACTTCTACCTCACCAAGGAGGGCTACACCTTCTTCCTCCAGGGCAACGACCTGCCCGCCCTTCACAGCCCGGTGGAGGTCACCCTCTCCTATGACGCGCTGAAGGATGTGAGCCTCCATGGCTAAGCTGACCGAACAGCAGATTCACCGGCTGACCATCGAGGGCTACGCCAGCGACGGCTCCGGCGTGGCCCGGCTGGAGGGCATGGTGGTTTTTGTCCAGGGCGGCATCCGGGGAGAGGTGTGCGACGTGCGCCTGACCCACGTGGGCCGCACCGCCCTGTGGGGGCGGGTGCATGAGGTGATCACCCCCTCCCCCGCCCGGGTGGTCCCCGACTGCCCCCACTACGGCAGATGCGGCGGCTGCCAGTTCCGGCACATGGACTACGCCCAGGAGCTGGAGGCCAAGCACACCCGGGTGTACGACGCCCTCACCCGGCTGGGCGGGGTGGAGCATCTGGAGCTGCCGCCGGTGCTGGGCTCTCCCAAGGTGGACCGCTACCGGAACAAGGCCCAGTTCCCCGTGTCCAGAGGGCCCCGCATCGGGTTTTACCAGAACCGCACCCACCGGGTGGTGGACGTGCCCGACTGCCTGCTCCAGAGCCAGGCCGCCGGGCGGCTGCGCCAGGCGGTGAAGGAGTGGATGACCGCCTGGAGTGTGCCCGCCTACGACGAAAAGAGCCGCCTGGGGCTGGTGCGCCACCTGTATGTGCGCACCAACCGCCGGGGGGAGAGCCTGTGCTGCCTGCTGGTCAACGGCCGGGGGATACCCCGGGAGCATGAGCTGGTAGCCGCCCTGCGCTCCGCCGAGCCCGGCCTCACCGGAGTGGTGCTGGGGATCAACCAGAGCCACAGCAATGTGATTCTGGGGGAGAGCTACCGCACGTTATGGGGGCAGGATTTCCTGTCCGACCGGCTGTGCGGCTCCTCCTTTCAGCTGTCCGTCCCCTCCTTCTACCAGGTCAACCCCGACCAGGCGGAGGTGCTGTACAGCAAGGCCCTGGAGTTTGCCCAGCTGACCCGGGAGGACACCGCCCTGGACCTGTACTGCGGCATCGGCACCATCTCCCTGGTGCTGGCCCGGCAGGCGGGAATGGTGTGGGGGGCCGAGGTGGTGCCCCAGGCGGTGGACGACGCGGTGGAAAACGCCCGGCGCAACGGGGTGACCAACGCCCGTTTTCTGTGCGGCGACGCGGGTGAGGCCGCCCGCCGCCTGGACAGCCAGGGCGTCCGCCCCGGCGTGATCTGCGTGGACCCGCCCCGAAAGGGCCTGGCGGAGGAGGTGGTGGACATTGTGTCCGCCATGGCTCCCCGGCGGGTGGTATACGTCTCCTGCGACCCGGGCACTCTGGGCCGGGACGTGAAGCGCTTTGCCGGCCACGGCTATGTCCTCACCCAGGCGGCGGCGGTGGATCTCTTCCCCCGCACCGCCCACGTGGAGACGGTTGTCTTGCTTTCCAAGGGAGAAATCGACTCGAAGAAAGTGCGTGTGGAGTTTTCTCTGGAGGACATGGATATGTCCGGGTTCCAGAAGGGTGCGACCTATGAGCAGATCAAAGCGTATGTGCTGAAACATACTGGCTTGAAGGTATCTTCTCTGTACATCTCCCAGGTCAAGCGGAAATGTGGGCTGGATGTTGGGCAGAACTATAATCTGTCGAAGAAGGAAGATGCCAAAGTGCCGCAGTGCCCGCCGGAAAAGGAAGCGGCGATTATGGAGGCACTGAAGCATTTTCAAATGCTTGAATAGGGATCGTTTCTTGATTAAAGACCAACTGCTATGATGGCGGTCGGTCTTTAATTCAAGCCTGTATTGCTAGTAAAATAGTATGATTTTAGAATTGTTTGCGATTGATTCCCTTTGTTGACGGTCGCGCTCATCTAGGGTACAATTATACTGGGTTGTTATAATAAGTTGAAATGAGGTATTAGACTATGGCTAAGGCCACTAAAAAAGATAAAGAGATAACTTTGGAAACAGTTCTGTGGAACTGCCGCGTGGCCTTACGTGGTGTTGGTAGCATGGAGAAGAACAGGGATGCCGTGATTGGGTTGGCATTTTTGAAATTTGCTGGAGATAAATTCGACAAACGCCGTGCGGAGCTTTTAGCACAGTATGGCGATATTCCCGTGTTTCTAGAGAAGCCTTCTTTCTATAATGCGGTAAATGTATTTTATCTAAAAGATACAGCGCGTTGGTCCTACATTGTCAAGAATGCGGGGGCAAATGATATTGCCGTGATTTTGGATCAGGCAATGGCTGATATTGAGGAAGCCAACCCTTCTCTGAAAGGAGCGTTGCTGCAAAATTTCTATGCGACTTTAGGTGCCCCTAAGGAAAAAACGAAAGCATTGATCGATGAGGTTAATAAAATCTCAGAGACTCGATTTCATGAAGAAGATCTTATCGGTCGCGTTTATGAGTATTTTTTGCAGATTTATGCTGCCAGTGGCACCAAGGAAGATGGCGAATTCTATACGCCCGCTTGTGTGGTAAAGCTGATCGCAGAAATGATTGAGCCATTTAGCGGAACAGTCTATGATCCCTGTTGTGGTTCCGGCGGAATGTTTGTGCAATCGCATAAATTTATCGAACGCCATCAAGGGAATCGAACCAACATTTCTGTTATTGGTCAAGAAAGCGTACCGGACACCTGGCGACTCTGTAAGATGAATTTGGCGATTCGAGGAATTTCACATGATTTAGGCGAAAAGAACGCTTCTACATTTACGGACGATCAACACAAAGATCGAAAATTTGATTTTATCATGGCAAATCCACCCTTTAATCTCAAAGGGTGGCGTGGCGAAGATGAATTGTTAGACGATCCCCGGTGGGATGGTTATGTAGTTCCTCGTGTTTCCAATGCAAACTACGCTTGGATTCTTCATATTATTTCTAAATTGGATGTTAATCATGGTATCGCTGGTTTTCTGTTGGCAAATGGTGCATTAAACGATCCGGACGAATATGAGAATCGAAAACGTCTGTTAATGAACGATAAGATAGAAGCAATTATTGTCTTGCCGCGTGATATGTTTTACACTACCGATATTTCGGTGACGCTCTGGCTTGTGAACATGAATAAGAGAGCGAGGACCGTGAACGGCAGGCAGGTTCGTGACCGTAGCGGTGAAGTGCTCTTTGTGGATTTGCGCCGGTGGGACAGTAATGTTGAGGAAATAGTCATCGACAAGGGCAAGAAAAAGAAGAAGACGGTTCTGACCGACGAGCAAATAGCAGAAGTTAAGCGCGTCTATAATAGCTGGCAGTCCGTGGACACAACGCTTTATCAGGATGTGCCAGAATTCTGTAAGTCGGTCAAAGTACTGAAGAAAGACAAGGCCAGCCCGGAAGATGTTTCCATCGAGGATAAGGACTGGTCCTTGGCGCCCAGCAAGTATATCGAATTTATTGATCATGATCTGGACATCGACTACAAAAAAGAAATGGCTCGAATTCAGGATGAAATGCGTCTGCTGATGGCTTCAGAAGAACTCTCACAGTCCATGCTGAAAGATGCCTTCAGGGGGATTGGATATGGGATTAACTAAACTTGGCTTATACATAGAACAGTCTGATTTTAGGAACGCAGATTCCTTATATGGAGCAGATTCTGTAGTAGGTTTGTCTACGCAAAAACAGATTATAAATACAAAAGCGGACTTAGCTGGTGTTAATTTGTCTTCATATAAATTAATGCCACCGAAAGCATTTGCATATGTGCCGGACACATCGCGACGCGGTGATAAAGTATCATTGGCATATAATACATCGAATGAAACATACCTTGTTTCATCTATTTCCGTTGTGTTTTTTGTCCGCGATAATAGTGACTTGCTACCAGACTATCTCTATATGTATTTTAATCGCCCTGAGTTTGATCGGTATGCCCGTTACAATTCTTGGGGTTCTGCTCGAGAGACTTTCTCTTGGGAGGAAATGTGTGATATTGACATTGATCTTCCAGATATTGCTATACAGCAAAAATATGTTGACATCTACAATGCCATGCTGGAAAATCAGCGCTGCTATGAAAGTGCACTGGAGGATTTGAAATTAGTCTGTGATGCCTACATTGAAGAACTAAATAAAGATTACCAAAGTGTCACTATCGGACAATTTATTTTTCAGAGGGATCTGAGAAATGACGGTTCTTTAGGCGTATCCTCTGTTAGAGGAATTTCTACAGGCAAAGAATTTATTAATACAAAAGCTGATATGGAAGGAGTAGGACTTAATAATTATAAAGTTGTTGCTCCAGGTCAATTTGCATATGTTCCAGATACGTCAAGACGAGGAGATAAAATATCGTTAGCGTTGAATGCCTCAGAAAATACTTATCTGGTTTCCTCTATCTCGATTGTTTTTGACACACAAAAAGATGTACTTTTGCCTGAGTATCTGATGCTCTTCTTTGGGCGAAGTGAATTTGACCGTTATGCTCGCTTCCACTCATGGGGAAGCGCCAGAGAAACATTTGATTGGTCTGAAATGTGTGATGTTCAAATTCCCATTCCAGATATCAAAATTCAGCAGTATATTGTTAATATTTATACTGCCTATCTATTGCGCAAGGAAATTGACGAACAGCTTAAAGTGCAAGTCAAGAATGTATGCCCGATCCTAATTAAAGGTTCATTGGAGGAGGCTGAGAATGGATAAAATATCTGAAATCACAAGACGAGATATTGTAGATATTATTAAAAACGGTTTTTCAGTTGAACTAGATGAAGAGGAATATGATAGCAGTTCCGGAGAATATATTACCGAATGTACAGTGATAATGCCATATTCTGGACGGCTTGATACACTCGGATTTTTATCTAGGCTTTACAATTTGAAAGAATTGCCATCCCATGACAGTCGATACAGAACTGCATATGACGATATCAATTGTCATCTCAGATGGGGAGACTATGAAGAAGAGTGTTGGTTTTTTGAGGACGAGCGATTCAACTTACGTCCAGGCGATGGCGATGAGACATTACTACGGTTCATGTGTGAAATGCTTCATCCGGCAGTAAGAAATGAGAAAGCTCCATGGAAACAGTATCTCAAAAAATTTAATGATTTACTTCGAGTTGACGGCTATGAGTTGTATCCCGCACAGCACATATCAGGTCGTGATGTCTATGGAGCACGAGAATATGTTGAGCCGGACAGACCTTTGCTTCCGGAGAATTTGTTTTCAGAAAGATACAAAGACTTGATTGATTATGGACATGGTCAGTCGGTTGATAATATTAGCAATCATGTTGATTATAAGGCTAAGAAACACATTTGCAGCATTATGACAGATTTTGCAGAACCAATATTGTATCGTCCCAATCGATATGACAACTGGACAGAAAAAACGGATGCACTAAATGTTGCAGTCAACCGCTTAAATGAGTTCATGGATATTCCTGTAATTAATTTGCGCGGAGCTATGTTTTCTCCTTGTCCTGTATCGGAATTATTAGCCAATTATTTTACGCCGTTTATTTTTGATGTAGTCGAATTTCAATATGATGAACTATCTGCGGGAGAAAAGGGACCATTTCAAGAAGCCATTAACGCTGCTTTTCAGAAAGATAATCTTTCCTTTCGCTTAACAGATCGTGGTTTGGTTGAGCAGTTGGCCCAACACGAAGTCTTATCGCCAGAAATCATAATGCTAAGTGAACAGATTAAGGAACCTGGCCTGAAAGAACTATTTGACCTCGCCGTAGAAAACCATATGCAACCCAATTTACAAGCGCATAAAGATGCAGTTGAAAAGTTGTGGGATGTGCTGGAACGTTTAAAGACATACTATACAGATATAGACAAGAAGAAGTCGATAGAAAAGATCGTTCAGAGTATGTCTAATGGACAAGACGCCTATGAGTCGCTATTCAACGCCGAGTTCAAAGCTCTTACAGATATCGGAAATCATTTTCGAATTAGGCACCATGAAACCAATCGAGTAGATATTACCGATGTTCGTTATTACGATTACTTTTTTAATCGTTGCTTGTCATTGATTGCTCTGGCAATCCAATATCTGCAGTAAGGAGGTTATCACGTGGACTATGAATTTGTAAAAGGCCAATTTACAGAAGCACAGCTGGAGGCGGCTATCATTGAGATATTCCAGCAGCAAGACTATATCTATGTCCACGGGGAGAAAATTCACCGGCAGTATGAAGATATCCTGCTGGAAGAGGATTTGCGTTCCTTCTTACAGGGGCGGTATGCCCATGAAGGCCTGAGCGAAACCGAAACACGGAAGATCATCAATCAGTTGGCCCTCATCCCAGCGTCTCCACTTTATGAGGGAAACCGTGCTGCTTTCTGGCTAGTTAATGAAGGGTTTGATCTGCAGCGGGACGATCTGAGCAAGGTGGCGCTTCATATTGATTACATTGATTTCGACCACCCGGAGAATAACATTTTCAAAGTGGTGAATCAGTACTCCGTACAGGGCGAGCGTCTGCGCAGACCGGACTTGCTTGTGTTTATTAACGGTATCCCGGTTGCCATTTTTGAGTTTAAGTCAGCAATCAATGAGGATGCGAATGCCCATGACGCTTGGGAACAGATTACTATTCGCTATACTCGGGATATTCCAAAACTGATGAAGTATTGCTTCCTATCGGTCATCAGCGATGGAGCCAACACAAAAATGGGCAGCATCTTTACGCCCTACCCATACTATTATGCCTGGAATAAAGCCAATGAACAAGATAAAGTTTCAAACGGTGTAAGCTCGCTATTTACGATGATTGAAGGTGCTTTTGCAAAAGAGCGCCTCCTTCGTGTGCTGCGCGATTTTGTGTTTTATCCAGACGATAGCAAGAAAAGCGAGGCTATTGTTTGCCGTTATCCCCAGTTTTTCGGAGCCAACAAAATGCTGGAAAATATTAAGCGGCATCTCCGGCCAGAAGGAGATGGTAAAGGTGGCACGTATTTTGGTGCAACGGGATGCGGCAAAACTTATACTATGCTATTTCTGTCGCGGATGATTGCCCTACGCGATCCTGACGCCTTTAACAATCCGACGATTGTAATAATCGTTGACCGTGAAGATTTGGATACGCAGACAGCGGAACTATTTGCAACAGCAAAAAAGTACCTCCACGAAGATGATGTGAGGAGTATTGAATCTCGTGCAGACCTTGCTGAGACATTGAAGGATAGACCTAGCGGTGGAGTCTATATAACCTCTATTCAAAAGTTTTGTGAGAAGATTGGCCTTTTGTCTGCTCGGAGCAACATCATCTGTATCTCCGATGAAGCTCACCGTACTCAAACTGGTGTTGGTTCGAAGCTGAAAAAGACAGAGAAGGGCGTATTTACTACGTATGGTTTTGCAAAATATTTACGAGATAGCTTTCCAAATGCTACATATTGTGGCTTTACAGGAACACCAATTGATGAGACAATAGCCGTTTTTGGCGATGTGGTAGACAGCTATACCATGAAAGAATCCAGTGACGATGGCATTACAGTTCGCATTGCATATGAGCCGCGTTTGGCGCGTGTTATTCTTTCAGAGGAACAGGCCAAAGAAATACAGAAATATTACGAAAGTTGTGCTGAACAAGGTTCTACGACCGAGCAAATTGAAGCAAGCCAAAAAGCTATGGCACGAATGCGGGCTATTCTAGGCCACCCGGATCGCCTAAAAAAATTGGCTGAGGATATTGTCCTGCACTATGAAGCTCTTTGTGCTGAGAAGCCACACGTTGTACAAAAAGCAATGATTGTCTGTGCCGATCGAGGTGTAGCATTTCGTCTTCTAAAAGATATCCTTGCAATTCGTCCTGCCTGGGGAGAAAAACGTCGTGCAGAGAACGAAAATGATCTGACAAAAGAACAACTAGATAAGTTGTCTCCCCTCCCGAAAATTAACCTTGTTGCAACACAAGGGGCTAATGACGAAAAGGAGTTGTATGAGGCTTGCGGAACAAAAGAATACCGCAAGATGCTGGACAAGCAATTCAAAAATGATAACTCCAATTTCAAAATTGCTGTTGTTGTTGATATGTGGATTACTGGTTTTGATGTGCCATCTTTGGCTGTTATGTACATTGACAAACCATTACAAAAGCACACCCTTATCCAAACAATTTCTCGCGTAAACCGTGTTTTTGATGGCAAAGACAAAGGCTTGGTTGTAGATTATATTGGTATCAAGAATGACATGATGGAAGCCATAAAAAAATATGGTGGTCCACAAGAAAGTCCAGTGGATGAACTTGATATTACAATTGGCATTTTTCGCAATCACTTGAAAATGATTGATGACTTACTGCTTGGATTTAATGCAAGTAAATTTTTTACTGGGGAACCCCTAGAAAGGCTGAATTGTTTAAACAGTGCGGCAGAGTACGTTCAAAGTCGGAAAGACACCGAAACGCGCTTTATGGGATTGTCTCGAAGGTTGAAAAGTGCTTACAATATCTGCTTCCCCTCTGGTGAGCTGACAGATGAAGAAACGGCAAAAGCTCAGTTTTATCTCGCTATCCGATCTATCATTTACAAGCAAACCAAAGGGAATGCCCCTGACGCCGAAGCGATGAACCAAGTTGTAGAAAATATGGTTCGCGAGGCTATTGCCTGTACTGGAATTGAAAATGTTGTAGATGAACACAAGTCGGTTGACCTGTTCAGCGATGAATTTATTGAACAACTGAATACGGTAAAACTTCCGATCACAAAATTCAATGCACTCTTGAAATTGCTCCGTAAAGCTATTAGCGCTTATGGGCGCACTAACAAAGTGAAAGCTATGGAGTTTGATGAGCGTCTCCGCAAAGTAGTTGATGATTATAACAGCAGAGATAAGTTGGTATTTACCAACGAGGTGGTTTCTGATTTTGTAAATGATCTGTCCGACCAACTGCTACAAATTTTAAGGGATCTGCAAGAAGATCAGTCCTCTTTTCAAAAGATGGGAATTAGTTTTGAAGAGAAGGCTTTTTATGACATTCTTGTCAAGGTGCGAGATGACCACGGTTTTCCGTATGCCGATGAAAAATGTGTGGTATTGGCTAAGAAAATCAAGGAACTTGTTGATGATAAAGCTCAATTTGCTGATTGGTCTACCAGAGATGATATTAAAAATCAACTTAATATGGAATTGACTGTCTTGCTATATCAGAACGGATATCCCCCTGAGTGGGACGAAGAGGTTTTTGAAAAAGTAATGGAGCAAGCTGAGAATTTCAAGAAATATGCTGATTGACACAGTGCTTTTTCAACTACATTTTTCAGAACATCTGATAGGCTGATGTAGCCTACTGTCAAAGGAAATTGCTTACTTTTTGCTCTGGGTCATCCAATAGGGTCGAGCAGCATCCCTGTTGGCAAGGGGATTCCAAAGGGGAACGGCGTTCTCCTTTGTCTGGGGTGTTCAGAGGGGATAGAGTTCCCCTTTGACCGGAAGAATCCAAAGAAACCGGCGGTTTCGTGGCACACGACTTTCCCCGGAAAGTCTAGTGTGTTATACCTTTGTGGAGCAGATGGCAGCCGGAATTGTAGCACGCCCCGGAAAGTGTGGCTACAGTTGCGGCGTTCTGGCGGGAAAGGTTGCCCCTTGCGGGGCGGCATAAGCGACAGAAAAAGGCTGGCAGGCGGTGCGAATATGTACTGTCTGCCAGCCGTGTCATCTGCGGAACAAAGGTATATCAAAGCCCCCGTCAGCCGCTGCTTACCATCGTATCAGAACCACCATGACAGTTTCCCGCGCAGGCTATCCATCGCCTTGCCTTCCACCTTCTTTGTCCGGCTCTCGCTGAGGTGGAAATGGAGCGCCGCACCGATCAGCGGGTGCTCGATTCCATCGGTAAAGCCATAGCGGTACAGCAGATAGGTTTGCTCTCTGGCAGTCAGCTTGTCCAGCGCAGCATACAGTTCCGTCAGCTGTTCTTTTTGGATATAGATTTGCTCCGGCGTTTGGGTGTGAGGGTCGGCTATGGCCTCAATCCGCAGCATCCGTTCATCATCTGAGAGAACGTCATCCAGATATACTCTCTGGAAGCCGGGGCCGTCTCTCTTATCCACCATCCGTTGTTCAAATTGAGCGAGGGCGGCGCGGATGCAGTCTGTCATGGCGTTTCGGATCGCTGGTGCTGCATAGGTTAGAAATTTCATGCCGCGTCCGGCGTCAAACAAAGGGATCGCGTTCAGCAGGCCGATACTTCCCTCCTGCACCAAATCATCTAAATCAATTCCAATATCATTTTCATTCAGCCCCATGCCCTGATATTGTTCCAGCGCTATTTTTCGGATGAATCCCAGATTGTTTTCCAGCAGAATAGTACGGGCAGCCGTATCCCCTGCCTGCGCCAGCCTGCACAGCTGCTCATTGCTCCGGGTCGGCATTCTGCTTCTCCTGCGCGTGGTCTAAGGTGGATTGGAGAAATTCCGTCAGCGCCTGACCAAATTTGTCTAACGCTTCCTGCTGCACACCGTCCATTCCTGCCGCACTCTGGGTAACGGCGGCAGAAATCATTTCCGGTGTGATGGTCGGTGCCTGGACATCCTGGCCTTTTGTCAACTCGGAGAACATCTGCTGGGTGACGTCTCTGGTCAAAGACTGCGCCGCTGCGAAATCGTTGCCGAGTTCTTTCTTCACTTCCCGCAGCGCAGCTATGAACGTGTTCTGTATCATCGTCAGGTCTGCCTGATATACAGGAACTTTCTGTCGGTTGACAGTTCTGGCCGCCTGCACAGCAGCGTCTGTTTTATTGTTCCGGCGCAGCATGGTGCTGAGAGTAGTAAGCATCTGGTTCTGTCCGGCGAAACCGGCGGCCAGCGTATCGTCAAAATATTGCTCGATCATGTAGGTGACTTCTGCAAAGCGCGGGCTTTCCAACAGACGGTTGACAATCTCCGCATTGACTTTTCCTGTGTACAGGTTCCGCGCAGCCTGCACCGACAGGCCCAGTTCTTCAATATCAAAATTTGTCCGATCGGGCGTGTTGACTTCCCCCAGCAGGAAATCTGTGGAGACTTCAAACACTTTTGCAATGCGGAGCAAATGTTCTGTGCTAATTTTATCGGTCTTGCCGCTCACAAACCGGCTGATGGCGCTTTCGGTGCTGCCGATGCGGGTCGCCAGCTGTGCCTGGGTAATTTTATGTTCCTTCATGAGTTCCTGCATCCGTTGCCGGACATTGCCGGGCAGATAGGCTCCCTCCATGTGACGCACCTCTTTTCTGAAAACTCTCTTTATCCATTATACCTTATAAAACCAGCGCGAGCAAATGCTTTCCGCTGCCTTCGCCGCTCTGTGGGTCTTGCATTTTTGCAAGATTTCAGAGCGGCATTTTTTCATTTCTTGCACTTTTAGCGGATTTTTCGGTCTATAGGCTTTTTCCCCGTATATTCAGGCAGACGGGCAGATACCGTCAATAAATAATGGAGGGCAAAGCCTATGAATTTGTTTGAAACTGTAAAATCTTCTGTCACTGTGAAGCAGGCTGCCGAATACTACGGCTGCAAGGTCAACCGGGGCGATATGATCTGCTGCCCGTTCCATGATGACCGGCATCCGAGCATGAAGCTGAACAGGGATTATTTCTACTGCTTCGGCTGTGGGGCCACCGGGGACGTGATCGACTTTGTGGCAAGGCTGTTTGGTCTGAGCAGCTACGAGGCTGCAAAGAAGCTGGCCTATGACTTCGGCCTCGACCCAGACAAGCCCCCGGCAGCGATGGCCTTGAAAAAGCCCTATCCGCTGGCGCGGGCCTTTCGTGATGAGGAGATGTACTGCCAGCGGGTGCTGTGCGATTATCTGCACCTGCTGGAACACTGGAAGATCGAGTACGCCCCGCAATCACCGGAGGACGACCTGGACGACCGCTTTGTGGAGGCGTGTCATATGATCGAGTATATAGATCATTTGTTGGACGTGCTCATGTTTGCGGAACTGGAGCAGCGCGTGAATGCGGTGGATATGCTCCTGAAGGACGGAACCATCGCCGCACTGGAGCAGCGGCTGAAACGTCTGGAAAAGGAGGTGCAGCATCGTGGCGAAGAACGAGCAATCGCGTGAGGCCAACCAGCCCATCTGGTTTGACGGCAAGAGCATCAACGAAGCCCTGTTTTGTGATGATTTTCTCAGCAGACACAAGATCATCTACACAAACGGGGCTTTTTTCACGCCCGATGGCCGTGTGACTGATGATCTGCCGCTGCGCAGCGAAATCTTTGACGAACTGCGCTGCTGCGCGGTGAGCAATATCCCACGCAAGATCAGCAACATTGTAGAGCTGATGAAGCTGGCTGCACTGCTGGAGGACTTCCCGCCGGAGGCAGACCGGATTCATCTGGCAAATGGGGCGCTAATGCTGGATGGCTCCTTTACGGAGGGCAAGCCGGAGATTGTTCGCTGTCGTCTGCCGGTGGCCTACAATCCCGGTGCTCCCACACCAGCCCGCTGGCTGGCGTTTTTGGATGGGCTGCTTTACCCGGAGGACATTCCGACTTTGCAGGAATATATCGGCTACTGCCTGATCCCCAGCAACAAAGGCCAGCGGATGATGGTTATCAAAGGCAGCGGCGGCGAGGGCAAGAGCCAGATCGGCGCGGTGCTGTCCGCCTTGTTCGGCAGCAATATGAAAGATGGCAGCATCGGCAAAATTTCCGAGAACCGTTTCGCCCGCGCTGATCTGGAACACATTCTGCTGTGTGTCGATGACGATATGCGGATGGAGGCGCTGCGGCAGACCAACTACGTTAAATCCATCGTCACCGCGCAGGGTAAGATGGATTTGGAGCGCAAGGGCAAGCAGAGTTATCAGGGGTGGATGTCTTCCCGCTTGCTGGCATTCAGCAACGGCGACTTGCAGGCCCTCTTTGACCGAAGCGACGGCTTCTATCGGCGGCAGTTGATTTTGACCACCAAAGAGAAACCTGTTGACCGCGTGGATGATCCCGACCTTTCCGAAAAGATGAAGGCAGAAATCGAGGGCATATTCCTCTGGGCCTTTGCGGGACTGCAGCGGCTGGTGGCAAACAACTTCAAGTTCACCGAAAGCCAGCGCACCAAAGAGAACCGGGAGGCCGTTAAGCGGGACAACAACAATGTGTTTGACTTTCTGGAATCCGAGGGCTACATCCGGCTGAAAGCGGATGCGTCCATCAGCTCAAAGGATTGCTACGACATTTATCGGATGTGGTGTGAGGAAAATAGTCTGACTGCTCTTAAACGCCGCAGCTTCAGCGATGCGCTGGTGGCAGCCTGCGGCAAGTACAATCTGGAACACTGCAACACGATCACCAATTCGGCAGGACGCCGGGTGTGGGGCTTTATGGGCATTGAGGCGGTGGCAAGGCCGCATATAAACGAGTTTACGGACGCTTCACAGTGTACGTACGTACCGGAAGACTGGCGGGATTGATTTTCGCTCTGGTCGCCGGTACGTATGTACGCAGCGATTCACCCTGCTACCTCATATATTAGAGGCGCTTCATGCGGATAAAGTGGTCGTGCCCATTTTGGGTACGACCAGAACCATGTAAATATTCTCGGTTTTGTGATGTGAAGTGGTTGGTGTCATTTTGAACCCGACCACTTTAGCAGGACGAAGTAGGTGTGGTCATTTTGACCACACCTAAAACGGTCAGCAAAAGAGGTGATTTTGCAGGTATCTTTTGAAGCAATCTCAAAACGGCGAAATGTTTCTCTGTTATCTGCACACAGTTCATCAAATAGCGACTCGTGGAACTGTGCACACGCTGCACTATCTCGCGCAGATACAGCCCGAACGATGAAAAACCCCACATTTTCGCGAAGTTGAATATTCCGCCGTTGACCAACGATACGCAGGAAGCCATTTCTATCGCAAAACAGCATTTGCACAAATTTCACCATTGACCAAAGCCAGTGTGCTCCCCAGCGTAGCCGGTTCTTTTTATGACGCAACAGAAAATCATGTTTTAGTTGTCAAGTGACAAAGGGCGTCACTTGCAAAAATGGAGGATTACCATGAAATCAAGTATTCGAAACGAAATCAAGGCGCAGATCATCCGCGCCGGTTACACCATGCAGGAAGTCGTTGACCAGCTGCACGATGAATATGGTTGGAGCGACAGCGTATCCAATCTTTCCGGGAAATTGCAGCGGGAATCACTGCGGTATCGGGAGGCCGTGGAGCTGGCTGATGTGCTGGGCTATGACATTGTCTGGCAGAAACGGAGGGATTGAGCATGGAAAAAGCACAATATGCGATTATGCGATTTGCAAAATACAAGGGGCCTGAAATCGGCAATATCGAGGCCCATAACGAGCGCACAAAGGAAAAGTACGCCAGCAATCCCGATGTGGATACCAGCCGAAGCAAGTACAACTTCCATCTTGTCAAACCGCCCGGCAAGTACCGGACGGAATCGGAACGGCAGATTTCTGCCGCCGGATGCCGTACCCGGAAGGACAGTATCCGTATGATCGAGACGCTGTTTACTGCCAGCCCGGAGTTCTTCAAGGGAAAGAAGCGGGCTGAGATTCGGACATTTTTCGAGGAAGCTCTGCACTTTCTGGAACAGCATCAATCCAAAGAGACAATTATATCTGCCGTGGTGCATATGGACGAGAAAACGCCCCATATGCACCTTTGTTTTGCCCCGCTTACGGAAGATGGCAGGCTCAGCGCCAAAGACATTATGGGCAACAAAAAGAAGCTGACCTGGTGGCAGGATGAGTTCTGGAAACACATGGTCAAGAAATTCCCGGATTTGGAGCGCGGCGAAAGCGCCAGCCTGACCGGGCGCGACCACATTCCGCCCCGCGTGTTCAAGGAGATGACCCGACTGACCAAACAGAAGGAAAAACTGGGGCAACTGCTCACTGGCATTACTCCATTTAATGCAAAAAGCCGGGCGGAGGAAATCTGTAAGATCCTGGATACCTATATTCCCAGCGTGGAGAAGATGGACACACTGCTGCGGAAATATGGCGTAGCCTTCACGAAAACAGCATCCGAAAACAAAAGGTTGAAAACGAAAAATGCCGAACTGGAAGAATCTCTTGCATCGGCGCAGAAAGTCAGCACCCTAAAGCAGATCGAAGACCTCAAGCTGCGGCGCGACTATGACAGTGCCGTGGCGATTTTGGAACAGATACCGGCAGAAGTTTTGAACATCTATGCGCAGAGCAGCCATAGAGGAAAGGAGCGGCCTATTGAGCAAAGTTTATGATGATCCGAAATATAATGCGGCGTTTGACCGCTGTGTTGATGTGATGTCGCGGCTGTTGCAGAAGTATGGTCCGCAGCTATTGGGGCAGATGCAGGAGACTGCGAATGCTGGCTGCACACGTTCTGTGGTATCGGGAAAGCAACCCGTTTCGGTGTATCAGGAATTTGACAAAGCCGCTTGATATAAATTTGATTTACACGTTGCGTATTTGTTTGGCGTATGCTATAATAAATACGCAACGTGTATTTTTGCTTTATGGGGTAAAAGAAATGGACTGCAAAACCAAAATAAAAGAATTGCGGGAAAGTACAGGCATGAACCGCAAGGAATTTTGTAAATATTTTCAGATTCCCTATCGGACTGTGACAGAGTGGGAACTGGATAACCGCCATGCGCCGGAATATGTGCTCCGTTTGTTGGAGTACTACATTCAGAATGAAGGTCTGGCGAAGAAGAAAGTAACGGATGAATGTTCAGAGATGGAAGAAAGGGGCGACCCGTATGAAGAAAACTAAAACAAAATGCTATCTTTATACACGGGTATCTACTTCCATGCAGGTGGACGGATACAGTCTGGATGCTCAGCGTGATAAGCTGCGAAAATACGCTGAATACGAAGATATGGTAGTGGCTGGCGAATATTCTGACGAAGGCTTTTCCGGCAAGAATATTCAGGGCAGACACGAATTTCAGCGGATGCTGCAAGACATTCAGGACTGCAAAGATGGCGTGGAATATGTGCTGGTGTTCAAACTGTCTCGATTCGGAAGAAATGCTGCCGATGTACTGAATTCTTTGCAGCTGATGCAGGATTTCGGTGTCAATTTGATTTGTGTGGAAGATGGCATTGACAGTTCCAAGGATTCCGGCAAGCTGATGATTTCTGTCCTTTCTGCGGTGGCAGAGATAGAGCGTGAGAATATTCGGACACAGACGATGGCTGGACGGGAGCAGAAAGCCCGTGAAGGAAAATGGAACGGCGGCTTTGCCCCTTATGGATACCGTCTTGAAAAAGGTGAACTGCTGATCGCTGAGGATGAAGTGGACGTGATCCGCACCATCTTTGACCGCTATATTCACACCAACGATGGTGTCAGCGGCGTGGCGAAATATCTGAACCGGCAGGGCTTTGTGAAAAAGCTGCGGCAAAACGGCACTATTCCCGGTTTTTCCGCCAGCTTTGTGAAAAGTATCATTGACAATCCGGTATATATAGGGAAAATCGCCTATGGTAGACGCCGGACAGAGAAGAAGATCGGTACCCGGAATGAGATGCACGTGGTTGAACAGTCGGAGTTTCCCGTGTACGAGGGAAAGCATGAGGCTATCATTTCAGAAGAAGATTGGAATCTCGCGCAGGAGAAACGGAAAGTCAATGCTTATCGGCGTGAGAAGGTTAACGATCCTACCCATGCGCATATTCTGTCCGGCATTCTGAAATGCCCTTGCTGCGGCAAAAGCCTGTACGGGAATATTGCAAAAGCCCACAGCAAGGACAAAAAGACCCGCTATTACTATTACTGCAAGAATACGGTGACGCCAACAGGCCACGAGTGTACTTTCCGGCTGAACATTGAGCAGACCGAGATGAACCGCATGGTAGCGTCAATTATCTCTGCTATGGTCAGTGACCCACGGTTTGCGGATGCAATCAAGGCAAAAATCGGCTCCGCTGTCGATACGAACGACTTAGAGAAGCAGCTGGAAGCGTTACAAGCGCAGCTTCGGCAGACGTTAGGCACAAAGACCCGACTGGAACGGCAGATGGACGGTTTGGATGTGAATGACCCGTATTATGACCGGAAAATTTCTGATTTGCAGCGCCGCTATGACGAGCAATATGGTAGAATAGATGAGATCGAAGTCCAGATTGACGATGTGCAAAGCCAGATACGGAGTATCCGACAGGAGAAAATTTCCGGTGACAATATTTATCGCTTACTGTTGGCGTTCGATCAGGTCTATGAAGCCGCCTCCGAGGTGGACCGGAAGGAGTTCATGCGGGCGTTCATTGAGCGGATCGAATTGTTCCCGGAAAAGCAGCCGGACGGCAACTGGATCAGGAAGATTATCTTCAATTTCCCTGTTCCTGTGAATGGGGCGGAAGTGAAAGAATTGCCCTTGGAAAATGAAACAATGGTCGAAACGGTGGTCAGTTTGGTCAGAAAAACTTCCGCAGATGTTTCCCCATCGCATATGTCCCTGGGGTAAATGGATCTGGACTTGATTTGCGCTTTAAATCACAAACGCTGAAATGGCGGGTACTCGCATATGCGAGCACCCGCCATTTTTCTTGGGTCATATTCCGTAACATTTTCTGCCCCAAATACAGCAGGAGGCCTATGTCTTGCTTAGCTGATCCAGCATATGCGCCTGCTCCGAAAGTTCCCGCACCATGGCGGAGCACTCCTGGGAAGCGGCAGCGTTGGACTGGACCACGTCTGAGACCCGCCCCAAATCCTCCTTGATGCCGTTGACCGCCTCCAGCTGCGCCTCCGTCCGCTCTGAAATGCGGACGGACTGGTCCGCGACCTGCTCCACACTCTGCCGAATCCGCCCCATAACAGCGGAGGTATTCGCAGCCACGGTGCTTCCACGGCTGACAGCTTCCCGGCAGGCGGAGAGGACCTTAATGATTTGCTGGGCAGCCTCGCTGCTATTGCTGGCCAGACTGCGAACCTCGTCGGCCACCACGGCAAAGCCCTTACCGGAGCTGCCGGCACGGGCCGCCTCCACAGCGGCGTTCAGGGCCAGGATGTTGGTCTGGAACGCAAGAGACTGAATGATGTTGACGGCGGATTCAATGGACTGCACACTGGCTTCGATATCAGAGATGGCGGCCAGCAGGTCCTGAACCTGGGTGTTGCCATCTCCGGCGTTCCGGCGCATGGCCTCCGAGGCGTTCCGGACCTCGGTGGCCTGACCGGCCGTTTCGGAAATCTGCTGATAGATTTCCTCCGCTGCGGTGGATACATTGGCGATCGAGGCGGCCTGACTGGTAGAGCCGGTAGCCAGGTTCTCAGATTGGTCGGCCAGACTTTTGGCCTCCCGGGAGATCTGGGCTGATACCTGGACGATCTGCGTCAGGAGCAGCTGTTGGCGGTCAAGAACCTGCTGGTTCTGCTTCTGCTTCTCGTCCAGCTCCGAGAGGAGGCGGGTGGAGGCGTCTTTCTGGGTATTGGCCTCCTCCAGATAGAAGTTGCAGTTTTTCATACATTGGTCCAGAAGAATATATGCCACAAAAATCGCCAGCAGGCACTCGCCTAGAACCAGGGGGGCTTCCACCGGCTGGCCCTGCTGCAAGCTGAGGATGCCGCACTCCACGATGAAGAGCACTCCGCTGCTGATGCAGCACAGCCGCAGCAGCGGCCGGGACAGAAACAGCGCCGAGAGCGCGATGGAGCAGATATACAGGGCGGTTCCTGGTGCCAGCTCCCGGGAGAAAAGCTGTGTGACAAAGACCATGACGTCAATCCAGATCATCATGAAAGCACTCAGACCACCAATGGTCTCAGGCCGGGCCAGAAACCGGCACGGGAGCAAAAGCAGGGCTCCCATCACCAAAAGAATCGCAACCAGCTGCCAGCGACCGGAGAGGGCGTATATCCCCGCATAGAGCACCAGGACAGCGCTGACAATGATAGAGCAGACCCTGAGTATTTTCATTTGATCAATCATGATATCATACCTCCAATTTCACATTCCAATGGGGGCATAACCCAACAGAGGATGGTCCGGCCAGATAATTTTTATATCGGCAGTTTTATGAAAAAACTTTATAGGAGAGAGAGAATTTTGAGTTTTTATACAAACAGAAGGAATCTTTTTTATCTAAATACTCCTCCATCCGGCGGCTCATCCCTTTCTGCTCGTTTTCCGCTGCATGGTTTGGCCTTTTTCTATTTTCCGACTGATTGATCTGTCTGTCAATTTGGGTATGGAAGCATACGAAAAGAGCGCCGGTCTGCCCGCGGCGGCTCGGCGCGTCTGCTTTTCATAGGCTTCCCCGGCCTCAACTGTCCCCAAACGGTGCCAGGTGCAGTTGTCTGGCCGGTATCGCTGTTATAGACTTATATAAGAGAGATACCGACATTCTCCCGGAGGGGCGGACGCCTGAAGCAAGGAGGAAGCGCCCTATGGCCCGCTCGTGGAGATTTTGGAAACGCGGCTCCTTCGACCGGATGAGTACGCTGCCCGCCGACCAGCGGCCCCAGAACATGGTGGAGGCCCTGTGCAAGGCCCGTGCCCGCACCCTGGAGCTAAAGCGGGGAAAGGATTCCAACCTGAAGCACGTGGGAGGCGCTGTCAGCTATATCGACGTGCCGGAGCAGGAGAAGCGGAAAAAAGCCAGGCCGGCCGCCTCCTGAAACGAGGCGTACAGCCGGATCATCGGCGTGCCCATGCACAAAACCATCGGCAGGGACATGCACCAGATCGAGCCAGACGCCCTGCTGCTCAAGGTGCTGAAAACCGGACAGCCCGCCGCCCGCAAGCGGCACCTCATTAAGTCGGTCCAAAAGTACGTCTCCATGCGGATGTTCCCCATCTGGCGGGACGGCGCCGTGGCCGGGGCCTACTCGGTCTTCCGGGACGTCACCGAGCTGCGGCGCCTGGGCCGGGAGGTGGAGCGGGTCACCCAGGTGGCCGAGGAGCTGACCAGCCAGCTGGACGCGGCGTTCTCCCGCTTTCAGATGATCGGGCAGGACCCCCGGTTCCGCACCCTGCTCACCCGGGCGGTCACCGCCGCCCGGACCGACGCCACCGTGCTCATCCGGGGGGAGAACGGCGTGGGCAAGGAGGGCTTTGCCAAGCTCATCCACCAGGCCAGCCTCCGGCGGAACAAGCCCATGATCACCGTCAACTGCGCCGCCATTCCGGAGACCCTCATCGAAAGCGAGCTGTTCGGCTATGAGGAGGGCTCCTTTACCGGCGCCCGGAAGGGCGGCAAGCTGGGCAAGTTCGAGCTGGCCCAGGGGGGCACCCTCTTCCTGGACGAAATCGGGGACATGCCCCTGCTGATGCAGAGCAAGCTGCTGCGGGTCCTCCAGGAGGGGGAGATCGAAAAGCTGGGCCGGGAGGAAAATATCCCGGTGGATGTGCGCATCATCGCCGCCACCAACCAACCCTTGGAGGAGCTGGTGGCTCAGAAAAAGTTCCGCGCCGACCTCTATTACCGCCTGAACGTCATCAGCCTGGCGGTGCCCCCTCTGCGGGAGCGGCGGAACGATATCCTGCCCCTGGCCAACCATTTTCTGGAGGAATATAACCAGCGCTACGGGAAAAAAGCGGTCCTCAGCCGGAACGCCGGCCAGCAGCTGCTGGAACACGATTGGCCGGGAAACGTGCGGCAGCTGCGCAACTGCATCGAATCGGCGGTGATTTTGTGCGGCGGGCTGGAGATCACCCCCGCCGACCTGACTCTGGAAACGCCGGAAGCCCCCCGCGCCGTCTCCGGCAGCGGCTTCTCCCCGCCCGCCGGTCCCCTGCGGGAGGCCACCCTCCAGTTTGAGCGGCAGCTCATCCGCAGCGCCCTGGAGCGGTGCGGCGGCGACGTGGAGCAGGCCGCCCGGCAGCTGGAGATCAGCCGCCGGACCCTCTATCGAAAGCTCAGTGACAAAATTGACACAAGTGCCGAATTTGTCACCAGTTGATGTCATATTTGGCACTCCCTGCGGCATGGCGCCGAGAGCAGGTCTCTCGGCGCCATGCCGCTTTTCCTTCTGCCCCAATGTTTTGCGGATCATTATTCAGAATTGGTATTTGCTTTGCATAGGAATAGGGCAGACAATTTCCCTCCGGAACACACAATCGAAAGGAGCACATGCATATGAAAACCAGCAGCTATTCCGGGTTCTTTAAGCTCTCCACCGAGGACCGCATGAAAGAGGTTGCGGAATTCTGCGGCCTGAGCGAAGCGGAGCAGGCCATTCTGCAAAACGCCGACTCGCTGGACATGGACAAGGCCGACCACATGATTGAAAACGTCATTGGCCGATTCACCCTCCCCATGGGCGTGGGCATCAACTTTGTCATCAACGGCAAGGACTACGTGATCCCCATGGTCACCGAGGAGCCCTCTGTGGTGGCGGCCTGCTCCAACGCGGCCAAGATGGCCCGGCCTGGCGGCGGCTTCACCACCGACTACACCGGCAGCGTGATGATCTCCCAGATCCAGCTGCTGGAGGTGCCAGCTCCTTTCTACGCCAAGGGGAAAATCCTGGAGCACAAGGAGAAGATCGCGGAGATCTGCAACGCCAAAGACCCCATGCTGGTGAAGCTGGGCGGCGGCGTGAAGGACGTGGAAGTGCGGGTGTTGGACTCCATCGTGGGGCCCATGGTCATCGTCCACCTGTTGGTGGACACCGGGGACGCCATGGGCGCCAACGCGGTGAACACCATGGCCGAGGCGGTGGCCCCCTATCTGGAGGAGCTCACCGGCGGCCGGGCGGAACTGCGCATCCTCTCCAACCTGGCCGACCACCGCATTGCCCGGGCCCGGGCGGTGTTCAAAAAGGAGGCCATCGGCGGCGAGGAAGTGGCGGATAAGATGATCGCCGCCTACGCCTTCGCCGCCGCCGACCCCTACCGGGCCGCCACCAACAACAAGGGCATTATGAACGGCGTTATTCCCGTGGTCATCGCCACCGGCAACGACACCCGGGCCATCGAGTCCGGCGCCCACGCCTATGCCGCCCGCAGCGGAAAGTACGCTCCCTTCGCCACCTGGGAGAAGAACGCCGACGGCGACCTGGTGGGCTCCATCGAGCTGCCCATGGCCGTGGGTCTCGTGGGCGGCGCCACCAAGATTCACCCCGCCGCCCAGGTGGCAGTGAAGATGCTGGGCGTCAAGACCGCCGGGGAGCTGGCGCAGATCATCGCCGCCGTAGGCCTGGCCCAGAACATGGCCGCCATGCGGGCTCTGGCCACCGAGGGCATCCAGCGGGGCCACATGTCCCTCCACGCCCGCAACCTGGCCACTGTGGCCGGCGCCAAGGGCGAGGTGCTGGAGAAGATCGTCCAGCAGATGGTGGCGGAGAAGAACGTCCGCCTGGAATACGCCCAGGAGCTGATGAAGCAGTATTCCTAAACCTCCGGCGGCCCGCTGTGTGTTACAACCAGGAAAGGAGAGAACCGCATGGAAAACCAGGACAAGAGACAGGCTTCCGCCGGCGCGGATGAGCATCTGACCGAAGTTTGGGGCGATACCGTAAAGCTCAGCCAGTTGGGTATCGCCGCCCTGTTGGGCATCATCCTGACCATGGCTTTCTACCTTGTCGGAAACAACATTTTCTCTCAAATGGAGAATATCGAGGCCAGCCTGGCCAAGGGCTACGCCCTGCTCACCGGAATTCTGGGCTGCTTCCTGTCCGCCGCCATCTCCGCCAAGTTCTTCAAGCCCAAGCGGATCATTGAGGAGCACGCGGAGAGCGCGGACATCGCGGAAATTCTGGCCTTCGGCGGCACCACTGTGGAGGAGGAGGCCCAGGCTCTGGCTACCCTGGACCCCAAGGTCATCGCCGAGATGGAGGACCTGGAGCTTTACGCCCTCCTGGCCCTGATCCCCGAGGGGGCCCCCAACTACAAGCCGGAGTATAAGGAAAAAGCCGCCCGGGCGGCAGAAGGGAGCGGACAGGTATGATCGGATTGCTGATTCAGGCCATCCTTGTCGCTATCATTGGCGGCATCATTTTCTCCATCATCGGCGTCATTCCCGGCACCGATGAAACCGCCACCATGGCCCCCCTGACCCTGGTTCTGGTGCTGATGGGCTTTGAGCCGGTGGTGGTCTTTGCCTGGTTCATGGCCATCATTGTAGCCATGCAGATCACTCACACCATCCCCACCGCCATGGCCGCCCTGCCTGGCAGCACCATGGCGGTGCCCATGGTCCACAACTGCGAGATCGCCAAGAAAATGGGCATCCCCCATATCGCCATGCGGAAGCTGGCCTCCGGCTCCGTCATCGGCTCGATCATCGCCCTGCCCGTCTCCCTGCTGATGGCCTCCATTCTGGCGCCCCTCAGCGACATCATCTCCCAGTACAGCGGCCTGATCTTCACCATCGGCGCGGTGCTCATCGCCTTCATGTCCAAGGCCAAGTTCGGCGCGGTGGTGTCCCTGATCCCCTTCGCCTTCTTCATCCAGGGGCTTCAGCGCCTGGCGGTGGAGGCCACCGGCGGCACCCTGTTCATCTCCATCTTCATGGGCATCACCATCGGGCCCATGATCGCCGAGCTCTTCAACGTGCTGATCCCCAGCCGCCGGGAGCTGCAGCACCGGACCCGCCCCAATGAGATCTGGCTGGCCCCGGAGCCCAAGCAGAAGAAAAAGGGCTTCCCCAACCCCTTCTCCTACTTTACCAAGAACCAGATGGGCTATGTGGCCGGCGCCTCCGCCGTCTCCGCCTGTACCTTCACCTTCTCCCCGGTGGGCATGACCGTTCTGATGGGCGAGCTGCTGGCCCCACGGAAGAAGGAGCTCTACGACCGCACCACCACCGGCCTGGGCATCCAGGACGCCGTCAGCAACGCCACCTACATCGGCGAGCTGCTCATCCCCCTGGTGGCCTTCGGCCTGCCTCTGTCCCCCGTGGCCCTGGGTCCCGCCTTCCCCCTGTTCAACAACATTGATATCCACGGCGCTCTGGGCATCCCACAGTACCTGCTCTACGGTTTTATCGGCATCATCTGCGGCGCGCTGTTCGCCTACCCCCTGTCCATGAAGCAGGCCCGCAAGTGGACCGCCGCCATGTTCCGCTATGTGAGCCACGAGGCCCTCATCGGCGCGTTCCTGGGCCTTATCTGCATGCTGGCCTTCTATGAGGCCGGACTGTTCGGCATCTTCGTGGCCGTGATCGTGGGCCTGTTCGGCGGTATCCTGAACAACTTCTTCGGCATTCACACTGGTGTGCAGTTCATGGGCTACTACGCCTCCACCTTCATCGTGGCGCAGATGACCGCCCTGGCCCAGTTCCTTGCCTGATCGTTTGAGGTGACAACATATGGAAATCAAGCTCCCTGAGCAAATAGACATCATTGACATCACCATGCGGGACGGACTCCAGAACGAGGAGCACTACGTCCCCCTGGACGCCAAGCTGTACATTGCCGACCAGCTTATCAAGGCCGGCTTCAAGCGTATCGAGGTGGGCTCCATCAGCCACGTGGCCTATGTGCCCCAGTTCAAGGACGTGGATGAGCTGCTGCTCCGCCTGCCCAAGGACGTGGATGTGGAGTACACCGTGCTGGCTCTCACCCCCAAGGCCATTGAGCGGGTGGGCGGCCTGCTGGACAAGGGCGCCAAGATCGACCGGGTGCTCACCGGCCAGATCGCCACCAGCGAGGCCTACGCCATGAAGAACATGCGCCGCACCCACGAGCAGCTCTTTGCCGAGGCGGAGAAAAACGTCAAGGCCCTCCACGACATGGGCGTCAAGAAGGTGGCCGGCAATATCGGCACCGTATTCGGCTGCCCCATCCAGGGCAAGGTCCCCATTGAGCGGGCCTACGAGTTTGTGGACCGGATGTTTGACATCGGCTTTGACGAGGTGGAGCACTCCGACCCCGACGGCATCGCCACCCCCACGGATATCCTGAACTACTTCCAGGTGATCCTCCAGCGCCACCCCGACCCCGCCCAGCACTCCTTCCATATCCACGACATCCGGGGTATGGGTATGGCCGGCTATTACGCCGCCATGCTGGCCGGCGTGCGCACCTTTGACTGCACCATCGGCGGCATCGGCGGCCAGGTGGCCAACTTCCTGGACGGCGTGCCCGTCAAGGGCGCCGGGGACTACTACTTCCAGTGCAGCCGCACCGGCCTTGTGTCCACCGAGGACTTTGTCACCATAGTCAACGGCATGGGCGTGCAGACCGGCGTGGACGAAAAAAAGACCTACGCCCTGGGCCGGGCCATGGAAAAAATCCTGGGCCGCAGCCTGTACTCCTTTACCTCCGGACTGTAACCCCTCCCTCCCCTCAACTACACCCCTCCCCCAGCGCCCGCCGAGAACCGGCGGGCGCTGGTCTTTTTTCTTGACACGGTATACCCCTATGGGTATAATATACCCATACCCCTATTGGTATAAGGAGGCGTGTATATGTCCCGTTTGGAAGCCCTGCTGGCGTGGGGTGGTGTGAAAAAAGATGTGATTCTCCTGGTTCTGTCCGCCCTGGCCCTGCTGGCCAGTCTGCTCAAACCGGTCCCCCTGCCCGTTGATCCGGCGTGGATTGCCATTGTGCTGTGCGGCGTCCCCATCCTGCTGGAGGCCTTTCTGGGACTGGTCACCGCCTTTGACATCAAGGCCGACCTGCTGGTGTCCCTCGCCCTGGTGGCCTCAGTGTGCATTGGGGAGATCTTTGCCGCCGGAGAGGTGGCCTTCATCATGCAGCTGGGGGCCCTGCTGGAGGAGCTGACGGTGGCCCGGGCCCGGGCGGGCATTGAAAAGCTGGTGCGCCTCACCCCCCGCACCGCCCGGCGGCTCACGCCGGAGGGGGAGCAGGTGATCCCCGCTCAGGAGGTGCGGGTGGGGGATCTGCTGCGGGTGCTGCCGGGGGAGACGGTACCGGTGGACGGAGTGGTGCGGGCCGGACAGACCGCCATCGACCAGGCGGTGATGACGGGGGAATCCCTGCCGGTGGACAAGGGCCCCGGGGATCCGGTATCCAGCGGCACGGTAAACCAGTTCGGCTCCTTCGACATGGTGGCGGAAAAGGTGGGGGAGGACAGCTCCATCCAGCGGATGGTCCGGCTGGTCCAGTCCGCCGACGCAGGCAAGGCCAAAATCGTGGGGTTGGCCGACCGGTGGGCCACCTGGATCGTGGTGATCGCCCTGTCCGCCGCCGTCCTCACCTGGCTGCTCACGGGGGAACTCATTCGGGCGGTGACCATTCTGGTGGTGTTCTGCCCCTGCGCTCTGGTACTGGCCACCCCCACCGCCATTATGGCGGCCATCGGCAACGCCACCCGCCACGGTTTTCTGGTGCGGGAGGGGGACGCCCTGGAGCGGCTGGCCCTGGTGCGCAAGGCGGCCTTTGACAAAACGGGCACCCTCACCCTGGGGGCCCTTCAGGTGACGCGGGTGGTCTCCCTGCTCCCCCAGTGGCCGGAAAAGCGGCTGTTTGCCGCCGCCGCCGGGGCGGAGGCCCGCTCGGAGCATCCCCTGGGCAGGGCGGTGGTGCGCGGCTGCCGGGAGCAGGGGCTGGCCATCCCGGAGGCGGAGGGCTTTCAGATGCTCCCCGGCCGGGGGGTGAGGGCCCTGGTGGACGGCGTGGAGCTGCTGGCGGGCAACGCCGCCCTGCTGGAGGAGGCGGGGGTTACCCTCCCCCCTGAGGCGGAGCGGGCCGCCGAAGCTTGCCGGAAAGAGGGCTGTACCGTCATTTTCCTGGCCCTGGACGGGACGGCGGCGGGCCTGCTGGCTCTGGCCGACACCCTGCGGGAGGACGCGGCGGACACGGTGGCCCGGGTGCGGGCGGCGGGGGCGGAGCCGGTGCTCCTCACCGGGGACCACGAAAACGCCGCCCGCCGCGTGGCCGCCCGGCTGGGCATTACCCAGGTGGAGGCGGGCTGCCTGCCGGAGGACAAGCTGAACTGGATCGCCCGCAGCCAGGCGGCGGGCATGCCGGTGTGCATGGTGGGAGACGGGGTGAACGACGCCCCCGCCCTGAAGCAGGCCATGGTGGGCATCGCCATGGGGGGCGTGGGCAGCGACATCGCGGTGGACGCCGCCGACATCGCCCTGGTCAGCGACGACATCAAGGAGCTGCCCCACCTGCTGGGGCTGGCCCGGCGGATGATGACCACCATCAAGCTTAACCTGACCTTCTCCATGGCTCTGAACTTTGCGGCCATCCTGCTGGCCATCAGTGGCGTGCTCAATCCGGTGGTGGGGGCCCTGGTCCACAACGCCGGGTCGGTGGCGGTGATCGTCAACTCCGCCTTCCTGTTAGCCTGGCGAAAAAAATGACGGAACATATTCTTGTTTTTGGCCGGATTTTGGTATCGTATTTGGAGAACTTGTGTGATATAATAACCGCGGAGCGAGCCGCAGGGCTCCTCCGCGGGCGTTTTAATCGCGGTCTGAGAGACTGCCGCCCCGGGCGGCGGTCTTTTTTTCTGCATCCATAATATTTTTCCCGATTTTACGTCAACTTTTTTACCGGCCCCTCCGTCTGTGGGATAGTTCCACACCCGCCTGCGGAAAGGAGGCCGTTTTCTGGGTCAGGAAGGGTGTGCTCTGTTTGGAGCTGGACTACAACAAGCTGCTGGGGCTGGTGGGTGAAATGGGCTACCGGCTGATGGAGAGCGGGGCGGAGATCTACCGGGTGGAGGAGTCCATCCGCCGCCTGCTCCAGGCCTACGGGGTGGAGCAGGGGGAGGTATTCGCCATCCCCAACTGCATTATCATCAGCCTCACCTCTCCCCAGGGAGAGCCCCTGACGCAGATCCGGCGGATGCCCGCCCACGGCACCGACATCTACCTGCTGGAGCAGTACAACGGCCTGTGCCGCAAGCTGTGCAGTCAGGCGCCCCCCTTTGACGACGCGCTGGAACAGATGGCGGACATCCGGCGCAACCACCGGGTCTATCCCCTGTGGGTGCAGCTGCTGGCCTACTTTCTGGGCTGCGGCATGTTTTCCCTGTTTTACGGCGGCTCCCCGGCGGACGGGGTGTGCGGCGGGCTGTGCGGGGTGGTCATCGGCCTGTGCCTCACCCTCATCTCCCGGCTGGGAGCCAACCTGTTCTTCAAAACCGTGGCCGGCGGAGCCGCCTCCGCCCTGGCGGCGGTGCTCCTCACCGGCCTGGGGCTGGGGGAAAATCTGGACCGGATCATCATCGGCGCGCTGATGGCCCTGGTGCCCGGCATCGCCATCACCAACGCCATGCGGGACATTATGGCGGGAGACATGGTGGCGGGGATCAGCAAGGGGGCGGAGGCCCTGCTCATCGGGGCGGCCATCGCCCTGGGCACCGCCCTGTCCCTGGGCCTGACCGGGATGTTTATGGGAGGGTAAGATGGACCAGTTCACCTATTATCTCCCCTGCCTCTGGGCCTTCCTGGCCTGCATCGGCTTTTCCGTGCTCTTCAACATCCACGGGGCCGGCATGTTCATCTGCGCCGGCGGCGGGGCCCTGGGGTGGCTGTGCTACCTGCTCACCGCCCCGCTGGTCCACAGCGACATTATCCAGTATTTTTTTGCCGCCCTGGTGATCTCCGCCTGGTCGGAGCTGATGGCCCGGCTGCGGAAGTGTCCGGTGACCAGCTATCTGCTGGTGGCCCTGTTTCCCCTGGTGCCCGGCGGCGGGATCTACTACACCATGGAGTACGCCATGAGCGGAGAGACCTCTCTGTTTCTCTCCACCCTGCTCCACACCCTGGGTCTGGCGGGGGCGCTGGCCACCGGGGTGCTGATGGTGTCCTCCCTGATGCGGCTGATCATCGTCTCCCAGGAAAAGCGCCGGGCACGGCAGGAGGCTGACCATGGCTAACTTTGATTTTCTCCTCTTTGACGCGGACAATACCCTGTTTGACTTCGACCGGGCGGAGGACGCCGCCCTGCGGCAGGTGCTGGCGGAGCGGGGCTACCCCGACGACGACACTACCCGCGGCCTCTACCTGTCCATTAACCGGGACCTGTGGGCCCGGCTGGACAGGGGCGAAGTCACCCAGTCCTTCCTGGTGGTGGAGCGCTTCGCCGCCTTCACCCGGGCCATGGGACGGGACGACGACCCGGTGGCCTTCAACCGGGACTACTTAGACCGGCTGGCCCAGGGCGCCTTTCTGCTGCCGGGGGCGGAGGCGCTGTGCCGGGCCCTGGCCCCCCACTGCACTCTGGCCATCATCACCAACGGCGTGGCCCGGGCCCAGCGGGGCCGGTTTGCTCGCTCTCCCCTGGCGGAGGTGATCCCCTACCTGTTCATCTCGGAGGAGGTGAGGGCGGCCAAGCCCTCCCCCGCCTTTTTTGAGCCGGTGCTCCGGCAGCTGGGGGTGACCCGGCGGGAGCGGGTGCTGGTGGTGGGGGACAACCTGTCCACCGACATACGGGGCGCTTTGGACTGCGGCCTGCCCGCCGCCTGGTACAACCCCAGGGGCCTGCCCAACACCACACCCTGGACGCCCCAATGGACGTTTTCCGATTACACACAGCTGGAGGAGCTGGTTCTGGCCCAGCCCTCCCCACTACTATAAAAAACGAGGTGTCTTGCTCTTGTCCTCTTCTCAATATCAACCCAAACGGGTACGGCGGGATAGAAAAAGAAGCCGCCCCTCTCCTCTTCCCCTGCTGGCCTCCGCCCTGGTGGTGTGCCTGGCGCTGATCCTCATTCCCGCCCTGGGCCGGACGCCGGACGGCTCCTCCGGGGCCGCCGTTCCGCCCTCCTCTCCGCCGGCCGAAGCGGCCACCCCCTCTCCCACGCCGGAGCCTACCCCTACCCCGGAAC